>JBKPJA010000189.1:0-13064 GCA_046730515.1 Actinomycetota bacterium | reverse complement strand
CTGCGCGGGAATCCGCCCCACACCTGCGTCGCGGCCAGAAAGGCGAACGCGATCACCTCGGAGGTCACGACGGCGCCGATGACGCTCGCGGCGTCGCGCGCGCCTGCGTAGCGCCAGACGCCGCGGTAGAGGCCGAACGGGATGAACGTCGCGTAGCGCGCGAACAGGACGACCGGCAGCGAGATCAGGAAGATGTGCCGGTCGTACGGCGTGCCGCTGCTCGTCAGGCGAATGTAGTACGCGGCGAGGAACGACGCGGTGATCAGCGCGAAGTCGACGAGCGACTCGATCAGTCGGCGCGGATTGGCGACGAACGTCCTCAGCCACGAGCGTTCCGCGATCGGCGCGAGGTCCGGCTCGCGGTCGACGTCGGAGAGCAGGCTGCCGAACTGGACGAGCAGCGCGAACGTCAGCAGCACTCCGATCAGCGTGATGCGCGCATCGCCGAGGACGTCGTAGGCAAGGCTCGTCGTTCCGAGCGCGGCAGAGATGATCGCGAGCAGCACGACGGCGTGTTTCTCCGAGAGGCCGTGGTACACGAGCCGGTGCGAGGTGTGGTCGCGGCCGCCGCGGTAGACAGGGCGGCCGTCGAGCATGCGCACGATCGTGACGAGTGTCGTGTCGAGAATCGGGACGGCGAGTACGAGGATCGGCAGGACGAGCGTCGCGACGGTCGTCCCGGCGACCTTCCAGCTCGATGCGAGACCGAGCGCGGCGAGCGTGAAGCCGAGCACCTGGCTGCCGGAGTCGCCCATGAAGACCGCGGCGTTGCCGCGCGGGCGGAGGTTGAACGGGAGGAATGCGAGACACGCGACGACGAGTGCGAGCGCGAGGACGAGCGCGGTGTGGTTCGGATGGACGGTCAGTGCATCGACCGCGAAGAACGCGGCCGCGATGCCCGCAAGCGTGGCCGCGAGCCCGTCCATGTTGTCGAGGAGGTTGAAAGCGTTCGTCATCCCCACGAGCCAGACGACCGCGACGAGATCCGCGAGCACGTCGTTGCCGATCATCTGCAGGGAGAGCCCGCCGGCGAGGACACAGCACGCGGCGAGCACCTGTGCGCCGAGTTTGACGAGCGGGCGGAGCGAGCGGATGTCGTCTGCAAGGCCGGCGAGGAAGAGGACCGCACAACCGGCGACGATGCCGAGGAGCTCCTTGTTCGCAGGTGTGGCGCCGCTCGCGAGGGCTGCTCCGATCGCAGCGAGGAACCCCACGAAGATGCCGACGCCGCCGAGCAAGGGGGTTGCGCGCGTGTGCCAGCGATCCTGTCTCGGAGCCGCGACGACGAGCCCTCCGAGCCGCGAGCGGAGGAGCGTCCAGAGGACGGCGGCCGCGACCGGCAACCCGACCGCGACGGCGACAAATCTCATCCGAACGTCCTCGAGCTCTCCACGATTCCTCCGAGCCGGAACGGTAACGCAGCCCTGTTAAGCGGCTGTTTGCGCACCTTCGACCGTACACCCACCGACGGACACCCGATTATCGTTGGCGACGTGAAGGCGGCGTTCCGTCGCGTGCTCCGCCGGCTGGGCCTCGAGGTCGTCCGCTACGCGCCGCGGAACTTCCTGCACCTTCGCCGCCCGCTTCTGCTCGCCCAGGAACGAATCGACCTCGTCATCGACGTCGGTGCCGGCGACGGGGACTGGAGCCAGGCGCTCCGGAAGCAGGGCTACACCGCTCGAATCGTCTCCTTCGAACCGCTCCCTGGATCATTCGCGACCTTGCGCATGCGCGCGGACAACAGGTGGGAGGCGCACCAGGTTGCTCTCGGCGCCGACCCCGCACGGCGAGAGCTGAGGGTGAGCGCCAATCGACAGTCGAGCTCGCTCCTCCCGATGAACGAGCGCCATCTCCGGGGCGCGCCGGACTCGGCGATCACCGGAACGATCGAGGTCGACGTCGCCCGGCTGGACGATCTGCACGTTGTCCGTCCCGGCGAGCGTGCATACCTGAAGATCGACGTCCAGGGCACGGAGCTCGATGTTCTCCGCGGCGCAACTGCGACGCTCGCTTCGGTGCGATTACTCGAAATGGAGCTCTCGACTGTGATGCTCTACGACGGCCAGCCGCTGATCGGCGAGCTAATCGAGTGGGCCTACCGGCAAGGATTCGAGCTGATTGCGCTTCAACAGGCGTTCAGGGACCCTGGTAACGGCGACCTGTTGCAGGTCAACGGGCTGTTCCGCCGGGCGCGCGGATAACCTACGCGCCCGTGCCAAGCTTCGAATGGAAAGGCCGGCCCGTTCTCGTGACCGGCGGCGCGTCGTTCATCGGCTCGGCTCTCGTCGACGAGCTCGTCGCGCGCGGAGCGGCGGTTCGCGTCGTGGACGACCTGAGCAGCGGCAAGCTCGAGAACATCGAGGAGCACATCGACGGAGGCTCGGTCGAGTTCCTCCACGACGATCTCCTTCGCCCAGGTGCCGCGGAGCGGGCGGTCGAGGGAATGAACGTCGTCTTCCACCTTGCCGCCGCGCACGGCGGCCGCGGCTACGTCGATCTCAATCAGGCCGCGTGTGCGACGAATCTCGTGCTCGACGGTTACGTATTTCTCGCCTGCCGTGCGGCCGGAGTCGAAAAGATCGTCTACGCGTCGTCGGGCTGTGTCTATCCGAACCACGCGCAGGCGGATCCATGCGAGGAGATCTACCTGCGGGAGGAACTCGCCGACGAACCGCCTTTCGACGCGGACAACATGTACGGCTACGCGAAGCTGATGGCTGAGCTGTCCCTGAAGGCGTATGCGCGCGAGTGGGGTCTGAAGACCGCGTCGTGTCGCTACTTCACGGTGTACGGCGAGCGCGCGAAGGAGGACCATGCGGTGTTGGCGATGATCGCGCGCGCCTTCGTCGATCAGAATCCTTTCCTCGTCTGGGGCAACGGCGAGCAGGTGCGCAACTGGACTTACGTCGGCGACATCGTCGACGGCACGGTTCTGGCGGCGGAGAAGATCGACGACGGTGCCGCTGTCAACCTCGGGACGATGGAACGCACGCGCGTGATCGACGCCGTTCGCGAGGTCCTGAGCTACACCCGGAAGGACCTCGAGATCGTCTTCCAGCCGGAGATGCCCACCGGGCCGATGAACCGCGTCGCGGACAACTCGCGTGCCCGCGAGCTGCTCGGCTGGTCGCCGAAGGTCGCGTTCGTCGACGGTCTCCACCGGACGATCGACTGGTACTTCGGGCACAAGGATCCGGACGAGGTGCGATCCGTGCTCGACGGCGGCGGATTGATCGCGCGCAGCGTCGTTACTCCCGCCTCGCTGCCCCTTTCATGAGCGGCGCCAACGCGGCCGCCATGTCGTTCATCGTGTGACGCTCCTCCACCCGGTGGCGTCCGGCGCGCGCGAGCGATTGCGCGTAGGCCGAGTCGTCGATCATCCATTCGATTCGGGCGCGAAGCGCGTCGGCGTTCTCCTCCTCCACGATCAGCGCGGTCTCCTCGTCTCGGAGGTAGTCGCGGATGATCGGCCGGTCGGTCGCGACGAGCGGTGTCGCCGATGCCCCCGCTTCGAGGAGCGCGGTGACTCCCGATCCCTCTGAGCCGAACGGATAGTCGGGCCTGCGCAGCGCCACCACCGCACACGCTGCGCGTTGGTAGAGGTCCCGTAGCTCGATGTAGCTGATGCGCTCCCGGATCTCCACGTTGGGCGGCAGAACGATTCCTTCGACGTTTCGCTGCAGAACGACGAAGACGAAGCGCGCATCGATCGAGCGCGCGGCCTGCGCGAGCGTCCGGTAGTCGCGCGCGAGATCCTTGCCCACTGCCAAGACGACTCGTTCGCGCTGTTCACGGCCCGGTGCGAAGAAGCGCTCGTCGACTCCGTGAATCGCGACCGGCACGCGCTCAGGATCGAGATCCGTCAGCTCGATCAGCTCGTCGCGTTGCGACGGGCCGAGGCAGACCACTCCGGCCGTTTGGCGAAGTGCAGAGGCAAGGAGTGCACGGCGTGCTCGCCCGGCGCGTCGCAGGATGGTGTTGAAGCCGAAGTTGTAGACGAGCACCGGCGGCCGGCGTCGAAGTCTCGACGCGAGCGGGACGAGGTTCGCGAGCGGCGTGAAGATCACGTCGACGTCGCGCAACTCCCACGGCAGCGTCAGCTCGCGCAGGTGCCAGCGGAGGCGGTGCGGCAGAAAGGACGCGTGCGTGTCGAGAGCCGGCTCGCGAACCTCCGCGTCGATTCCAAACTGTCCGATCTGGTTCAGGCCGAGCAGATGCGTGTCCGGCGCCGTCCCCGCCTTGCACCCGGCGATCAGCTCGCGACGCGAGTTCGGATAGACGTATGCGACGCGCGTGTCCGCCATCTCGGGCACGATTGTCACCGATGACCGTCTACGCGGATCTCTTCCGTTATCGCGAGCTCTTCGGCAACCTCTTCCGCCGCGACGTGCAGGCGAAGTACCGCGGTTCGGTTCTCGGCGTCGCCTGGACGCTCGCGAACCCCCTCCTGCTCATGGGCGTCTACCTGCTCGTGTTCTCCGTACTGTGGAAGACGCCGTTCGGCTCGACCGATCACTACGCACTGTTCCTGCTCGTCGGCCTTGCTGCCTGGATCTTCTTCGCGACGTCGGTCCAGGCGGCGTCGCGGTCGATGCTCGACAACGCAAACCTGATCCGCAAGACCCGATTTCCGCGGCAGCTCGTTCCGCTGTCGATCGTCGCGACGCACCTGATCTCGTTCGTCGTGATGCTCGCCGGCCTGATCGTGCTCAACTTCGCGCTGCTGCCGCGCGTGCGCGGGACCGAGTGGCTCGCGATTCCGATTGCGCTCGGTGTGGTTGCGCTCGCCTCGGGGCTCGCGCTGGCGCTGGCGTCGCTCGACGTGTTGTTCCGCGACATCGAGTTCATCGTCGCGGCGCTGCTGCTGCCGCTCTTCTTCCTGACGCCGGTGCTGTACCCGCTCTCCTCGCGAAACATCTCGAACCACCACAAGGTGGTCGAGGCGATCCACTGGCTCAACCCGCTCTCGCCGGCGATCGAGGCCTTGCGCTATCCGCTCTTCTACGGACGGCTTCCACGCGCCGCCGATGTCATCTATCTCGCTGTCGCTTCAGTCGTTGCGCTTGCCCTAGGGGCGTTCGTCTTCACGAGCGTCGACGACGAGATTGCGGTGGAAGTGTGAGCACGATCCGCGCGTCGTAGACCCACGGCTCGTCTCCCTCGGGACACCAGGCCGGCAGGCCGGAGACTTCCGCATTCGGCTCGAGCGGCGGCACCAGCGAGGGACAGACGAGCGGATGCGCGAAGGCGGGATTGCGTCCTCCGCCCGGTTCGTAGGGTGCGAGCTCGGACGGCGTCGTCCGGCGGAGCCCGCTCCCCTGCCAGCGGACCGCGCCGCCGACTGCCGCATAACCCTCGGTGTGGGCGGTGTAGACGCGCTCTTCCCAATCGGGAGCGAGCGCGACGCCGTTCGGCACGAAGGCGCGCGCCTGCGTCGCGTCGCGAGGTTGCACTTCCACCTCCTGCATCGGCGAGTAGTTGCCGAGCTCTGCCAGCCAGAAGCGGTGCTCGTCGACGAGGTCGACTCCCAGCGCGTACGTCCCCGGAGGGATCGGCGCTCGTATGCGCGCCTCCACCTCACGGCGTTCACCCGGTTCAGCCTCGACCGGCGTGCGTAGCCCGTCCCAGTGGATCGGATTGCCGCGCTCGTCGAGCCAGTGGTACGAGAGGTTCAGGTCGCGCCACGGCGTCGTGCCCGCGTTCTCGATCGAAGCGTGCAGCTTTGCGAGCGTGCCGGCCTGCAGCGGCGGGACCTCGAGCGCGAGCCACCGAACCGCCAGCGGGCCGGCGGGGACGTCGTGCTCGCCGATCACTAACCGCCGCTGATCGCCGCGATGACGTCGACGCGCGACTGTACGCCGATCGGCGTGTCCAGCGTCGCCCGCTGCCGATCGACGTAGACATGGATGTGCCGGCGCAGCGAGGGACCAGGCTCGCAGAGGCGGTCGCGCAGGCCCGGCCAGCGCCGGTCGAGCTCCTCGATCGCCTCGGCGACCGTTCCTGCTTCGATGTCGACGTGGCGCGTCAGGCCCGCGAAGAGCGGCGTCAGCGTTCCGGGAAGATGCAGGTCTGCCATCAGTCGATGAGCGCGACCTCCACCGACGAGATCGCCGGCAGGTAGTCCGCGATCTGCGTCCACGTGTCTCCCTCGTCGCGGCTCGCGAACAGCTGGCCCGTGCTCGTCCCGAAGTACAGACCCGGCATGTCGTACGAATCGATCGCCATCGCTTCACGGAGCACTCCGACGTACGCGTCCTGCTGTGGCAGGCCGCTATCGAGCTGCTGCCAGGTCTCGCCGGCGTCTCGGGTCCGCCAGACCGCCGCCTGGCCGTCGACCATGGTGCGTCCGTGGCCGGGGTCGAGCGGAACGACGTAGAAGGTCTCGCGGTCGTGGGGATGTGTGGCCGCGGCGAAGCCGAACTCGGTCGGCAACCCCTCGGTGATCTCGGTCCACGAATGGCCCTCGTCGTCGGTGCGATGCATCCCGACGTGGTTCTGCTGGTACATCCGCTTTCCGTCGACGGGCGAGCGGACGAGCTTGTGCACACAGAACCCGACCTCTTCGTGCTCGCGCGGCCAGTCGGCGCGCAGACCCCTGTTGCGCGGCGTCCACGATTCGGCGTCGTCGGCAGTCTCGAAGAGGCCGATGCCTTGCACGATCGCCCAGAAGCGGGCCGGATCGTCGTCGTCGAACATCAGCGCGGAGATGCCGAGGTGGCCGGGCGGCTGATGCGCGGGGTCGTCCCACACCTCGCTGCCCGGTTGCCCCGCGAGCGTCGAGAGGAGCGACCACGTGGCGCCGTCGTCCCGGCTCTCGAAGATCCCCGGCGCCTCGACGCCGACGAGGAGTCGGCCGTTGCTCACTGCGAGCGTCGAGACCTTCGATACCTTGCGGCCGGAGTCGGCGTCATAGGCCAGCCCTTCGCTCGATTGGGTCCAGGTCTCGCCGAGGTCCGGGCTCCGCCAGACGGAGGAGCCGAGCCATTCGCTGGCTGCGGCCGCGTAGATCGCGCCGCTCGAGGGATCGTGGATCGCGTGGTAGACGGGCCAGCCCTCGCAGAACGGCCCGCGCAGCGTCCAGTCGCGACGATCGGCGTCGCTCTCCAGCAGGAAGCAGCCCTTGCGGGTGCCGATCACCAGCAGGGTCCGGGACATGAGACTCACCTCCGCGTCGACGTCGTCTTCGTACCTATCAGACTCCGCCCGGCTCGGAAAGTCATCGGCGCATAGGCTTGATCGCGTGGAACCCTTGCTCGTCAGAGCCTGCCGGCGCGAGCCGGTCGAGCACACGCCGGTCTGGTTCATGCGCCAGGCGGGGCGCTCGCTGCCCCAGTACCGCGAGCTGCGCAAGCGCTACGGGCTCTTCGACATCGTCCGCGACCCCGAGCTCTGCGCTGAGGTCACCTTGCAGCCCGTCGACGCGCACGGCGTCGACGGGGCGGTGATGTTCACAGACATCATGTTCCCTGTCCTCGGGATGGGCGTGCACGTCGACCTGGTCGAGAACGTCGGTCCGGTGATCGGCGAGCCGATCGCGACGCGCGCGGACGTCGAGCGCTTACGTGTGACCGAGCCTGAGGAGTCCGCGCCGTTCATTCTGGAAGCCATTCGGCTTGTGCGCGACCAGCTTGCGCCTGAGCGAGCGGTGATCGGGTTCTGCGGCGGCCCTTTCACTGTCGCCGGCTATCTCGTCGAGGGAAGGCCGAGCCGCGACTTCGTCAAGGTGAAGACGATGATGTACCGCGAGCCTCGGGTCTGGCACGCGCTGATGCAGAAGCTCGCAGACCAGTTCGCGCGTTACGTCGCAGCGAAGGTGCGCGCCGGGGCGGACGTGATCCAAGTGTTCGACTCGTGGGTCGGCGCGTTGTCACCGTCCGATTACGACGAATTCGTTGCTCCGTATTCGAAACTCATCCTCGATGCAGTGGACGTCCCGACGATCCATTTCGGCACCGGGACGGCGACACTGTTGACGGCGATGGCCGACGCGGGAGGCGATGTGATCGGTCTCGACTGGCGGATCCCCCTCGATCGCGGCTGGGCGGAGGTCGGCGACGATCGCGGCGTGCAAGGCAACCTCGATCCCGTGGTTCTGCTCGGGCCGTGGGAGCGAATCGAGGCCGAGACGCGCGATATTCTCGAACGTGCCGGCGGGCGGCCGGGTCATGTATTCAACCTTGGGCACGGAGTGCCACCTGACGCAGACCCGGCCGTCCTTCGGCGTTTGACGGAGTTCGTACAGGAGGCGACCGTGGAGGCGCGCGTCTGAAACCCGCCGTCGTGTTGATGGCGTACGGGTCGCCGGAGCGGCTCGAGGACGTGCCCGCGTACTACGCCGACATCCGCGGAGGGCGGCCGATCGCGCAGGAGCATCTCGACGACCTCGTCGAGCGCTATCGCCGGCTCGGGATCGAGCAGGGCTCGCCGCTGAACGCGATCACCGAAGAGACGCGCGCCGCGCTCGAACGCGAGCTCGAGGTGGCGGTCTTCACGGGCATGAAGCACTGGACGCCGCACATCGCCGACGCAGCAGAGCGCGCGCTCGTGTCCGGAGCCGACACGGTTGTCGGGCTCGTACTGGCCCCGCACTATTCGGCGCTTTCGATCGCGGGCTACAAGCAACAGCTGGGGGACGCGCTCGTCGGGCGCGGCGAGCTGCTCTTCATCGACAGTTGGCACGACGAGCCCGACTTCGTCGACCTGCTCGCCGACCGGATTCGCGGCACGAGCGCACACGTCGTTTTCACGGCGCACTCGCTACCCGCTCGCATTCTCGCCGAGGGAGATCCCTACAAGGAGCAACTGCTCGAGACGTCGCGGCTCGTCGCCGAGCGCGCCGGTGTCGACGACTGGTCGTTCTCGTTCCAGAGCGAGTCGCCGACGGGTGAGCCGTGGCTTGGCCCTGACATCCTCGACCACCTCGAAGACCTCCACGAGCACGGGGTCAAAGACACGCTCGTGTGCCCGGTTGGCTTCGTCGCCGACCACCTGGAGATCCGCTGGGACCTCGATCACGAGGCGCGGGATCACGCCGACGAGCTCGGGATGCGCTTCGCCCGGATCGAGATGCCAAACGCGGACCCACGGTTCGTCCGCGTGCTCGCCGGGCTGGTGCGACGGGTGCTTGCGACGTCGCTTGCGACGTCGCCTTAAAGGCTGTGGCGGCTTTGCCGCCGCAGCCGTCTTGAACACAACCTGGGAAAGCTTGCCGCGGAAGCGAGCAGCGGCTTGCCTTGTCGGTACCCTCCGAGGCGTAATGCGCCTCGGAGAAATCAGCGTCGACAAGGTCACGCGCCGCTTCAAGGTCTATCCCCGTGAGACGCGCCGCCTCAAGGATCTCGTCGTCGCGCGGGGCCGCACGCGCGGGCACGACGTAGTCGCCTTGCGCGACGTTTCGTTTCTCGTCGAGCCCGGCAGCGCGGTCGGTCTCGTCGGCCGCAACGGCTCGGGCAAGACGACGCTTCTGCGCCTGATCTCCGGAATCATCAAGCCGTCCGCAGGGCGCGTCGAGGTCGGCGGGCGCGTTGGCTCGCTGCTCGAGCTCGGCGCGGGCTTCCATCCCGATCTCACCGGGCGAGAGAACGTCTTCCTCAACGGTTCGATTTTCGGCTTGAAGCGCGCGTACATCCGCGAACAGCTCGACGAGATCGTTGCCTTCGCAGGCCTCGAGGAGTTCATCGATCTGCCCGTGCGCACGTACTCCTCCGGGATGTACATGCGGCTCGGTTTCGCGATCGCATCACATATCGACGCGGACGTCCTTCTGCTCGACGAGGTGTTCGCGGTCGGCGACGAGCAGTTCCAGCGCAAGTGCTTCGGCAAGATCTTCGAGTTCAAGCAGCGCGGCGGCACGATCGTCTTCGTCTCGCACGACGCTGCCGCGGTGGAGCGTCTCTGCGACCGCTCGATCCTCCTGCGCGGCGGACGCGTCGATTTCGACGGCCCGACGCACGACGCAATCGTCCGCTACCGGCGGCTACTCGCCGGGGAGCGCGATCCGGAGGAGCGCGCCGCGGGCCTGAACGAGTGGGGAAGTGGCGAGGCGCGCATCGAGGAGGTCGTGCTGCTCGGAGCGGATGGGGGGTCACGCACGCAGTTCCTCGCAGGCGAGCCGTTGACGCTGCGCCTTCGTGTCGTCGCGGAACGCGCGCTGCCGGCGCCCCGCCTGTCGTACGAGTTCCGCGATTCTTCCGGGCTGCTGATCGCCGGCGCGGGACAGTCCACCGCAGAGCTCGGCTGGGACGACGATGCGACCGAGCTCGTCGTCCGCTTCGACGTCGACGAGTTGCCGCTCGCGGACGGTCGTTTCCACCTACGGCTCGGACTGTCAGACGAAAGCGGCGGCGAGCTCTACCATTGGCTCGACGACGCGGTCACGTTTGTCGTCATTCCCGCCGGTGGCGAGCGCGGGGCGGTCCGACTCGAAGGCCGCTGGGTAAGAGAGGAGATCGAGGCGCAGGCGGAAAGGGTAGGAGGATGAGCTCGCGCACGTGTCCTGATTGGCCGATGCTGATGGAGTACGCGCCCGATTTGCAGTTCAAGCACTACACGGTCGCCGAAGCGAAGCTGCCGACGGAAGCGCTGATGAAGATCCCCGACGTTTCGCTCGAAGCAATCGCCATCTGCTGCGACCTCGACAAGCACGTCTTCTATGCGGCGCACACGGACGAGAAGCTCGCGCAGGCGCTGCGGGACACGCATTGGTTCGAGCTCGCCGAGTGGACCTCGAGCGGCCCCGGGCGGGCCGCTCTCGGCTAGACCGTCACAGGCGTCAGCAGCTCCTCGCCGCGCTCGAGGGCGAGGATGTTGTCCACGACCGTTCGCGTCATTGCCTCACGTGTCTCCACTGTTGCACTACCGATGTGGGGCGTCAGCACGACGTTGTCCAAGTCGAAGAGCTCGGTCGGCACGCTCGGCTCGTGGGCGAAGACGTCGAGGCCTGCGCGAATGCGGCCTGAGACGAGCTCGCGAACGAGCGCCGGCTCGTCGACGATCTCGCCGCGTGCCGTGTTCACGAGCGTTGCGCCGTCGCGGAGCAGAGCGAGGCGCCGCGCGTCGAGCAGGCGCTCAGTCTCGGAAGTGCGCGGTGCATGGATCGTGACGACGTCCGACTCGCGGAGGAGCTCATCGAGCTCGCAGTACTCGCCGAGATCGGTTTCGACGCGTCGGCGCTGCGTGTAGAGCACGCGAAGCTCGAAGCCCCGTGCGCGTCGTGCGACGGCGGCGCCGATTCGCCCGAGCCCGATGATCCCGAGCGTCGATCCCGTCAGCTCTCGCCCGAGCACGGCGTCCGCGTATGAGCCGCTCCACCGGCCGGAGCGAACGAGCTTGTCGCCTTCGACGACGCGCCGTCGCACCGCGAGGATGAGCGCGAAGGTCAGATCCGCGGTCGCAGCATCGAGCACGCCCGGTGTGTTCGTCACCGCGATGCCACGCGCGGAAAGCTCGGCAACGTCGATCCGGTCATAGCCGACGCCGAAGTTGGCGACGATTCGCAAGGAAGGCAAGAGCTCGATCGGCACAGGCTCGTTGGCGACGATCAGACCCTCGATGTCCGCGCGCGGCTCTCTGAGCGTGACAAGGGGGACGACCTCGACGTCCGCGAGCTCTTCGAACCCGGAGCCGGGATATCGGCGCGTAGCGAGAACTTTCAAGGCACGAGTCTCGCATGCCGACATTCGAAGTCGATGCTGCGCGCTATCGTCATTACCGGCCTCGCCGCGGCGCTCCTCGCGGCTCCCGCAGACGGCTACCGCCTCGAAGGAGGCCGCTGGCCGACGTCCGTCATCTCGTACTACACAGAGACCGCCGCGTACTCATGGTCGGTGGACACAGCCGCGTACGCGTGGAACACGAGCGGCGCAAATGTGCACTTCATCAAGGTTCCGCGTAGTCAGGCGAAGCTGCTTATCGGGATCCGCTGGTATAAGCACGCCGGAGATGCACACGTGCAGCGACTCGGCAGCACGTTCGTGAGCGCGCAGGTCGGCATCCAGACGGGACACGACCGCTTCGAGATGGCGCTGATCGTCGCGCACGAGTTCGGCCACGTGCTCGGGCTCGACCATGAGTACGGCGTCTGCGCGACGATGAACCCGACGGTCGGGAACGATCACACGACGATGTGTCCCGCACCGCCCGCCGGAACTTGGACGTGCCGGCTGCTGCAGCCGGACGACGTCCGCGGCGCCGTTGCGCTCTACGGCGGAACGGCCAAGCCGTGGCGCGGCTCGAGCTTCTGTAACCGCTAACGCTGCAACGGCAGATCTGCCAGCGGCCTCGTATTGACGACGTTCGCCGCCGTCGCCCAGCCGCGTCGCGCGGTGGCAATCGCAAGTTGCATGTTCCCGAGGCCTCGGATCGAGTGTGCATCCGTCGACGCGACGATCGGCACGCCCGCTTCGACGGCGAGCTTGACTTCAGGTCCGGAGAGATCGAGTCGGTCCGGCAGGCCGTTCGTCTCCAGCGCGACGCCGGTCTCGAGCGCGACCTCGAACACGCGCTCCAGATCCAAAGCGTTCGGAGGGCGGTGGTTGATGATGCGTCCCTTCGGATGGCTGAGGCACGACACAGCTGGATGCCGCATCGCCTCTGTCACTTTCTTCGTGAGGAGATCGCCGCGCTCCCGCTGGCCCGCGTGCAGGCTGAGCTGCACCCAGTCGAGCTCCGCGAGCACGTCGTCGGGGAGGTCGAGCGTCCCGTCGTTGCGGATGTCGACTTCCGTTCCGCGTAGGACGCGAAACGGCGACAGCTCCTCGTTCGCCGCCGCGATCTCCTCGCCCTGTCGCCGGAGGTCGTCCGCGTCGAGTCCTGGGACCACCCGGACGTTCTGCGTGTGGTCGCAGATCGCGAGGTATTCGTAGCCCAGGTCGCGCGCGGCCGTCGCCATCTCCAGTACGGACGCTCTTCCATCCGACCACGTTGTGTGGCAGTGCAAGTCGCCGCGCACGTCGTCGAGCTCGACCAACCGCGGCGGCTCGCCGTGGAACGGCTCCTCACGGAGCTCCGGAGGACACCACGGGATTTCGAGTGCCGCGTACACGCCCTCCTCGTCGGGAGCGTCC
>JBKPJA010000188.1:0-2643 GCA_046730515.1 Actinomycetota bacterium | reverse complement strand
CGATGGATCCGGAGGTAGCTGCGCGTCTCATCCACTCGGCGGACGAGCGGGTGCCGGTCGAGGATCTCGAGCTCGGAGTCGAATGGATGCGATTCGCGGCACAACACTTGCTGTCGTAGCGGTCTCACTGGCGGGCTGCGCACATCACGCGCACGTAGCAGATGCGCCGAGGATCGTTCCGTGGAAGTACGTCGACGACGGTGTCAAGGCGGTGGAAACGACGAGTGCCCGTTGCCGATTTACCGAACGGCATCCGCGTGGGATGCGCCTCATGACCCACCCGTGCGGAAAGTACGGCGACTGCTGGCGCGGCTACGCCTACGACGACTGCACGTCGCTCATGATCAGCGCGGCGCGGCGTATCGACTCCTACCTGAGCTTCGGTTCGGCCGGCGTCGACTACCGCGTGCTGAGAACTCGCGGCTACCGCATCGGCCCGATCGGCTTCGGCGACGGAGACGCGCTCTTGCTCTGCTTCTAGTGGCTACGCTCTGAGCGATGCCTGAGGAAAAGCTTCGGCTCGGTGGGATGGCCCTCGCGAACGGCGTGCTCGTCCACGGACCCACGTCCTGGGCCTGTGCGATCCGAACCGAGGACGGCGGGCTGAGGGTCGAGTCCGGGCGAAAGCGTTTCCGCGCCTCGCAGCTCGACCGGCCGCTGCTGCGTGGGCCGGCGCGGTTACTCGAAGCGATGGCCGTCATCCCCGAGGTTCGACGCGCGCTGCCCGAGGGGCGGCTGCCGTTCCAGCGACGCGGGGTCGTGGCGGCGATGTTCGGAAGCGCCTTCGTCGTCCGCCTGGCACGCGACTCCCGCCGCCTCAGCCCGGTTGCGCAAGAGCTCGTCTCGGCGCTCCTCTCCGTTGCGCCCGCCGCGCTCGCGCTGCGCGGGTCCGAGCTCGCCGCGTATCACGGCGCCGAGCACATCTCGATCGGGACCTACGAGCACGGCGAGAAGGCGGCGAAGGAGCACGAACGTTGCGGTTCGCACCTGGTCGGGCCGCTTCTTTTGACCTCGGCGGTCGGCAACGCGCTCGCCGCGAAAGCACCACTGCATCTCCGCAGTGCGGCGCGCATCGGCGCCCAGATCGGCGCCCTCGCAGCGTCGACGGAGATCTTCGGCTGGATGGTCCGGAATCCGGACAAGCCGCTGTCGCGCGCGCTCGCCAAGCCGGGCCACGAGCTGCAGCACCGGCTCGCGACCGTCGAGCCGACGCCTGCGCAGGTGGAGGTTGCCGAGGCGGCGCTCGCAGCGTGCCTCGCGCTCGAGAACGAAAGCTGATGGCGATCGAGGAACGCACCGGGCACCGGCGGCTGCCGGCCGAGATCTTCGACCTCCCGGTCGAGAAGATGCGCGCCGGCTATTACACGGATGCGTACTTCAACCACGCTCGGGCGGCGCTCTTGCGCGACGGACGCCATCCGCGCGTCGTGATGCAGATCTTCCAGAAGAAGAGCTCGTATCTCGGCGGGATGGACGAGGCGATCGCGATCGTCAAGCTGTGCTCGCACGATTGGGACGAGCTGACCGTGCACGCACTCTACGACGGCGATCGCATCGAGCCGTGGGAAACAGTGATGACGATCGAAGGCGATTACACGCTGTTCGGGCATCTCGAGACGCTGTATCTGGGAGTGCTCGCCCGCCGCACGCTGATCACGACGAATGTCGTGCGCGTGCTCGAGGCTGCACACGGCAAGCCGATCATCTTCATGCCGGCGCGGCACGACCATCACCGTGTCCAGACCGGCGACGGTTACGCCGCACACCTCGCCGGACAAATCGTCGGCGCGCAGGTCGGCGTCACGACGGACGAGCAGGCGTCCTGGTGGGGCGGCAAGGGCGTCGGAACGGTTCCGCACTCGTTGATCTCCGGTTACGGCGGCAACACCGTGCTCGCGGCGACGAAGTTCGCCGAGTGGGCGCCGCCGGATCTCAACGTGACCGTGCTGATCGATTTCGAGAACGACTCCGTCTCGACCGCGCTCGAGGTGGCGCGTGCGCTCGGCAAGCGTCTGTGGGGCGTGCGGCTCGACACGTCGGAGAATCTCGTGGATCGTTCGCTCTGGGACGAGCTCGGCGACTTCAGGCCGACGGGCGTCAACGAGCGGCTCGTCTGGAAGGTGCGCGACGCGCTCGACTCGAACGGCTTCGAGCACGTGAAGATCGTCGCGTCGGGCGGCTTCACGCTGGAGAAGATCGAGGAGTTCGAGCGGAAGGGCGTCCCGGTCGACTCGTACGGTGTCGGCTCGTCGCTGATTCGCGGCGCGAACGACTTCACCGCGGACGTCGTGCTCACGGACGGTCTTCCGTCCGGCAAGGTCGGACGGCGCTACCGTCCGAATGAGCGGCTCTCACTCGTGGATTGATGCAGCGAGTCGAGGCGGTCGTGTTCGACCTCTGGGAAACGCTCGTTCCGTTCGACGACAGCAAGTGGCTACAGGCGCTCGAGGGACTCGCGGCCGAAGCCGATGTCGATCCCGTCGCCTACGCCGCAGCCTGGGCGGACGACCGCGCCGCGCGAGATAAAGGAGAGTTCGAGGACAGTGCGCGTAGGATCTACCGCAGGCTCGGCCTCGAGCTCGACGACGAGCTGCTCGCCGCGATCTCGAAGCGGCGGCGGGCGGCCTTCGCTGCCATCTTCGT
>JBKPJA010000187.1:0-22456 GCA_046730515.1 Actinomycetota bacterium | reverse complement strand
GCACTCGGCGGTGAGTTCGTCAACGCGGTCGGCTGGTCCGGCTGGGTTGCAGGCACGGATGGGCCGATGCGCATGCTCTACGAGTGTCCGAACGTACGAACGACCGTCCACGGCGCGAAGGTGAATACGCCGCCGATGAAGGCCTTCCGCGCGCCCGGCTTCGTCGAGGGAACGTTTGGGCTCGAATGCCTGCTGAACGAGCTCGCGGCGAGGCTCGACATCGATCCGCTCGAGCTGCGCCGGCGCAACTATGCGGACTCGACGAACGACAGACCGTTCTCGTCCAAGAACCTGATGGAGTGCTATCGCCGCGCGGAGCAGCACTGGGCGCGGCGCGACGAGGTACACGCACGCTCGGAGGGAAGCTGGAAGCACGGCGTTGGGCTCGCGTCGCAGATCTGGTACGGCGGCGGCGGTCCGCCGTCGTACGCTTGGATCCGGATCGGCTCCGACGGACGAGCGACCGTGGTCACTGCGATGCAGGACATCGGCACCGGGACGCGCACGGCAATGGCGCAGATCGCCGCCGAGGAGCTCGGCGTACCGATCGTCGACGTCGACGTCGTGCTCGGGGACAGCGCTCGCGGGCCGTACGCGTCGATCTCCGCCGGCTCGTCGACGGTTCCGTCGATGGGTCCGGCGGTGAGGCAGGCTGCGGCGGACGCCAAGAGGCAGATCATCGAGATCGCGGCACAGCGCTACCACCTCGAGGAACGCGTCCTCGCGATCGAGAACGGCAACGTCGTCTCGGCGGACGGCAACCTGTCCTCTCCGCTCGAGGACGTCGTCGGCCTGCTCGAGGACGCGCAGATCCTCGGCAAGGGCGCGAGGGGACCGAACCCCACGGGGATGAACGTCCTCACGTTCGGCTGCCACGTCGCGGAGGTCGCAGTCGACGTCGAGACGGGCGAAATCCGCGTCGAGCGGATCGCGGCGATCCACGACGTCGGCCGCGTCATCAGTCCGCTGCAGGCGTCGAGCCAGGTCGAGGGCGGCGTCATTCAGGGGATCGGCCACACGCTCTCCGAGGACCGGCTGCTCGATCCGGCCACCGGAACGGTGCTCACGCAGACACTCGACGCCTACCGAATGCCGACGATCGCCGACGTTCCCGAGATCATCACCGACCTCGTCGACTCGCCCGACGAGCACCTGACGAATCTCGGCGCGAAGGGTCTCGGCGAGCCGCCGATCATCCCGGTCGCGGCCGCGATTGCGAACGCGATCCGCGACGCGACCGGTGCGGACATCCGCTCGCTGCCCATTACCCGCGAGGAACTGCTGCGCGCGCTCGAGGAAGCGCGCGAAAAGGAACGTGGAGCTCCAGCAGCCGTCTAGCGTCGACGAGGCGACGCGCGCGCTCGGCAACGGATCGCGAGCGCTGGCGGGCGGCACCGACCTCGTGCCGCTGTTGCGTGACGGGATCGTGCATGCGGACACGCTCGTGCAGATCGCCGACGTCGTTCCACACGGAGTAAACGGGAAAGGTACGGGCGTTGTTATCGGAGCGGGGACGAAGCTCGCCGAGCTCGAGGTCGACCCGCAGATCCCCACGGCACTGCGTGAGGCGTGCAGGCTCGCCGCCTCGCCGCAGCTGCGCGCGATGGGCACGATCGGCGGCAACCTCCTGCAGGCGACGCGCTGCTGGTACTGGCGACTGCAGTTCCCGTGCTACCTCCACGGCGGCGGCCGCTGTCATGCGAAGGAGGGCGCGCATCGCGAGCACGCGATCTTCGGCAACGATCTCTGCGCCTCCGCGCATCCTTCCGACGTCGCGGCCGCACTGGTCGCGCTCGGTGCCACGCTCACGACGACGAAGCGGCAACTGCCTGTGGCCGACCTCTATCGCCTGCCAACAGGGGAGAACCGCAGCCTCACGACGCTTGCGGATGACGAGCTCATTCTCGAGCTCGACCTGCCGAGCGCCGACGCCTCCGTCTACCTGAAGGCAATGGACCGCCGGAAGTGGGCCTTCGCGCTCGTCGGCGTCGCGGCGGCGAACACTGCGGGTGAGATTCAAATTGCTCTTGCCGGGGTAGCTCCGATTCCCTGGGCGCTGCAAACTCCCGACGCACTCGACGACGCCACGCCGCTGCCGGGTACGACCTACAAGGTCGACATCGCCCGCGCGCTCGTGCGACGCGCATTAGAGGAGATCGGCGGGCCCGGATAGGATCGTCGCCTCGGATGCGGCGCCGTCTCTCCGCACTCCTTCTCGTCGCACTGATCGGCGGGACGATCGCCGGCGCGGTCGCGAATGCCAAAGGACGACCCGCGTCCGCGCACGCGGGCCGCATCCCCGCGTTGCCGCGCGCGCCGGAGGTCGCGAACCGGTGCCCTGTCTCGGCCGAGTATCGCCGTTCCTTCGTCACCGCGGCGCAGCTGACCGACCTGCCGCTGGCGATGCTGGTCGCGGTGGGCCAGGTGGAGTCCAGGCTGGACGCCGACTCCCGCTCGGCCGCTGACGCGCGTGGACTGCTCCAAGTGCTGCCCGCGACCGGCGCGTGGCTGCGGCTCGACGTCGATCACCCTGGCTCGAACGTGCTCGCCGGTGCCCGCTATCTGCGCGTGCTGCTCGATCGCTTCCAGTCACCCGACCTCGCGTTCGCCGCGTACAACGCGGGCCCGACGGCAGTGGCGAAGGCCGGCGGCGCACCGACGCTACAGACCGAGACGTACGCGGCGAACGTCACGGAAACCTGGCGCGAGCTTCGCGGTTGTAGATAGAACCTGAGGCATGATCGCCGCGGTGGTGCTCGCGGCCGGCGCTTCGACGAGGTTCGGCTCTCCGAAGCAGCGTGTGCTGCTGCCTCGAGTGCTCGAGCGAGTGCGCGCGAGCTCTGTCGACGACGTCGTGGTCGTACTCGGTGCGCACGAGGTCGAAACGGATGCTCGGGTCGTTTACTGCACCGAGTGGCAGCGCGGGCCTGGCGCATCGCTGCGCTGCGGTCTCGAGGCGCTCGAGGACGGCGTCGACGCCGCGGTCGTCGTCCTCGGCGACGGGCCAGAGCTCGACCCGCGGGCGATCGACCGCGTGATCTCGGTGTGGCAAGAGACGAACACCGACCGAATCGCCGCGACGTACGGCGGCATCCGCCTCCACCCCCTCCTCATCTCCAGACACGTCTGGAGTCAGACCCCGGAAGCTGGGCTGAGAGACCTGTCTGCAGAGACCGTGGCCTGTGACGATCTGACCCCTCCAGGCGACGTGGATTTTGCCGATGACCTGGAAAGAGGATGGCCGCCCCCGCGTCCAGAATGACTCCCGGCATGGAGCTCGTCCAGCCGCTCGAGCCGACCGGCGACGAATCGCCGCTTGCAGTCGCCCGGCTGCACCGACAGCTGACGCTCGCTGAGACCGCGCGCAGGGCGGGGCTCTCCGAGGAGGAGGCCCGGTGGCTCGAGGAAGGCCGCGTCTACCGCTTCTCGTCGCCCGACGAAGCGATGCTCGCGGCGCTGCTCTATGCGACGGCCCTCGGCATCGACAACCGCGAAGCACGTGAGCTCGCCGGGCGGCCCGTGACCGCGACCCCGGTCGAGCGCAACCCGATCCCGCGCCTGATCGCGGCCGGCGCCATCCTCGTCGGCGCAGCTCTCTTCCTTGCATTCATGGTGATTCCCCACGGCAGCGGCGGAAAGAGCCCGGCTCAAGCCACCGTGGTCCTGCCGCCGCCGTGGCGGGTCGGCGTCGACGTCCTCAACGGGAGTGGTGACTTCAACTACACGCGACAGGTCGCAAGTCACGTGCAGGCGTTCGGCTACAGCATCAAGAAGGTGGGACGCGCGGACAGCTTCACGTATCCGCAGACGGCGGTCTACTTCCCGCCCGGGTGCGACGCGCTCGCGCTGCGTCTGGCCAAGCAGTTGGGTGTCGAGACGAAGCCACTCCCAGGCGGCAGTGGCGGTTGCGAGCTCTTCGTCATCGTCGGACCGGCACGCGGCCCGTAACTCGTCTTACTGCAAAGGCGTGCGCAGAGCCGCCAGCTTTTGCTTGAGGTCGACCGGCATCGGCTCGACCTCGACGACCTGGCGTACGAACTGGCGGACATGCTCCTCGAAGCGGTAGCGCCTACGGCAGTACGCGCAGTCGTCGAGATGTGCTTCAGCCTCCGCACGCTCCGCATCGGTCAGCACGCGGTCCATGTACGGCTGCATCCACTGTTCGCATTCGTCGCAGTTGCACATCAGCTTTCGCTCCCAACCGCTGACTCGGCCATCGCCTGTTTGAGGATCCGCCGACCTCGATGCAAACGAGACATTACCGTGCCGATCGGAATGTCGAGGATCTGAGCCGCGTCGGCATACGTGAAGTCGCCGATGTCGACGAGCATGAGCACGTCGCGAAAATCATGCGGAACCTCGGAGAGCGCGGTGACGACGTCGTTCTGCGAGAGACGCTCCACGACGCGGTCCTCGTCGGTCGTCCCTTCCGTGGTCTCCTCGAGCCTGTTGTAGAGGAAGTAGTCGCCTTCCTCGAGCGGACGCGACTCCGGCTGACGCTGGATCCTGCGGCCGCGGTCGATGTTCAGGTTCGTCAGGATCCGAAGCAGCCATGCGCGCAGGTTCGTCCCCGGCGTGAACGAGCGCCACGAGCGAAAGGCGCGCGCGTAGGTCTCCTGCACGAGATCCTCGGCTTCCTCGCGGGAGCCGACGAGATGGCGTGCAACTCGGTAGACCTGATCTGACAAAGCGAGAGCTTCCTCCTCGAAGCGCACGCGATCGCGTGCATCCGTTGCCAACCGCCGAGCGTCGGGCTCCCGAGTCGTCTCGCTCATTCGGGCCACCCTAGCAGCGCACTTACGCGTTCAAACGATGCGTCGTCTCTGCGCATTCCAGGTACGGAAATCGCATGGCCAAAGAGCAGAAAGATCCGGAGCAAGAGCGGGCCGAAGCCCGCGAAGAGCTGCCGGAAGAGCAGCGCGACGAGCGGCCCGAGCAAGAGCAAACACCGCCGCTGCACGGCGGCTGGACCGACGACGCCGGCGCTCCCGGCCTCAAGGACGCCTCGAAGGACTAAGCAGCTTCCCGGAATCCGCCGCGCGCCATCGCCTCGAGGATGGCCTCTCGGCTCGTGCGCTCGTCGTCCCACGCGAGCATGACCTGGCCCATCAGGTTCGTGTTCGCGCCCTCTAGACCCTCGACGCCTTCGAGCGTCTTCGCCAAGCGCATGACGCAGCGCTCACAGCGGATGCCGCTGACCTGGATCGTCTCTTCCCGGATCACCCGGCCACATTAGTCCGCTCGACCAGATCCGCGCTGACGGCACGCAATCCGTTCCGGCGGCCGACCTCGAGCTGGCGGTCGGCTTCGCAGGACGAACCGTCCAACGTCGTCGCGACCGGAAGTTCACGGACGAGCTCCGCGACGGTGAGCGCCTCGTCGCGGTCGGGATGGACGAGCTTGCCGTGAGTGCCGAAGCGCGACGCCGCCCAGCGGTTCTGGTCGTACACGCCACGCTCGCCGGGATCGAACGGGCGGGCCGGCTGCTCGATCGCCCACGCGCACAGATCGCGAATCAGCTGCACGAACGCGGCCGTCCGCTCGAGCGACGTCGGCTGGTCGGGCATGCGCACTTCGAGCGTTCCGAAGCGTGGATGCGGTCGCACGTCCCACCAGAAGGTCGTGTAGTCGCCGGCCAGGCCCGTGGCCGTCATTCGCTCGACGAACCGCTCCCACTCGGCGTACGAGCGCACGGGCGGCGGCGCGCCGTGTCGCGGCAGAAACGCGAGCACCTCCGCGCGGATCGAGAGCATTCCCGTCTCGCGTCCCTCGAAGTACGGGGAGTTCGCGGAGAGCGCGAGCACGACCGGGAGCCAGGGGAGGATCGTCTCCATCACCCTGAAGCACGTGTCTGCATCGGGCATGCCTATGTGGACATGCAGCCCGCTGACGCCCTGACGACGCGCAGACGGCCCTGCGTACGCCACAAACTCGCGGTAGCGGTCGGCTGGAGCCACTTCGAGCTCCTCGGGCACCGCCGTCGGATGCGACCCCGCTGCAGCGATCGCGAGCCCGTTTTCCTGCGCGATGCCCTCGGCGGCGTTGCGGAGCTCCGCGAGTTTCCCGACCGCTTCGTCGACGCTCTCCGAAATGTCCGTTGCGAGCTCCACGATCGATGCATGCAGCTCGGTCTTCACGACTCCCGGAAGTCCACCGCCGTCGCTTGCGTCGACGAACAACTGGACGCGCGGAACCGGCGTCAGCGTTTTGCTGTCGAGGATCATCACCTCCTCCTCGACACCGACCGTCAGCGTGCGCCCGAAGTGCTGTTCGATCAAGGCACGCGGACGCCGTGCACGGGACCGCCCGCTGCCTCCCACGCGTAGTACGACGCGCTTGGACCGAACGACGACTCGTAATCGGTCACGCGCGGATTGCGTCCAACCTCTTTCGCGCGCTGCGCGTGCCAGAGGAGATTCGGATCGTCGCGTTGCTCCCACACGAGAATGAGGTGGGCGGCGGTCATGAAGTCCGCGACGAAGGTACAGCCCTTCGCCGGACACGGGAACGGATTGGTGCGCACGCAGAACCAACCGCTGTGGTCGTCGGCGTCGTCTTCTTGCCAGAGCTCTTCTCCTTCGACGAGCTCGAGGTCGATGCGCCCCTGCTCCACGCTGCAAGGCTAGCGGTGGGGAGAGGGGGCCCGGTGTGCGCGGGATGCGCGCACGCGCCCGGGCCGACTGCGGCTGCGGACCGGGCTACCGGACCCACGCCTACTCTGCCGAATCTGCCGCCCGGCTGTGACCGCAGCCGACGCGGCCATGCCGGAACGAGCGTCAGATCGGGCCCAGTGCGAGCCGCTCTGCGAGCCAGACTGCCTGAGTCAGCCGCTCGCGCTCGTACGCCGCGGCGCCACCGTGGCGCTCGGCCGCGCGGGCGGCGGCAAATGCGGCGAGCCCGATCCGGCCCAGCGCGCGGAAGCGCTCGATGTCCGCGATGTAGCCGGAGACGATCGGGACCGAGCCGTACGCCTGCCGTGTCCGGACGAGCACGTCTTCCGCAAAAGCGTCCAGCAGCCCGGGGGTCCACGCGTCGCGGCGCCGGACGAGCCGACCACGGCGGGCGACGAGCTTCCGCCCTTGCTCGACGATCTCGCCGTCGAGCTCGATCTCCCAGAGCTGCGCACCGAGCCAGTAGGGCAGATCGCGGGGACGCAAGGCGTGGATGCCAGACCGGCACAGCTCGATCTCGCCGGCGTCGATCCACTCGCCGACCGGCCACCGGAAACCGGTGAAGGGAGCTGCGCCGTCCTGGTCGAGAAACTTGAGGGCGATCACGCGGGGCCCCAGTTCCTGAATGCCTCGAGCAATCGCTCCTCCAGCGCCGGCGGAAAATCGTCGCGGCGCAGCCGCGCGGTCGCCGCGATCGTCGCACGCATCTGGTCGAGGTAGTGGCCGCAGCCGTCGCAGAACGCGAGATGTTCCTCGAAGCGCTCGACGTCGCGCACGCTGAGCCGCCGCTCGAGATAGTCCGTGACCAGCTCGACGACTTCGAAGCAGGTGAGCTCTCGGTCCAGCCTCATGCCAAATACTCCTCGAGTGCGCGACGTACCTTCGACCGTGCCCGGTGGAGGAGCACTCGTTGATTCGTCTCGCTGATGTCGAGCGCGTTACGGACCTCGTCCGCACTGAACCCTTCGATGTCGCGCATCGTGATCACCGCGGACTGGAGCGGCGGCAGCTGCTCGATCGCGCGCTCGATCACACCGAGCGTCTCGTCGGCGATCAACCGCTCCTCAGGAGCGCCGGCCCAGCTCTGCGGGGGCGCCGACCAGTGGCCCGGGAAGCGCGCATCGGGACCGAAGAACCGATCGACATCGACGGCCGACTCACTCAGGTCGTCGCCGAGCGCAGAGAGCGGGATGGTGCGCGCCTCGCGAACACCGCGAGTCTTCGCCGTGTTCGCGACGATCCGGAAGAGCCAGGTCTTCAGGGAAGACCGCCCCTCGAAGCGATCGATGCCGTTCAGGACGGCGAGCCACGCCTCGCCCACGACCTCCTCCGCAACCGCCCGGCTCGATACGTACATCTGCGCGACGCGCAGCATCGCCGCGCCGTACATGCGCATCAGATCGGCGAAGGCGGACTCGTCCTTCCTGCGGAGCCCGTCGACGAGACGTGCATCCGCCGGCGTGAGCACATGTTCCACGTCTTAGGTCGAGGTCAGCTCCAGGGAGCGCGCGCCTCGCAGGTCGACCCAGTAGCGCCGTCCGTCCGTCACGATCCGCATCAGGACTGCGTCGCAGATGGCGCAGCGCACCACCGTTCCCGGCGCGTAGGAGTACACGAAGAGTGCTCCGACCGCCTCGACGTTGCCGCAGTTGTCGCAGGTGCAGGCGGCCGTCGTCACTTCCTTGCCGAAGACTTCCTGCAGTAGACCGGCGGCCGAGTTGCCGTCGAGCTTCAGCTTGTCCACGTCACCCTCCCGTCGGTCCGAATCGTTCCGTCTTGATGTTCGCAGGAGCGTGCCCTAGAGCGACGAGCGCGGTGGCGACGGCTTCGACGAACGGCGTCGGGCCACACACGTAGACAAGCGGGCGCTCGTCGGGCGCAGGCGCGACCTCGCGCAGCATCGCCTCGTCGACCCGTCGTGCGTAACCGGTCCAGCCCGGCGGCTGCCCCCGAGTGAGCGTGTGCACGACACGGAGGCCGTTCCCGCTCAACCGGTCCAGCTCCTCGCGATAGATGACGTCGTCCCAGGTGCGAGAGGAAAGCAGCAGCGTCGCCGGGACGTCACTGCCTTGCGCCGCGCGGTAACGAAGCATGGCCATCAGCGGCACGACTCCCGAGCCGCCGGCGACGAGGAAGAGCGGGCCGCCGCGGGTCGGCTCCCAGACGAAGTAGCCGCCGACCGGCCCGCGGAGCTCGATCTGGTCGCCTCGGCGCAGCTCGTCAGTGAGGTAGGGGGAAACCTCGCCGTTCTCGAGGCGTTCGATGGTCAGGTCGAGCTGCGTGGCGTCCGGCGCGGACCCGATCGAGTAGCTGCGCTCCGCCTGGTAGCCGTCTTCGGCGGTCAGGCGGATGTCGACGTGCTGACCCGGGAGATGACCCGGCCAGTCCGCAACGTCGAACCTGATCGTCTTCACGTGCGGGGTCTCCGAAAAGCTCTCGACGACCTCTGCGATGAGCCAGTTCACAAGCGGCTTGTAACAGACTGAGGATGTGCGCGACTGTTACGGCATGGCCCGGGAGCAATTCGACCTGCTGGTGCTCGGGTCCGGATCCGGCGGACGCGACGGTGCGGGGAAGGCGAACCGGGAGTACGGCGCGAACGTCGCGCTCGTCGAGCGCGAGCGCTGGGGCGGCTCCTGCCCAAACGTCGCCTGTCGGCCGACGAAGGCGTACCTCACCGCTGCTGAGCTCGTCCACGACATCAACGTTGAGGCCGCGAACCGCGGCATCGTCGTCTCCAGAGCGGAGATCGACATGGCCCGCCTGCGAGCATGGAAGGACTCGGTGCGGCGCGACCAGGAGAGCTGGATCGAGCTGCTCAGCGAGCGGCACACGCTCGTCGCGGGCGAAGCGTCGTTCGTCGACGAACGAACGGTGCGCGTCGGTGAGCGCGAGCTCTCGGCAGAGCGGATCCTGATCGCGACCGGCGGCCGCACCGCGTTGCCGCCGATCCAGGGGATCGACGACGTGGATTGGCTCGACCACGTCTCGGCGCTCGAGATCGAGCGCGTCCCCGAATCGCTGCTCGTGATCGGCGCTGGGCCGGTCGGGCTCGAGCTCGCGCAGATCTTCGAGCGCTTCGGCTCCCGCGTGACGATCGTCAGTCACGGAACGCAGATCGCCGCACGAGCTGATCGCGAAGCGGCGGATGAGTTGCAGGCGGTGTTCGAGGCCGAGGGGATCGAGGTCGTCCTCACCGACGGCGGCGTCGAGCGCTTCACGCGCAGCGGCCGCGGCGTCGAAGCCGAGATCACAGGTGGCCGCACGGTCATCGTCTCGGACGTCCTGCTGGCGTCGGGACGCGTTGCCAACATCGAGGCGCTGCGGCTCGACCGCATCGGCGTCGATGCCTCGCCGCGCGGGATTGTCGTCGACGAGCATCAGCGCACGAATGTGCCGGGGATCTGGGCCGCAGGCGACGTCGCGGCGGGACCGCTCTTCACGCCGACTGCGCAGTACCAGGCGCGGCTCGCGGTCGACGACATGTTCGGGAACGGCGCACGCACCGCCGATTACTCGATCGTCCCGACTGCGATCTTCACCGACCCGGAGCTGGGCGCCGTCGGGCTGACCGAATCGGATGCGCGTGCCGAGGGCTACGACGTCGACGTGGTCAAGCATCCACTTTCAGCCGTGACGCGCGCGCAGTTTTCGACGTCTCGGCGCGGGCTGTACAAGATCGTGTTCGACCGAACGACGCGAAAGGTGCTTGGCGTTCACGTCGTCTCCCGCGGAGCAAGCGACATCGTCGGCTCGCTTGCGCCGTCCCTCAAGCTCGGCGTGACAATTGACGACCTCGCGCTCGTCCACCACGTGTATCCGAGCTACAGCGAAGGGCTGAAGGCCGCGGCCGAACAGGCGCTCGCGACCAAAAAGGGTCAGACCCCACTCGGGGTCTGACCCTTGTGCGGAAAGAGTTGAGCCGGAGATCCGGGCAGGCGGTCGGATCTCCGGCTCGGTTGCTCCCACCTGCCGAGCTGGCCTTCGGCCGGCGGAAGCGGCCCCCAGGGGTTGGGGCCATCGATGGGCGGCTACGGTGGAGAGGAGGGCAGCCGCCCAAGCTTCACCTCGAAGGTCATGAGCTTCGTCCCGCGGTAGGCGTCGAGCCGGACGGAGTCGCCCGGCTTCTTCTCGCCGATCACCGTCCGCAACGCGTCGATCGTCGCGACGGCGTGACCGTCGGCACGCACGACGACGTCGCCGCCAGCGGGCCACGTGTCGCCGTTCACCGTGACGAGCGTCCTGCCGGCTTGCAGACCGGCCTTTGCGGCGCCAGTGCCAGGGAACACCTTCGCGATCAGCAATCCGTGCTGCACTGGGAGATGGAACACGCTTGCAATCTGCGGAGTAATGGCCTTCGCCTCGATCCCGATGAAGGGATGCTCGACCTTCCCGTGCTTGATCAGGTCGGCCGCGACCTGCTTGACGGTGTTGATCGGGATCGCGAACCCGATGCCGATGTTCGCGTTGCCCGCGGACGGCGCGATCTGCGCATTGACGCCGACCACCTGACCGTCGGCGTTCAACAGCGGACCGCCGGAGTTCCCGTGATTGAGCGCAGCATCCGTCTGGATGACGTGGCCGATCGGAGATGCGTTCGGCGACTGGATCTCACGACCGACCGCGCTGACGATTCCGGAGGTGACGGAGCGGTCGTAGCCGAGGGGGTTGCCGATCGCGATCACCTCGTCGCCGACTCGCACCGCATCCGAGTCGCCCAGCGGCAGCGGCTTCAACGCCCGCGCCGGAGCGCTTACCTGCAGCACGGCGATGTCGGTCGCTGCGTCCTCGCCGACGATCCTCGCCTTGATCTTCTCGTTGTCCGAAAAGCTCACCTGCACGGACGACGCGCCCGCGACCACGTGCTCGTTGGTGACGATGTGGCCGGCCTTGTCGATCACGAAGCCGGAGCCGACCGCGGTTTGAGTCTCCGAGCTCGGCGTCGGGAAGAACGGATTCGCCGGCACCGACACCCTCGTCACCGCATCGATGTGCACGACGCCCGGAGCGGCCTCGCGGTACACGTCATTGATGGACATGTGGTGCGTCTGGCTGAACGCCGCGGGCTCTCCGCCCGTTGCCACCGACTCGCGGACGACGGTGTTGTTCGAGTTCAGCTTCCCGAGCGCGGCCGCGCCGCCGAGCACGATCACCCCACCGGCAAGCGCGGCGATCAGTAGCTCGGCGAACCGGCGTGGCCTGCGCAGGGAAGGATGCACCGATCCTTCTTCTAGCGGGCCGGTCTTAACGAAGGGTTGTGCTGCGTTAAGCCCGGATTAAGCGTCTTCAGCGCAGAGTGAGCGTCCAGACGCCGCCGAGGACCGCGGTGCCGAGCGTCAGCCACATCACGTAGTCCCCAGGCACGCCCGAGTGAACCGCCTTCAGGCTCTGGATCGCGGGCTCGAGCACTCGAGCGCCGAGAGCGCGCACGAGCTCGGGCAGACGCTGCCGCCACAGCCCGAACGCAGCGGTAAGGAGAGCGATCGCTGCGGCGCCGAGGCCGTAGGCGACGCTCTCCGGCTTCGCCTCGTGCACCGTGACGGGCGGGGACGGATACGTCCTCTCGACCCCGAACAGCGTCCGCTCCACGTACGCGTGCCGGTTGCTGAAACGGGCGGCGCCTTGGTCGCTGCGATTCTCGAGACCTGGGACGACGCTCAGTGCGAGCCCGGCCGCCACAAGCACCACGGTGATCGTGACCATGATGCGGCGGTTCGCGTGCTCCTCCGGAAGCTCTTCGGGAGGTTCAGGCGTCAGCAGCGGATCGCGCCTCGGTCCACAGCCGAGGAAGACGCGCGCCGCCGCGCGCAGGATCGCGCCGGCAGAGATACCGCCGGCGATCATGAGCAGAGGCGCAATCCATGTCTGTGCCTCGGCACGCGCGGCGCCGTCCAGCAACGAGTGGCCGAGGAACGTGCCGACGTACGGGAAGCCGATCAGTCCGAAGGCGCACAGCGCGAATGCAGTCCCGAGTACGGGCAGCGAGCGTCCACGCCCGTGCAGTCGCAGCTCGTCGACGCTGCGAAACTCACGCAGCAGGACCCCGGTGGCAAGGAACAGCGCGGCCTTCAGGAAGCCGTGGGACAGCACGAGGTTCGCCGCCGCCGCGAGCCCCTTCGTGTCGAGCAGCGCGATCCCGCAGAGCGTGGCGCCGACATGAGAGATCACCGTGTACGCGAGCAAGCGTTTGAGGTGCCGTTGCAGGAAGGCCATCACCGCGCCGACCAATGCGGTTGCAACTCCGACGACGACGAGGACGTTGCGAACGTCGGCCGCATGCGGCCCGAGCGGGCCTTGGAAGACAGTCCAGTAGATCCGCGCGATCCCGAACAACCCCACTTCGCTCATCGCACCGGCGAAGACGGCGCAGACCGGAGCCGGCGACACTGCATAGGCATCCGCAAGCCAGAGGTGGAAGGGAACGAGCGCCGACTTGACGAGCAGGCCGCTCACGAGCAGCGCGAACGCGACGATCACGAGACCGTCGGCCTTGTGCCCGGCGAGCGCGCGCCCGATCTGAGCGAGGTTCAACGCGCCTGTTCGCCCGTACAGGAGCGCAGTGCCGAACAGGATCATGAATGCCCCGATCGAGTTCGTGATCGCGAAGTTGAGCGCGCCCTGCAGCGGGCCGAGCTTCTCCACCAGATAGCCGGCGAGCGCATACGCCGCGACGCCCATCAACTCGAACCAGACGAACATGTTGAAGAGATCGCCGCTGAGCGCGAATCCCGACATCCCCGCGAGGAAGACGAGCATCAGCACGCGATAGAGCCGCGGCGCCTCCTCCATGTAGTGCCACGAGTAGACAAGGCTGCACATGACGAGCACGCCGGCGAGAGCGGCCATGCCGGCGCCAAACGGCTCCGCGACGAAGCCGACGCCGAGGGCGAGCCCGTGCCGCGGATGCCAACCGCCGAACCAGTGCACGAGGGTCGAGTGACCGGTGCTCACGAGCACGAGCGTCGAGAGCGCCGTCGTGGCCGCCGCGACCGCGATCGCCGGCAGGTCCCGCACAGGCCTGGGCAGCAGGTGGTCCGTCGCAGCGACGAGTGCGGCTCCAACGAGCGGCAACGCGACCGGGAATGGGAGCAAAGCGCTCATCCGGAGAGGTCGGCAATGCGGTCGGGATTCACCGTCCCGGACTGTTTGTGTACGTCGAGCGCAAACGCGAGGATGAGCGCGACGACGGTGACGCTGACGACGATGTCCGTGAGCGTCAATGCCTGGACGACGGGATCGACCGCCGGATGACCGACGTGAATGCCCTTGAAGATCGGCGCGGTCGCCTTGTTCTGGTAGCCAATCGCCAAGAGCAGCACGTACGTGGACGACTGCATCACGCTCAGACAGAGCGCGAGATGGATGAGGTTGCGGCTCGAGACGACGCCGTAGAGCCCGACGAGGAAGAGCCACGCTGCGACCGCGTACGGGAGGTACGTCATCGACCGCGCCAGCGCGAAGCGGGCGTGACGTACGCCTCGAGGAACTCGGAGAACAGCAGCACCATCGCCGCGCAGACCTCGATCGCAGTCGCCCAGTTCACGAGCGCGATGCTCCCGCCGGCGTAGAGCGTCCCCGTGTCCCCGATGCCGAGGAAGTTGCGGAGGTAGGCGCTCTCGTACGCGAGCCCGACGAAGCCGAATAGCGCAAACGCGCCGGCGCCAGCGCTCTCGGCGAAGTCGACTACCTCGTCGGGGGCCAGCGTGCGATAGGAACGGAAGCCGCCAACGAGATAGACCAGCAGGAACGCAGCCGCGAGCACGACCCCTCCCTGGAACCCGCCGCCCGGAGTGACGTAACCGAACGCGACCACCCAGAGGCCGAGCACGAAGATCGCGGGAACGGCGAGGAAGCCGAGGAATCGCAACGCGTCGTTGCGAACGTCGTCCCCGATCTGGTCCTTCGACCCGCGATCGCGACGCAACAACAGCGCAACGCCGAGCACGGCCGAGAAGAGGATGAACTCCTCGCCGAGCGTGCCGACGCCACGGTAGTCGAAGACAACCGCGCCGACGACGTTCGTCGTGTGCCGCTCGTTCACGACGACGGCGTTCAGCAGCTTCCCGTACGGCCAGTGGTAGTGGCCGAAGTCCGGCAGCCCGGCCAGTGACCAGAGGAGCAGAGCAGCGAGCACGGTGCCCGCCGCCGCAAAGATCGCAAGCCGCACGGAGCGCGTCATTCGCCGTCCCCCTCGTCCGCCTCATCGCGAACGCGGGCGATCGCAATCAGCACGACGAGCGGATACGCGACCGAGCCGACGACGAGCATCGAGAGCGCGACGTCTGGTGCCTGGAAGACCATGAAGAGCACGACGAGCACCAGGCCGTAGAGCCCGTTGGCAAGCACCTGCCGCCGCGTCTCTCGCACCAGCACGACCGACAGCCCGGCGGCCGCGACCAGCAGCAGAACGACGACCTGTAGCGGGATCACTCGCCCTCGATGCGTTGCGCCGCCCGCGCGGTCGCAATCACGAGCGCCGGGCCGAGGACGACCACTGCGGCCATGATCAGGATTGTCGTGATCCCTGCCGCTGAGGTCGTTTGCCGGACGAGCACTGCCGCACCGACGAGCAGCGGCCCGAGCGTCGTCCCCGCGCCCGCGAAGTGGAGACGGTCGAACACGTCGCGCATCACGACGACGCCGAGGCAGCAGACGAATTGACACGCGACGCCGAGGACGAGGAAGACGTCGACGAGCAGATCGGTCGTCTTCATCGGTACCTGCCGATGAAGCGAACGTAGACGAGGCCGCCGACCCAGACACTGAGCGCAGAGACGAGCGGCACGTTGAAGTAGACGCTGCGGTGGAATCCCTCAGCGAGACAGAGCAGCACCAGCGTGATCGTCGCCCCGGAGAGCTGCAGCGCAACGATGCCGTCGATCGGACGAGAGCGGACGATGACGAAGCCGGGCAGCACCAGCATCGCGAGCAACGCTGTCGCGGCAATGAGGAACGCGTTCACATCGGCTCCTCGGAGCTGCGGTTCTCGACGAGATCGTGGAGCAGGACGGAGTGTCGTCCAGGATCGACGTCGACGACGTATGCGTTCGGGCTGTACGTCGCGAGCACAGAGCGCCAAGCTCGGTCACCGGCTGCGAGCGCGCCGCTGCCGGCGGATTCGAACGACCGCGTGACGAAACGGCCCGCGATGCGGCGGCCGGTCAGGCGCCGCGCCAGCGCAACCGCCACGATTCCGAAGTCGACCACGATCTGAAGCGGAACGCGTTTCGAATCCGTGATCGCACGCGCCGGGATGCGATACCTCAGCAGTCCCAGCGCGGCCAGGGCGGTCGCCAGTGTCGCCGCCAGCGTCGCGGCACATGCGGCTGCAACCCACTCGATGCGGTTCCACTCGCCTTGGTAGGCAAGCCAAAGCCAGAACATCGCGACCCACCAGGCGAGATACGTGAGGGCGGCGCGCACGAGTGCATGGTTACCCCGACCGAGACTGGTTTAGACGCCGGTCTCGGAAGGGCAAAGATCGATCAACGTGGTCGGGAGGCTGATCGAACGCTGGCCGGTTATCCGCCAGCTCCGTGAAGGCGACCCCTTGGGGCTCGGCCGCGCAGCGCAGTCGGAACGCTCGCGAACATTGAAGCCGAGGATCGCCGACGCCGATCACGTCGCTCACTCGATCTGCCCGTTCTGCGCCGTCGGCTGCTCGCAGCTCGTCTACGTCAAAGACGGCGAGGTCACGCAGGTCGAGGGCGATCCCGCGAGCCCGATCTCGCGCGGGCGGCTCTGTCCGAAAGGCGCGGCCACGAAGAACCTGCACTCAGGCCCGTTGCGTGAATACAAGGTCAAGTACCGGCGGCCCTACTCGACGCACTGGGAAGAGCTCGCGCTCGACGACGCGATGGAGATGATCGCCGACCGGATCATCGAGGCTCGCGCGTCGGACTGGGATCGAGAAAACCGCCGGACGATGTCGATCGCGAATCTCGGCGGGGCGACGCTCGACAACGAGGAGAACTACCTGATCAAGAAGCTGTGCATGGCGCTCGGCATCGTCCAGGTCGAGAACCAGGCACGCATATGACACAGCTCCACGGTCCCCGGTCTGGGGACCTCGTTCGGCCGAGGCGGCGCGACCACCTACCAGCAGGACCTCGCCAACTCGGACTGCATCGTGATCATGGGCTCGAACATGGCCGAGAACCATCCGGTCGGTTTCCAGTGGGTGCTGGAGGCGAGGGAGCGCGGAGCGGACGTGATCCACGTCGATCCGCGCTTCACGCGCACGAGCGCGATGGCGACGAAGTTCGTCGGCATCCGCGCCGGTAGCGACATCGCGTTCCTCGGCGGGATCGTCAACTACATCCTCGAGCACGAGCAGTGGTTCGACGAGTACGTCAAGGCGTACACGAACGCGCCGGTGATCATCGACGACGACTACGTCGACACCGAGGACGCGGACGGCCTCTTCTCGGGTTGGGATCCAGAAGAGAAGAAGTACTCCAACGAGACCTGGCAGTACAAAGGAATGGACCTGAAGGCCGAGGCGGGTGTTCCGCCGAAGGGCGAACAGGCCGGCCACGGCGGACACGGCGGCGGCCTTCATCATGGCGAGCCGCCCGCGGAGGACGAAACGCTTCAGCACCCGAACTGCGTCTTCCAGATCCTGAAGCGCCACTACCGCCGCTACACGCCGGAGTTCGTCGCGGAGACGTGTGGCTGCTCCGAGGGGGATTTCCTCTGCGTCGCGCGGAGGCTGTGCGAGAACTCCGGCCGCGAGCGGACAAGCGCGTTCTGCTACGCGGTCGGCTGGACGCAGCACACCGTCGGCGTCCAGATCATCCGCGCCGCGGCGGTGATTCAGCTCTTGCTCGGCAACATCGGGCGCCCCGGCGGCGGCATCCTCGCGCTGCGGGGGCACGCGTCGATCCAGGGCTCGACCGACATCCCGACGCTCTACAACACGCTCCCCGGCTACCTGCAGATGAAGCATGTCGATGACGCGAAGACGCTCGAGGACTACATCCAGGAGAACACCGCGCCTGCGGGCTGGTGGGGGAAGCTCGACACCTACGTCGTCAGCCTGCTGAAGGCGTGGTGGGGCGCGAACGCGACGGAGGAGAACGACTTTTGCTTCGACTACCTCCCGCGCATCGACGACGACAACTCCAACTACTGGACCGTGCAGCAGATGCTGAACGGAAAGGTCAAGGGCTACGTCGTCGTCGGCGAGAACCCCGCGATCGGGTCCGCGAACGGCAAAGCACAGCGACTCGGGCTCGCGAAGCTCGACTGGCTCGTCGTGCGCGATTTCGTCGAGATCGAGACAGCGGCGTTCTGGTACGACAGCCCCGAGATCGAGACCGGAGAGCTGAAGACGGAGGAGATCCCCACGGAGGTCTTCTTCATGCCGGCGGCGTCACACCTCGAGAAGGACGGCTCGTTCACGAACACCCAGCGGCTCGTTCAGTGGCACTTCAAGGCCGTCGAGCCGAAAGCGGACTGCCGCTCGGACCTCTGGTTCTACTACCAGCTCGGCCGCAAGCTGCGCGAGAAGCTGAAGGACTCGAAGGCAGAGCGCGACAGGCCGCTGCTCGACCTCACGTGGCACTATGCGACAAGCGCACAGATCGAAGAGCCGAGCGCAGAGGCGGTGCTCGAGGAGATCAACGGCCGCGACACGACCGGCCAGGCGCTCGCGGGCTACAAGCTCCTGCGGGCCGACGGCACGACGTCGTGCGGCTGCTGGATCTACTGCGGCGTCTTCGGCGACGAGGAGAACAAGGCGGCACGCAAGAAGCCCCACTGGGAGCAGAGCGCCACGGCGTTGGAGTGGGCGTGGGCGTGGCCGGCGAATCGTCGGCTCCTCTACAACCGCGCCTCCGCGGCTCCGGGCGGCAAGCCCTGGTCGGAGCGAAAGCGCTACGTCTGGTGGGACGGCAGACAGAAGAAGTGGACCGGGAACGACACGCCCGATTTCGACGAGGAGAAGGCGCCTGACTACGTGCCGCCGGACGACGCGAAAGGCCCGGAGGCGATCCGCGGCGACCACCCGTTCATCATGCAGGCCGACGGCACGGGCTGGCTCTACGTACCACAGGGCCTGACGGACGGCCCGCTCCCGACACACTACGAGCCGCACGAGTCGCCGCTCCCCAACCCGCTCTATTCGCAGCGGGCGAATCCGGCGCGGCAGCAGAACGACCTCGCCGAGGATCCGTACAACCCACCGGGCTCCGTGGAATATCCCTACGTCGCCACGACGTACCGGCTCACCGAGCACCACACCGCGGGCGGCATGTCGCGCTTCGTGCCGTACCTCTCCGAGTTGCAGCCCCAGATGTTCGTCGAAGTGCATCCGGATCTCGCGCACGAACGAAATCTGAAGCACGGCGACTGGGCAACGGTCGTCACCGCACGGGCCGCGATCGAAGCACGCGTGCTCGTCACGGACCGCGTGCGGCCTGTGCGCACGAACGGACGCGAGGTGCACCAGGTCGGGCTTCCGTACCACTGGGGCTCGCGCGGGCTGAGCACCGGTGGCGCCGCGAACGATCTCGCGCACATGGCGCTCGACCCGAACGTCCACATCCAGGAGGTCAAGGCGTTCTCGTGCGACATCCAGCCCGGGCGTCGTCCACGCGGTCAGGCGCTCGTCGATCTGGTCGCGAGCAAGAGGGAGCGGGCATCGAAGTCGTAACCGCCACATACGGCAACGAGGCGCAGCCGCGGATGGGCTTCTTCACCGACACGTCGATCTGCATCGGCTGCAAGGCATGCGAGGTCGCGTGCAAGGAGTGGAACCTCATCCCCGAGGACGGGCTCGTGTGGACGGGCGAGAGCTACGACAACACCTCCACGCTCGGCGCGAACTCGTGGCGGCATGTCGCGTTCGTCGAGCAGCGCAAGCCGCTCAAGGTTGACGGCGGCGGCGACACGGCCGAGCTCGACGCGGAGCCGCTGCGCTGGCTGATGTCGAGCGACGTCTGCAAGCACTGCACACACGCAGGATGTCTCGACGTGTGCCCCACCGGCGCCTTGTTCCGCACGGAGTTCGGCACGGTCGTCGTGCAGGAGGACGTCTGCAACGGCTGCGGCTATTGCGTGCCCGCTTGTCCCTTCGGCGTCCTCGACCGGCGCCACCTGCCGCGCAAAGAGGACGATGCACCCCTCGCCCTACCGGTCTTCGGCAAACAGGAGGACGGACGCGTCTGGAAGTGCACGCTCTGCTACGACCGCCTGAAGGGCGGACACGAGCCCGCCTGCGCGAAGGCCTGTCCGACCGATTCGATCCAGTTCGGCCCGCTCGACGAGCTGCACGAGCGCGCCGACAGGCGGCTCGAGAAGCTGCACGCCCAAGGCTGGAACGGCGCTCAGCTCTACGGCCGCGACCCCGAAGACGGTGTCGGCGGGTTCGGCGCGTTCTTCCTGCTGCTCGACGAGCCGGAGGTGTACGGGCTTCCGCCGGATCCCGTCGTGCCGACGAGGAACTTGCCCGAGATGTGGTTCACGACCGCGGTCGCGGCCGGCGCCACTCTAGTCTTCGCCGCGCTCGCGTTCGTCGGAGGTCGCGAGTGAGCACGCGCGACAGCTCGATCACCGCCGTCGGTACGGAAATGCGGTCGTACTACGGCCGGCCGATCCTCAAGGAGCCGGTCTGGCAGCCGGAGATCCCTTTCTACTTCTTCTTCGGCGGCATCGCCGGCGCGTCGTCGGTACTGCACCTCGGCGCGCGACTTACGGGGAACGGGCCCCTGGCTCGTCGCAGTCTCTTCATCGGCGCCGCAGCCGACGCGATCGGGCCGGCGCTCCTGGTCTCGGACCTCGGACGACCGGAACGGTTCCTCAACATGTTCCGCGTCTTCAAGGTCACATCGCCGATGAGCGTCGGCAGCTGGATCCTGCTCTTCTCGAGCAGCGCGTCGAACACCGCGGCGGTGCTCGAGCTGCTCGGGAAGCTGAAGCCGGTGAAGGTCGCGGCCGAACTGGTCTCGGCTCTGACCGGCCCACCGCTCGCGACGTACACCGGCACGCTGATCGCCGACACGTCGATCCCCGTCTGGCACGAAGCACGTCAGGAGCTGCCGTTCCTCTTCGGCGCGAGTGCGTCCGCAAGCGCCGGTGCCGCGGCGACGATGTTCGTCCCGACGCAGGAGGCCGGGCCTGCCCGCCGGCTCGCGATCGCCGGGGTCGCTGCGGAGCTTGGCTTGATGGAGGCGATGCAGAAGCGGCTCGGGCTCGTCGGAGAGGTCTACAGGCAAGGGGACTCCGGGAGGTTCAGCCGCATGTCGAAGCTCTGCACCGTTGCGGGCGCGGCGTTGCTGGCGACCGGCGGCAAACGCAGCCGCGCGGCGGCGATCGGAGGCGGCGCGCTCGTCCTCGCCGGAGAGCTCGCGCTGCGCTGGTCGGTGTTCCGCGCCGGCTTTCAGTCGGCGCGCGATCCGAAGTACGTCGTCCGCCCCCAGCGCGAGCGGATCAGTCGAGGAGCTTCTCCCGGCGCTTCTTCTGCGCCTGCTGGGCCTGCGCCTGCTGCTTGATCGCCTGCTAGGGCGAGTTGTCGTCCGGCGCATCGCACCGACCGGAAAGCCCACGTCCGGGGTAAGACCCTTGCAGCTGGTGTCACAAGCGGGAGAGCGCACCTGCGACGAGTGCGGACCGGCATCCACAAGTCGGACGCGCTGGATCCAGTCACTGCTGGGGTCAGACCCAAGAGTTCGGTGTTGCAAAGAACGACACGGCTGGATTGGACACCGGGGTACGAGCCGCGCGTAGCGTCACGACAGCAATCCCGGTCCGGCAGCCACTCGAGCAGTGCAAGCGCGCGGCCGCCGCCATCCTGCTCACGCCGTAGCGGATCGGTTCTTGCTTGAGACGCCGGCAGCGGCACCCCCGCCAACATGACCTGGAGCGCCGCGACCTCGGCGTGCACCTCATCGCTATTCCCCCGCATCACGTCTTTACACGACGCTAAAGGGCCGCTTCCTAGGGTTCGAAGAGTCCTCAGACAAAGGGGGTTGAATGCTCATGCGGTTGCTTCGACGTTTTCATCCTTCTCCGGCAACGGTGATCGCATCGCTCGCGCTGTTCGTCGCTCTCGGCGGCACGGGCTATGCAGTCACGCGGCTGCCGGCGAATAGCGTCACGACCCGGCAGGTCGTGAACCATTCACTGCTAGGGGTCGACTTCAAAGCCGGCCAGATCCCGCGCGGCCCGCAAGGCCCGGCCGGGCCGGCAGGACCAGCAGGACCGCAGGGACCTGCCGGACCCGCGGGAGGAAGCGCAGCCAGCAAGTGGGCGCTCATCCGCGGCGACGGCGGCATCGTCACCCAGTCGGGCGGAATCACGCTCGCGGCGCATCCGAGCTCGGGGACGTACATCCTCAACTTCGGCAGCGCCGTTGCGGCGAAACCGCTGATCGCAAGCGGCGCCTACGCGGGTGACCCGGGCGATCAGCGCGGCGAGACGACCGCCGGTCCGTGCGGGGGTGGCAGTGAAGGCCGGACCTGCCCGACCGGCTTCGACACGACGAGCCACGTGTACGTGCAGACGCGGGACAACAGCGGCAATCCGTCGGATCACGCGTTCTACGTCGTCGTGCTGGGTTAGAAACGAATCGAGACGCGCATCGGCCAGAATGGGCCGGTGCGCGTCTCGGCGAAGGCGGACTAGCTGCTGCGGGCGGTGATCGAGCCGCGTCAAATCGGTGCATAGAATCGAGGCGGATGGCCGCTTCCGCCCTCAAAGTCACCGACCAGAGCTACGAGATTTTCCGCCTCGATCCAGGCGCAGAGCGGCTCCCCTACACGCTCAGGATCCTGCTCGAGAACGCG
>JBKPJA010000186.1:0-11347 GCA_046730515.1 Actinomycetota bacterium | reverse complement strand
CCTGATCCACATCGGCCACGCCGACTTCGGGCTCTTCCAATCCGACGTCTCCGACTTCTCGCGGTCGCTCTTGCCGGAAAGCCTCGCCACGAAGGTGAAGCACGAGCCAGGCGTCTCGGCTGTCGCGCGTCTGAAGCTCGTCCCGAGCAGCGGCAGCAACTCCTTCTTCGTCTTCGGACTCGATCCGAACGAGTTCGTCTGGCACCGGCTCGTGATCCTCGACGGGCACACTCCGCATGCCGGTGAAGCACTCGTCGGAGACAGGCAGGGCCTGCACCTCCGCCAGACGCTGCGCATCCAGGGACGGAGCTTCCGCGTCTCGGGCACCTACCACAGCGGCGACGCGTTCGAGGATCGCGGCGCAGTCGTCCCGCTCAAGGTCGCCGAGCAACTGGCGCACCGCCCCGGAGAAGTCACAACAGTTGCGGTGACGGTCACCCAGGGGCGCGGTACCGCATCGATCGCACGCGCGCTCGAGCGCCGCTTCCCTGGCACTACAGCGGTGACCGAGCCGAGCCAGGCGATCAAGGTCGACACGTCGTCGCGCCTGATCGTCGACACGGGCTGGATCATCTCGCTGCTCGCGCTGATCGTCGGCGGGATCGGGGTGACGAACACGATGGCGATGTCCGTGATCGAACGCGTCCGCGAGATCGGAATCCTGCGCGCGGTCGGTTGGCGCAGTTGGCGCATCGCGACGCTGATCGTCGGCGAGGCACTCGGCATCTCGGTGCTCGCTCTCGGCGTCGGGCTCGGCCTCGGGATCCTCGCGGCGCACGTCTTCAGCGACCACACGAGCACGTCGGGCCTCGTGAATCCGGACTTCACGGGTAGTGTCTTCGCCTGGGGGCTCGCGTTCGCGCTCGGCGTCGCCGTGATCGGTGCCGCCTACCCGACGTGGCGCGCGGTTCGGCTCAGCCCGATCGAGGCGCTCCGTCGGGAGTAATTCGCCCGTCCAACAAAGCCAGCGTCCGATCCGCCGCGCGCGCAACGTCGTCGTCGTTCGTCACGAGCAGGATCGTCATGCCGTGCTCGTCCCGCAGCCGCCGCAACAGCCGCAACACCTGCGCGCTCGTCTCGGAGTCCAGCGAGCCGGTCGGCTCGTCCGCCAGCAACACACGCGGCCCGTTCGCAAGCGCGCGGGCGATGGCAACGCGCTGACGCTCCCCTCCCGATAGAACGGAAGGGCGAGCCGACGCACGCCCAGCCAAGCCGACCTCCCCAAGCAGCTCGCGTGCACGATCGACGCGATCGGCCCGTGGGCCGTCCCGCCCGATCATCGGGATCTGGACGTTGTCGAGCGCCGACAACGTCGGGATCAGGTTGTGGAACTGGAAGACGAAGCCGACGACCTCCGCGCGATACGAGGCAGGATCGTCGAGCCGCTCCACCCGCTCGCCGTCCACGCTGATCGAGCCGCTGTCCGGACGATCGAGCGCTCCGATCAGATTGAGGAGCGTGCTCTTGCCGCTCCCGGAGGGGCCTGTCAGAGCGACGAGCTCGCCCGGTGCGATCCGAAACGAAGCGTCCTCGAGCGCGACGATCCGTCCCTGCTCGAAGGACTTCGCAACGTGGTCGGCGACGACCTCCGCGCCGCTCACTGAACCGTGATCGCGTACGTCTTCTTGACCGTCCTGTGCTGTGCGTTGACGATCGCCTCGAACTCGAGCGGTTGGCCCTTCGAATCCTTGGGCCAGGTGATCTCCTGCCCCGGCTTCTCCCGCCACGTGCCGAAGAAGCGGTAAACGCGACCGTTGTCGACCTTGCCGACGGGGTTGCCGTTGAACAGGATCCGCATCGTCAGCGTCGCGTGGACGTTCTGCCCGCCGGCGTTCGATGCAGTGATCGTCACGGGCCACTTCGCATTCGCCCTCGGGTGATGCGTCGGCGCGCTGATTTTCACGATCAGTGCAGCCGGGGGGTTCACCGGAGTGGAGACCGTCGGCTTCAGCGTGCGCTTCGCGTGTCCGCCGCACGCCGCGAGGACGAGAACCAAAGCGAGCGCCGCCGTGCGCCGCATCCAGGCGATGCTAACTCGCCAGCGAGTCAAGCGCCTTTGCGGCCGGCGCGAGCGGTCGGGGATCCTCGAGCACCGGCGCGAAGAGATCCCCGTAATGCTCGATGCGCTCGAGCGCAACCTGCATCGTGAAGTCCCGCGGACGGACACTGCTCGTCAACTCTTCCCAATGCAGCGGCGTCGATACCGGCGCACCGGGTTTCGGCCGCACGGAGTACACGGATGCGATCGTCTTGCCCCAGCCGTTCTGCCTGTGGTCGACGAGCACGCCCTCACGCTTCTTCTTGAGCCATTGCGTCGTGAGCTTGCCCGGATGCCGTTGCTCGAGCAGTCGAGACGCGCGCTCCGCAAACTGATACGTCTGCTCGAACGTCGACCGGCGCGTGATCGGCGCGACGACATGGATTCCGTCCGCGCCACTTGTCTTCACGAAACCTGGGAGACCCACCTCGTCGAGCAGTTCGCGAATGAGATGCGCGACCTCGATCGCGAGCTCGAAGCCGTCCGCTTCGTCCGGCGGGTCGAGGTCGAACAGGACGAAGTCCGGCCGATGCGGCTTGTCGACACGTGAGTACCACGCATTCATGTCGATGCAGTTGTTCTGCACCATGAAGAGCACCGCTTCGGTCGAGTTCACGAGGGCGAAGTCGACGAGGCGCGAGCCGCCCTCGCGCGGGTGCGTTCGGAACTGCCGCGTCTTGAGCCAGCTCGGCAAGTGCTTCGGCGCCTGCTTTTGGAAGAACACCTCGCCCGTGATGCCGTGCGGGTAGCGCTTCATCGTGAACGGCCGATCGCGGAGGTGTGGGACGAGCGTTGGGCCGACTTGCCCGTAATACGCGAAGAGATCGCCCTTCGTGATCCCGTCTTTGGGGAAGAGGACGCGCTCCGCCGAGCTCAGATTGACGGTCTTGGTCGCAGCCATCGCGTCGTACCGATATCAGCCCCGCAGCCTTGACAGCAGCCGGAGTGAGTTTCAAGATGGCTTAGTCGTTTGACTAAGCCATCTGTCCAAGGAGGCGAAATGACCACGGTCGAAGAAGTTCGCGAGGGGACGGGAACCGTCTACTCGCTCGAGGGCTCGCTGATCGAGGCCTGCTCGTGCAACGTCAACTGCCCCTGCTGGATCGGGGAAGACCCCGACCTCGGCTCCTGCTACGCGATCGTCGCGTACGGGATCGAGCGAGGACAGATCCGCGACGTCAACGTCTCGGGCCTCAACCTCGTCCTCTGCTGCATCATCCCCGGCAACGTCCTCGCGGGTAACTGGCAGGTCGCCGCGCTCGTAGACGAACGCGGGACGGAGGAGCAGCGGAACGCCTTGCTGGAGGCGTTCACCGGCAAGCTCGGCGGCCCGCTCGGCGACCTCTGGGAGGCGCTGATCGGTGAGGTGAAAGGCGTCGAGTTCGTACCGATCACTCACGCGGTCGAAGGCGGCAGCGGGAGCCTGAACGTCCCCGGACTGGTCGAGACGCAGATGGAGCCTTACCGGGGCCCGGACGGCAGCATCACCACGCTGCAGAACTCGGTCTTCTCGACCGTGCCCGGCTCGCCGGCCTGGCTCGCCAAGGCGAGCGTGAGCCGCGTGAACCTGCCGCGGTACGGGATGGAGTGGGAGTACGAGGGTAAAAACGCCATCCAGTCCGAGTGGAAGATGGAGCACGCTGCATGACGGCGATCGCTCAAGCGGTCGAACGCACCCGCGGCTTGACACCGCGGCCGGTGCTCGCAGCCATCGCTGCAGCCTGGGTACTCGCGGTCGTCGCAGAGGTGACGGGCAAGGCCCACGCCCTCCACCACGACGCCCTCATCGAGGGCGGCCCACCGCTCTGGGCCGCCCTCCTCCTCTTCCTCGTCGCGTGGCAGGCGATGATCGCGGCGATGATGCTGCCGTCGAGCCTGCCGCTGATCCGGCTGTTCGAGGTCACAAGTCGCAGCCAGGAGCACGTGCGCCGGGTGCGCGTCGCGTTTCTCGCCGGCTACACCGCGATCTGGACGGCGTTCGGTGCAGCCGCATTCCTCGGCGACGTCGCGGTGCATCGCACGGTCGATGCGACGCCTTGGCTCTCCGAGCGACAGTGGCTGATCGGCGGCACCACCCTTGCGCTGGCAGGCGCCTTTCAGTTCTCGGAGCTGAAGGACAAGTGCCTGTCGAAATGCCGCCACCCCGCCCCGTACCTGCTCGGGCACTACCGCCGCGGCATGGGCGGCGCGTTCCGGCTCGGATCCGGCCACGGCATCTTCTGCCTCGGTTGCTGCTGGGCGCTCATGCTGGTCATGTTCGCCGCCGGCGTGGCGATGCTCTGGTGGATGGCCGCACTGACCGCTGTGATGGTCTACGAGAAGACCGGGCGCTACGGTCGCACCCTGACTCCGCTGGTGGGTGTCATGCTGCTGGCACTCGCAGCAGTCGCATACGCCCATCCGCCGTGGTTCCCGACGCCTTTCACGCACTGAGGAGATGACGGAGGTCGTTCACAAGACTGCGGCCCGCTCGGCCGCAGAGGAAGCGCTGCTCGACGCAGCCGAGCGACTCCTCGTCGACGTCGGCTACGCCTCGATCACGACGCGCCGGCTCGCCGAGGAGGCCGGAGTCAACCACGGTCTCGTCCACTACTACTTCGGCTCGAACGAGAACCTGCTCGTCCGCACACTTGAACGCTTTACGGAGCGGTTAATCGCACGTCAACGAGAGCTGTACGCCGCCGACGTCCCGTTCATCGAGAAGTGGCGAACTGCGATGCGCTTCTTGATCAGCGAGGACGTCACCTACGAGAAGGTCTGGCTCGAGCTGCAGGCGCTTGCATGGAACAACCCTGATTTGCGTGAGCGGGTCGCACAGGTGAACGAGGAGTGGCGAGCGGTCCTCACCGAGGCCTTCGATCGACCGCGGCGCGAGCTCGGGATCGACATGCCGCTCGACGCGCTCGTCTCGCTTGTGGCGACGTTCAACATCGGCATCATCGTCGAACGCCTTGGAGGGATCGACCGCGGACACCGCGAGCTCCTCGACTGGATCGACCAATGGCTGTCGCGCTTGACTAGCAGCGCTCGCTGATCTTCGAGGGAGGCCCGTGCAGGTCGAGGCGGTTCTTCAGCCAGAGCGCGTTGCGGACGGCGAACAGCTCCCAGTCGTTGTTGAAGTAGGCGAGGACTTCGACCTGCTCGGCCCATTCCTCGAGCCGCAGCGCCCACTCCTCGAGCTCGCGCTCCGAATAGTTGCCGCGGCGCCCGCGCGAGCCGTAGTGGAAGCGGACATAGGTCCAATCCGTGGTGAGCTCGTGAGTTTGGAACTCCTTCACCTCCGGGCGATCGCCGATCACGAGCGCCGCGCCGTGCGTGCGCAACAGGTCGTACACGGGCTCCGCGAACCAGCTCGCGTCCCGGAACTCGAAGCAGTGACGGCCTTCTGGCAGCGCGGCGAGCGCCGTCACCAGGCGGTCATCGTCACGACGGAAGTTCGCGGGAAGCTGCCAGAGCACCGGTCCGAGCTTCGGTGAGCGGACGAGCGGCGCGATCCGCACGGAGTAGCGCTCAATGCCACCGTCGGGATCGGTCAGGCGCTTGATGTGCGTCAGATAGCGGGACGACTTGACGCTGAAGAGGAAGTCCGGCGGAGTCTGCTTCACCCAATTTGCGACAGAAGTCTTCAGCGGCAGGCGATAGAACGTGTTGTTCACTTCGACCGTGTCGAAGTGCTGCGCGTAGAGCTGCAGCCACAGGCGCGCCGGCTTGCCGCCGTAGAGCTCGTCCTTCCAGGCCTTGTAGTTCCAGCCGGAACAACCTATGCGGATAGGGCGGCGTACAGCTGCGCACACAAGTCCGGGGTTCCCGCTGCGACGACACGTGAACGTCCGTGGAGGTCGAGCGGGGCATGCTCGAACGGCGCCGCCCCGTCCGGAAGCGCAATCGCCAGACCCTGCTCACGGACGAGCAGCTGCCCAGCGGCGATGTCGACGGAACGTGCGGGTTTGAGGGAGCAGACCGCGTCCACGCGGCCCGCGGCGAGGTGACAGAGCGAGAGTGCGAGCGAGCCCATGATGCGCAGGCGGTAGGCGAGTCCGACGACCGCGGGCGCCTTCTCGGCGACGGACGCCGTGCGGGTCGCCTCGAATGCGAGGATCTCGATCGAGTCCTTCGGCCGTTCGCCGTCGAGCACACGGCCGTTGAGGTACGCGCCCTCGCCGCGCTCCGCCGTCCACTCCTCCTCGGTGCCGAAGTCGTGCACGAAGCCGAAGTCGACGTCGCCCATCCTCGGGCCGTCCGCAAACGCGACGGAGAGCGAGAAGAAGCCGATGCCGCGCTTCGCATTCAACGAACCGTCTATCGGATCGAGGACCACGCGCGCATCGCCCCCTGCGCCGAGCTGGAGCTCGCCGATCTCCTCCGAGACAAGCACGCCGTCGATCCCTGCCGTCTCGAACCGGCGCACGATCGCCTGCTCCGCCGCCGCGTCGATCGCGGTCGTATCGTCGCCGCCGAGCCCCGCGCCGACGACAGGCTCGCGATCCGCACGCGTCGGCAGCTCCGCGAGCGCGAGCCTGACGTCCTCGACCGCCGCTCGGCAGAGCTCGAGCCGATCAGTCAAGCGGGTAGAGCAGCAGGCCCGAGGTCAGCTTCGGAAAGAAGTAGGTGCTCTTCTGCGGCATCACGTCCCCGCGGCGGGCGACCGCGAAGACGTCATCGATCCGCGTCGGCCGCAGGAGGAACGCCGCTTCTGCCCCACCACGGTCGACGGTCGCGACGGCCTCGGCTCGATTCGGCGTGTACGTGACGCCTTCCGGGGCGAGCTCGTCGACGATCTCGACGTCCAGTCCCTCGCCGTCGAGCAACTCGTACCGTCCGGAGCGATAGAACACGACACCCGGCAACTCGTCGCCGGGCTCGTCGATCGGAGTGCCGCGGACACCGTCGACGTGTTGGGCGACGCGATGGGTGGGAAAGATGGTCAACCCCTCCTCACGTGTGGAGACGAGCACGACCATCATCCACGCGCTCGCGTCGGTGCCTTCTTCTTCGTGGAACGCGAGCGCAGTCTCGTAGCGGTGATGGCCGTCCGCGATTAGGAGCTGCAGATCGCGAACGTCGGGGCCGGTGTCGACACGCCAGAGCCGGTCGCCGCGGGTTTCGAGGTCGGGTTCGCGATCGGGGATCGTCGCGCGCTCTCCGTCGTGCAGGAGGAAGATCGGCTCGAGCTGCGTACGCGTCGCGCGGAGGAGCCGGAGGCGGCCCTCCTTCGGTCCCGCGTGCGTGCGCTCGTGAGGAAGCACGATGCCTCGGTCGTACGGCTCGACACGCAGCGCAACGACGTAGCCGTTGCGAGTGCGCTCGATCCCATCCGGCCCCGTGTACGTCTGGGAGAGCGCCCAAAAGACCGGCTCGTCGTCCAGCACGAGCACACCCGTCTCGCGCCACCCGCGAAGATCGCGTGCGGCTTCGTCCTCGCTGTCGGGGAGCGTGAGGTGGACGACGTTGTACGAACTTCGCCCGAGGTACGACTGCCGCTCCTCCGCCGAGATGACGTCGTACGGCGGAGCGACGAGCGTAGAGAGCGGGCCTGCCTTCGCCTCGTCGTAGCGCAGAACCCGGAACGGCCGAACATCCGCCACGACGGTCAACCTACCAAGTGCATGAGCGCGATCGCCGAGCTGGCGGAGGAACGAGTCGTCGAGGGCACATACGCGGTCGCGCGCAAGCGGCGACTGCGGACGCGCGGCGGTGCGCCGTACCTCGCGCTCGAGCTCGTCGATCCGAGCGGACGGATCGACGCACGCATCTGGAACGACGTCGACCTCCTCGACGCGCGATTCGCCGAAGGCGATGCGGTGCACGTGCTCGGACGCGTCGAGCGCTTTCGCGATCGCCTCCAGCTGGAGGTGCGAAGCCTCGAGGCCGCGCCCGACGCCGATCCGGTCTCGTTCGCGCCGGCGATTCGACGTGACGCAGACGAGCTCGACGGCTTTCTCGACTTCCTCGCTGCCGAGATCGCACATCCAGGGCTGAACGCAACCGTTGGACGGTTTCTCGCCGACGCCGACCTGCGCCGGCTGCTGCGCTCGCTGCCCGCGGCGCCGGACGGCCACCACGGGTACGCGGGCGGCCTGCTCGAGCACACCGTCGGGGTCGCGACGTTGTGCCGCGAGACCGCGCAGCTGCACCCGCGATTGCGCGCGGATCTCCTACTGGCCGCTGCGATCCTGCACGACGTCGGGAGAACGGCCGAGCTTCGCCCCGGACCCACCTTTGCGCAAACCGACGAAGGAAAGCTGCTCGGCCACGTTCACCTCGGCCTGCGACTCGTCGAAGCGCGCGCCGCAGCGCTCGAGGCCGGAGTGCGCGCGGAACTCCTCCATGCAATCGCCTCACATCACGACGCACGCGCTGCGCGGACTGCGGAAGCCGCAGTGCTGTACCACGCGAACCAGCTCGACGCAGTCGCCGCCACGCGACCCGTATCCGACTAGCTAGCGTCGCCGGATGGCGGCGATCGGACTCGCGCTCGGCGCAAGCCTCTCGTGGGGCTTCGCGGATTTCTTCGGACCGTTGAAGGGCCGCACGCTCGGCACGCTGCGCACGCTCCTCTACGTCCAGCTCAGCGGCCTGCTTGTGATCGCGGTCATCGTCGCCGCGCGCGGCCAAGGACCGAGACACGCAACCGCGCTGCTCGCCGTACCGGCAGCCATCAGCGGCACGCTCGGGCTCTACGCGTTCTACCGCGGTGCGGCCGTCGGTGCGATGAGCGTGATTGCTCCGATCGCCGGGCTCTCGGCAGCGGTGCCTGTGATCGTCGGAATTGCGAGCGGCGACCGGCTCTCGGGGTTCCAGGCCGCAGGCGTCGTGTGTGCGATCACGGGCGTCTACCTCGCAGCGCGCGAGCCGAGTGCGACAGGATCCCGGGTCGCTGCCGGTGTCGGCCTCGCGTTGCTCGCCGCTCTTGGCTTCGGCGGCTACTTCCCCTTCATGCACGCCGCAGGCCGGGGCGACTTCTGGTGGGCCTCACTCTTCTTTCGCCTCACCTCGTCCACCGTCATCTTGACCGCGATCGCCGTGCAGCGGCCGCAGCTAGGAATTCGTCCTCGTCAGCTCACGCCGCTCTTCCTCATCGGTACCGGTGACATGTTCGGGAACCTGCTCTTCGCAGCGGCCTCGTCACGCGGGCTCGTCAGCATCGTCTCGGTGCTGGCCTCGCTCTATCCGGTCGTGACGATCCTGCTCGCGCGCGCGATCCTCTCGGAGCGCGTCGCGCGTTCGCAGGAAGGCGGAATCGTGCTCACGCTCGCCGGTGTCGCACTGATCTCCGCCGGCTAGAGCTCCGCGATGCGACTGCCGATCTCCGCGCGCAGCTCGCGCACTTCTTCGAGGCACATGCCGGCGGGATCAGTGAGGTTCCAGTCGACGTACTCCTTCCCCGGAAGGACGGGACACGCGTCGCCGCAACCCATCGTCACCACGAGGTCGGCCCACTCGACGTCCTCCTGCGTGATCGGCTTCGGCTTGCGATCGGAGATGTCGATGCCGACCTCATCGAGCGCCTCGACGACTGCCTGTTGCACGTGATCGCCGGGCTGTGAGCCCGCGGAGCGTGCTTCACCGCCGAGCTGCTCGTACAGCGCCTGCGCGAGCTGCGAGCGGCCCGCGTTGCGCACGCAAACGAAGAGAACCTTCTTCATCCGCCGAGTGCCGTTCGTAGTGCATCGACTGTTTCCGGAACGAGGCGGTAATACGCCCAGGTGCCACGACGCGAGGCCTCGACGAGCCCAGCCCCGCGAAGGATGCGCAGGTGGTGGGAGATCGTCGGCTGCGAGAGCTCGAAGGTTTCCGTGAGATCGCAGACGCAGACTTCCTTCGCGCCCGCGAGCCGGTTCACGATCGCGACGCGGGTCGGATCCGCCAGTGCCTTGAAGCGCGCCGCGAGGTCATTCCGCTCGGGCTCGGGAAGGGGAGGCGTGCTCGGGCCGCAGCAGAGAACCGGCAGGGTCTTCATTGACGTTCTTCAATATAACAGTTAGGCTCGAACGGCCGAAAGGAGGTCGCATTGAAGTGCTGTGATAGCGGCTGCTGTGAGGGCGGCTGCGACTGCGACTGCTGCTAGGCACCAGGAGCCGGCGGCGCACACCGCCGGCTCCTGTCAAACGTGAGGCCTAGCCGCCGATGAAGGTGGCCCGGCCGGAGAAGACGTCCATTGCGTGCGGCCCGTTCCCAGTCCACAGCGCTTGCGCCTTCGAGCTCGTCGACGCAACGGCGATGTAATCGCCAAGGAAGAAGACACCGCAGTTCGGCGGATCGACGAACGCGACGCACGCCTGGTACTTGTCGCCGTCGAATCCCTGCGGGAGCAAACTCACCGTCGACCAGGTGGCGCCGCTGTCTGTCGTCGACGACAGCGTGACGCAGTTGAGGGTGTCGCCCGCCGGATCGCACGACCGATCGTAGTAGACGAGGTCGACGCGACCGTTCGGCGCAGAGGAAAGCCAAGGGAAGAACTGCTCCTGCCCACTCGCCTTCACCGGCTTGGGAGGCGACCACGAATCCAAGTTCCCCGGCACGTTGTGCGTGACGTAGACATTCGACGGACCGCTGCGCTGATCGTTCAGCGCGACGATCACCGACCCGCTGCTCTGGTCTACGGTCGACCAAGCGTCGGAGAAGACCCGGTACTTCGAGTTCGGGAGCAAGCCCGCAACCGGATTGACGATCGATGCGACGACGTGATCTGTTCCCCACGTCGCGCCGCCGTCGTGCGAGACGTCGATCATCGCGACGTTGTTGTTCAAACTCTTCTCGTTCGGGCCGTTCGTCCACGTCATGTACACAGTCCCGTCCGATGCGATCGTCGGGCGAGCGTCCTGGTCGAATTGGTGTCCCGAGTCGCTGACGCGGATCGGCCCGCTCCAGTGCGCGCCGTCGTCGTCGGAGTAGGCGACGTCGACCGGCGAGCGGCCCGAGCCGCTGAACTCCGCCCAGCCGACGTAGAGCCGCCCGTAGTGCGGTGAGCCCGGATGCGTGTCGACGGTGATCGTCTCGTGATCCGGGAACTTGCCGTTCGATCCTTTCTGGATTCCGTTCGACGTGCCCGTCGCAATCGGAGTCGCCGGCAGACGCCATGCGTTCAGGCCGTAGCTCAGGTTGACGTCGGCGTTCGCGTTCGCCTTCGCCGGATCGAACGTCGTCGAGAGCAATTGGATCGACCCTCCTTGACCGCCGAACGCCTGGCAGATGACGTCGAACACATGCGATTTCGGGTTGTACGCGACCGACGGATCGCCCGCGATCGGGAACGGGCCGGTTCCCGCGATGGTCGGGTCATTCGTGAACGCGGTCAGTCCGGGGACG
>JBKPJA010000185.1:0-29061 GCA_046730515.1 Actinomycetota bacterium | reverse complement strand
GACGACCCCTTGCCGCGCAACGCGAAGATCTATTACGGACTCGTCGCGATCATCGCCGCGGCGGTCACGCTTCCGTTTCTCGGACACATCCAGGATGCGCAAGGATGGACGGCGTTCGTGATCCTCGCGTCCGCCGCCGCGATCGCGCGTCTGTTCGTCGTGCGCACGCCCGGTAACCAGGCGTACCACACAGACATCGTCTTCCTCATCCCGGCGGCGTTGATTCTGCCGCCGGAGCTCCTCGTCCTCGTCGCGATCGTCCAGATGGTGCCGGAGTGGCTGAAGATGCGGTACCGCTGGCACATGCAGACCTTCAACATCCTCGACTACCTGCTCGCCTCGATGGCGGCGTGGGCCGTCGGCCGGGAGCTCGTGCTCGACCACTTGCCCGTCGGCAATCACGCGCTGAGAATCTCGATCGCGGGGCTCGCTGCATGCGTCGTCTTCGTCTTCGTCAACCACTTCGTGCTCGCGGTCATGCTGCGGCTCGCGTATGGATTCACACTGCGCGAGACGGGCCTGTTCGACGGTGAGTTCCTCGCCACCGACCTCGTGCTCGCCGCGCTCGGCGTTGCGGTCTACGCGTTCTGGAAGACGAATCCGTGGCTCGTCCCGTTCGCCCTCACGCCGCTCTTCCTGATCCACCGCTCACTCAGCGTGCCGGCGCTCCAGGCCGAGGCGCGCGTCGACCCGAAGACCGGCCTCTTCAACGCGCGTCACTTCGCATCTGCGCTCGCCGAGGAGCTCGGCCGGGCGCAGCGCTTCGAGCGGCCGCTGTCGCTGATCATGGCCGACCTCGACCTCCTGCGCGACATCAACAACACGTACGGCCACCTCGCCGGCGACGCGGTGCTGAAAGGAATCGCCGAGATCTTCCGCGCCCAGTTGCGGCACTACGACATCCCCGCGCGATTCGGCGGCGAGGAGTTCTCGATCCTCCTCCCGGAGACCCCGCCGGACCAGGCGCTCGAGATCGCCGAGCGGATTCGACGCGCAATCGCCGAGCGGACCTTCGACGTGGAGACATCGAGCGAGCCGATCCACGCAACCGTGTCGATCGGCGTCGCCGGCTTCCCGAAGGACGGCACCGACGCGAACGAGCTCATCCACCAGGCCGACCTCGCCGTGTACCGCGCGAAGCTGCAAGGGCGCAACCGTGTGCTCGGGGCGAGCTCCGAGCCGCTGCTAATGCCCGCCGACCGGCAGGCGCGCCTCGTCGCGGTGCCGGAGGACGGGGAGCACCATGCTCCGCTGCCCCCGGCGCTCCAGCTCCAGCCGATCGAAGAACGCCGCAGCGAGCCTCGTCACCCGCGTCCGCACGCCGTGCACGGGCCACGCTTCCTGTCGCTCTCCCGGCGCCTCAGCCTCGTCGTCGGCTTCGTCAGTGCGGCCGGGATCGCCGCCGGCGTGCTCGGCCTCACGCTCGGGTGGACCTCGAAGGACTTGCTCGGCCTCCTGATGATTACGGCTCTCGTCGGGGTCGGACAGGCGCTCGCGCTCGAGGCGTCGATTACGGACGACGGCGCCGCAGTCCTCTCTGTGAGCGCCGTCGGCTGCCTTGCCGCCGCCTCGCTCTTCGGTTTTCGCGCCGCGCTCCCACTTGCGGTTACGAGCGTCGCCGTTGCCTGGAGCGCCCGCCGCGACCCGGTGCACAACGTGCTCTTCAACACGGGCGCGCTAACCCTCGCATCACTGGGGGCAGCGGGTGTGTTCCGGCTCAGCTCCTTCGTGCCAGGGGGAACGGAGCACCGGCTCACGGTCGCCGGTCTCGGCATCGTCGCGGGCGCCGTGTACTTCGCGGTGAACATGGGCCTGGTCTCGCTCGCGCTCGCGCTCGAGGGCCACCAGCGCTGGTGGGGCGTCTTCAAGGAACGGTTCGTCTGGCTGCTCCCGCACTACCTCGTCTACGGGTTCATCGGCGGCGTGATGGCGCTCGCCTACGAGGCGGTCAATCTCTTCGCGCTTGCGGTCTTCGCCGTTCCTCTTCTCCTGATGCGCAAGACGCAGGAGGCGTACCTCAAGCACACGCAGCGCAGTGCGCAGAAGCTGCGGCAGGCGGCGGAGACGATCCAGTCGCAGAACGTGTCGCTCGAGCAGGCGAACAAGCTGCTGAAGGAACGCTCGACCGCTGCGATGGAGTCGCTCTCGGCGACGGTCGACGCGCGAGACTCGTACACCGCGGGTCACTCACGCCGCGTTCAGCAGCTCGCACTCGCAATCGGCCGCGAGCTGGGTCTCTCGCAGGCGGAGCTCGACCTGCTCGGCCACGCCGCGCTGTTCCACGACATCGGCAAGTTGGCAATCCCGGACGCGATCCTGCTCAAGCCGGCGAGCCTCACTCCGGACGAGTGGGCGCTCATGCAACGCCACGCGGAGGAGGGCGCACGCATCATCGACCGGCTCGGTTTCCTCAACGACGCAGTGCCGGCGATCCGCCACCACCACGAGCGTTTCGACGGCACCGGTTATCCCGACCGGCTGCAGGGCGAGGAGATCCCGCTCGGCGCGCGCATCATCCACGTCGCCGACGCCCTCGACTCGATGCTCACAACACGCATCTACCGCGCCGCGAGGCCGGCAGCCGAGGCGCTGGCCGAGCTTCGCCGCGCCGCCGGCACGCAGTTCTGCCCCCGCTGTGTGGCCGCGCTCGAGCGGATCCTGCCGCTCGAGTCGCTGGAGTCGGACGCCGACCGGCAGCCGGTCTCCGTCGCACTCTAGGGCCCACTGTTCGGGCCAACTTGCGGTTTTTCCAGAGCGTTCTATCCTTGTTGGCATGGCTCGGAAGCAGCGCTACCGCGCGCTCGCGGGCATCGACGCGAACGAGCTTGCCTCGTTCCAGGCCGGTATCCGCAAGCGCTACTCGGACGAGCAGATCCTCGCCGAGCTGCGCGCCTGCGCCGAACGGCTGAAGCGGTCGCCCACGATGCGCGAATTCGCGGCGGACCGGAAGACGAGCGTCCACCCGCAGACCGTGATCGAGCACTTCGGCAGCTGGAACGAGGCAAAGCGCGCCGCGGGGCTTGTGCCGCGCAGGTTTGCGACCAGGGAGGAGCTCGTCGGCGTTCTCCGCGACCTCGGCGACGAGCTCGGCCGGATCCCGACGGCGAAAGACCTCGACGAGCATCGCGGCTCGGTGCCCTCGAAGTCGCTTTACTGGCACACATTCGGCTCGCTCTCGAGCGCGCTGCGGGAGGCCGGGTTCGACGTGCCGGTGGGGGAGGAGCGGCTCGAGCGCGCCGTGGACCAGGGAGTCGCGCTGGCACGTAGGCTGAAGCGACTGCCCAAGTTCGCCGACTGGGCGGAGGCGCGTAAGGAGGACGACGCGCTGCTGACCGAGTGGCAGGTGTACCGCATGTTCGACGCCCGGCGGGGCGCATGGTCGACGTTCCAGTTCCTGATCCGGGAAAGGCTCGTCGAGGAGGGCCAGGAGATCGGCTCCGACGGCCGCCTCTCGTGACGCACGCGCTCGCGTTCCTCGGCCTCTCGGCCGTGGTGATCGTCACGCCCGGCCAGGACACCGCGCTCACGATCCGCAACGCGCTCGCGGGTGGTCGCCGCGGCGGCGTCCTCACGGCCGCGGGTGTCGCGACCGGCCAGGCGACATGGACACTCGCCGCGGCCGCCGGCGTCGCCGCGCTTCTCAAGGCCTGGGAGCCGGCCTTCGCCGCGGTGCGGATCGCCGGCGCCCTCTACCTCGTCTACCTCGGCGCCCAGAGCCTGATCGCCGCGCTTCGTGGCTGCCGCAAAGACCACGCGCCTAGGCGCGCGCGCGGCTCATATCGGCAGGGCGTCCTCAGCAACCTCGGCAATCCGAAGATGGCGATCTTCTTCACCAGCCTGCTGCCGCAGTTCGCCTCGTCGTTCGCCGGGATGCTCGGGCTCGGGCTCGTCTTCTGCACGATGACGTTCGTCTGGCTGACCGCCTACGGCGTCGTGATTGCGAGGTTCGGCGACGTCCTGCGCCGGCCTCGCATTCGCCGTGCCGTCGACGCGGTCACCGGCGCGGCACTCGCCGCCTTCGGAGCTCGACTCGCAGTGGAACGCTAAGCGGCGTACAACGCGGCGAGTCGTGCAAGCGTCGCCTCGCGCTCGTGGGGCGCGCGAACCGGCGGCAGCTCGTCCTCTTCCACGAAAGAGAGGTCGGGGCGGAACCCGGCGCGGCCGACGATCCTTCCCTCGAGCACGGCGACCACACGACCGATCGCGAGCTGGCGCTTGCGCAGCCGGAGCCCGCCGTACTGCTCGACGAGCTCGAGCGCGTGACGGGTGGAGGCAAAGAAGAGCGCATCTGCTGTCGTGCCGATCCAGAGCGGACGGCCCATCCCGCGTGCGAGCAGCAGCTCTGGACGCCCTTCGTCGAGCCAGGCGGTCGCCATCGACCCGACGAGCCGCTCGAGTGCGCTGCCGGTGCGACCGCGGGACTGCTCGGCGAGCGCGAAGATGATCTCGGAGTCGACCGTCATCTCCGGCTCCGCCCGCTCGATCTCGAGCGCGGCGAAGAGCTCGTCGTCATTCACGATCACGCCGTTGTGGACGCCGACCACCGCTCCGTGCCGGATCGGGTGGTTGTTGGCGGCAAGGCTCGGATGCCCCTTCGTGTAGTCGCGAACGTGGACGAGCAGCTGGGTCGTCTCCGCCGGCACGAAGATGTGCTCGAGGAGGGCGCTCGCGCCGCTGCGCTGCTTGTGCGTGGTGACGGGGAGCTCGCTGCGGTAGGCGAACCCGACGGCGTCCGCGCCTCGCTCCGCGATCCCGGCCAGTAGTGCTCGACCTCCGACCGTCCGGTCGACGGTGCTGTCTGGTGCGAGGCTGTAACCGGCGATTCCACACATGGTGCGAGAGCGACCTTTCGGTCGCTGATGTTTCTAGACGCATCGGCTGGCGTCGCGGTTAGGTCAAGATTTTGTGAACTCCCGACATCCCTCTCACGAGGGGTTGACAAATCCCCACAGGCCTCAAGGGAGTGATCGGGGACGCCGATATCCCTGGCATGACGGAGCCGCGGCCGCTCCCCGACCTCGATCCAGAATCTGCCCCAGCCGAACCGCGGTTGGAGCTCCTCGAAGACCCCGAAGCTGAGGAGCGTCGGGCCAAGCCGGCTACTCGGGAGCCGACCCAGGATCCGCTCAAGCTCTACGTGCGCGCGATCGGCGACGGGCCCCTTCTGACCCCGGCCGAGGAGCGCGAGCTCGCCCGCCGCAAGGACGAGGGCGACGAAGAGGCGAAGAAGAAGCTGATCGAGTCGAATCTCCGGCTGGTGATGTCGATCACGCGCAACTACACGAAGGCGGGCGTCCCGCTGCTCGACCTGATCCAGGAGGGGAACCTGGGGCTGATCCGCGCGGTCGAGAAGTTCGACTACAAGATGGGCTACAAGCTCTCGACGTACGCAACGTGGTGGATCCGCCAGGCGGTCACGCGTGCACTCGCCGACCAGGGACGCACGATCCGGCTCCCGGTCCACGTCGCAGACCAGGTGCGGCGACTGATGCGCTCGCGTCGCCAGCTCGCGCAGAAGCTGAACCGCGAGCCGACCCAGGAAGAGCTCGCCAAGGAAAGCGGGTTTACTCCGCAGCGCGTCCAGGAGCTGCTCGACCTCGTCGAGGATCCGGTGTCGCTCGAGACGCCGGTCGGCGACGGCGAGTCGAACTATGCCGACCTGATCGAGGACGTCAACTCCGATCGTCCCGACGACACGACGGCGGAGAAGCTCCGCCGCAAGGAATTGGAGGAGGCGCTGCGGCGCCTGAACCCGCGTATGCGCCGCGTGCTCGCGCTCCGGTTCGGTCTCGACGGCGAAGCGCCGCAGACTCTCGAAGAGGTCGGCGCGGGTCTCGGAATCACCCGCGAGCGCGTCCGCCAGCTCGAGTCGCGCGCGTTGCGCGAACTGCGCACCGTCGCGCCGGATCTCGAGCTCTACCTTCGTACGTAGTCGTTACGGTGCAGGGGCGTGGAGCCCCGTTTCGTCGATTGTCATTCGCACGTCGTCCCCTCCGGTGACGACGGAGCAGGATCGATCGAGGAGGGCATCGCGCTCTGCCGCGAGGCCGCGCACCACGGGACACGCGTGCTCTACGCGACGCCGCACGTCTGGCCGCACTTGGTCCTCACCGACTCTCGCGAGGCAGCAGTGCGAGAAGCGTTCGCGGCCGTGCGCGCGCAGACCGAACTCGACCTCCGGCTAGGCTGGGAGCTGACGCCGACGCGCGCCCTCCTGGACGAGGATCCACACCGCTACCTCCTCGAAGCGACCGATTGCGTGCTGATGGAGGTGCCATTCGTCGGCCCGGCAGATCTCGTCTTCGCGCTCGCCGAGCTGACGGCGGCCGTGGGATTGCAGCCGCTGATCGCGCATCCCGAGCGAGCGGAAGCCGTGCTCGACCGGCCGTCCCTCGCCGACGAGTTCGCCGCGCGCGGCTGGTTGTTGCAGGTGAACGCGACGTCGCTGCTCGGCCGACACGGGGAGGATGCGGCCGACCTCGGCTGGGATCTGCTCGAAAGCGGGCTCGCGACGATCGTCGCCTCCGACGGGCACCGTCCCACTCGCCCGCCGCATCTCGACGAAGCGTACGAGCTCGCCGTCCGCCGCCTCGGCGAGGATCGCGCGACTTCGCTGTTCGACGGGTCGTGGCTCGCTGCTAGGCAGTCACGGCCTGCATCTCGCGGAGCGTCGAGAGACGCCGTAACGAGTCGAGCTCGATCTGCCGCACGCGCTCGCGGGTAAGTCCCAACCGGCGTCCGATCTCCTCGAGCGTCTTCGGCTCGGAGTCGTCCAGCCCGTAGCGCAGGATCAACACCTGACGCTCGCGTTCAGGTAGCGACGACAGAGCCTGCGTCAGCGCCTGCGAGCGAAGCGAGACCTCGACCTCCTCCTCGGGCAGCGGGCCTTCGCCCGCGACGAAGTCGCCGAAGACCGCATCCTCCTGCTCGCCGACCGGCTGGTCGAGCGACGCCGAAGCGCGCGCCGCCGCACGGACCTCGAGCGCCTGGTGTAACGGCAGGGACGCCTCGTCGGCGATCTCCTCGAGTGTGGGCTCGCGACCGAGCTGCGTCCAGAGCATTCGTTCGGCGCGGTTCATCTTCTGCAGCCGCTCGACGATGTGCACCGGCATGCGGATCGTGCGCGCCTTGTCCGCCAGCGCGCGCGCGACCGCCTGTCGGATCCACCACGTCGCGTAGGTCGAGAACTTGTAGCCGCGGCGCCAGTCGAACTTCTCGACGGCGCGGATCAGGCCCAGCGTGCCCTCCTGGATCAGGTCGAGGAAGGGGAGGCCCTGGTTGCGGTAGTTCTTGGCGATCGAGACGACGAGGCGCAGATTCGACTGGATCATCCGCGTCTTCGCCGCCATGTCGCCGCGCTCGATCTTCTTCGCGAGCTCGACCTCCTGCGCAGCGGTCAGAAGCTGGTGTCGTCCCGCCTCGCGGAGGAAGAGCTGCAGCGCGTCGGTCGTCGTCTCGTACGAGGTCTGGAGTGGGGGAGGCGGCGGCTCCTTTTCCTTCTCTTTTTCCTTCTCCTCGAGCACTTCGATCCCGCGTCGCTCGAGCTCGCTCATCAGCGCTTCGCTCTCGAGCGCGTCGAGCTGGTGGAGCTCGATCACCTCAATCAGATCGGGCTGCCGGACCGAACCGGTTGACTCAGCGGTCTCCAGCAGCCCGCTGACGTCCTCGTTACGAAGAAAGCTCTCGATCTCGACCGTCATCCCGACAGTGATTCATCCCTCACAGGTCGCCATGCCAAACCAACCCCCGTTCACACTCTCATGCCTCGGGCGCGTGGGTCAACCCTTTAACCTCACTCTACGTGGGCGGAATGGTTCCTCAGGACGTGTACGAGCTCAGCGGGATCGCCGACCCGAGGCTGGATCCGGAGGGGCGCCACGTCGCCTATGTCCACTGGTGGATCGACCCGGAGGCCAATGACTACCGCAGCGCCATCTGGGTCGTAGCGGTCGACGGCTCCGAGTCGACGCGCAGGCTGACCTCGGGTGAGCGCCGCGACTCGTCCCCGCGCTGGTCGCCTGACGGAACGCAGCTCGCCTTCACCTCGAACCGCGGCGGGGAGAAGGAGAAGGCTCAGGTCTACGTGCTGCCCGTCTCCGGCGGCGAGGCCTCGAAGCTCACCGAACTGAAGGAGGACGCAACTGACCTCGTCTGGTCTCCCGACGGCCGGCGGATCGCCTTCAGCGCACGCGTCCGGGACGAAGCCTACGAAGAAGAGGACGACCGCAAGCGCGCGCCGCGCCGGTTCACGCGGCTGCGCTACAAGCTCGACAACGTCGGCTGGACGGGTGACCGCCGGCAGCACCTCTTCGTCGTCGCCGCGGACGGCTCCGCCGACGCGGAGCAGTTGACGAGCGGCGACTTCGAGCACGGCTCGCCGGCGTGGTCTCCGGACGGGACCCGGCTCGCGTTCGTCTCCGCGCGCGACGATGACTGGGACCTCAAGCTGACGAGTGACATCTACGTCCTGGAGATCGACGGCAACCGCGAGCCTGCAAAGCTCACTCCCTCCGAGGGTGACTTCGAGGCGGTCGTCTGGTCGCCGGACGGGTCGCAGCTCGCGTGTGTCTACACGCCCGGCATCCTCGACTGGCCGCGGCACGGCCAGATTGGGACGCTCCCCGCGTCGGGCGGCGAGCTCCGGCTGCTGACGACGAGCCTCGACCGCAACTGCTCGCCGTATCCGCCGCTTCGCGAGCCTGTCTGGGACGGCGACCTCATCGTCTTCGGCGTCGAGGACGGCGGAAACGTCCACGTGTATACCGTTCCCGCCGACGGATCCGGGACGCCGACACCGCTGGTCGGCGGCGAGAACATGGTCACCGGGTACGACGTGCACGACGGCGCCGTCGTCCACACGGCCTCGACGACCACGTCCCTCCCCGAGCTCTTCGCCGGCGAGCGTCAGCTGACCTCGGTCGGGCAGGACTTCGCGGCCGCGCGCGAGCTCGTCGAGCCCGAGCGCTTCACCGCGCGCTCGGAGGACGGCTCGGAGGTTGACTGCTGGCTCGTACGCCCTGTGGGCCTCCAGGAAGGCAGGACGTACCCGACGCTGCTCTCCATCCACGGCGGCCCCTTTGCGCAGTACGGCAACGTCTTCTTCGACGAGTTTCAGATCTGGGCGTCGGCCGGCTACGCGGTCGTCTACTCGAATCCGCGCGGCTCGTCTGGCTACGGCGAGGAGTGGGGACGCGCGATCCGCGGGCCGTCGAACGGACAGGGGCCGGGGTGGGGGACGGTGGACTACCAGGACGTGACGGCGGCGCTCGATACAGCGCTCGAGCGCTACGACTTCCTCGATCGTGACCGCCTTGGCGTGCTCGGCGGGTCGTACGGCGGCTACATGACGACCTGGATCGTCGGGCACACGAACCGGTTCAAGGCCGCCTGCTCGGAACGGGCGGTGAACAACCTCGTCTCCGCTTACGGCTCGAGCGACCTCTTCTGGCACTTCGCCGCCGAGTTCGGCGCGTCTCTCTACGACGACCTCGACGCCTGGGTGAAGCACTCCCCCTCGCTCTACGCCCGCGACATCGAGACACCGCTCTTGATCGTCCATTCCGAGGACGACCTGCGCTGCGCGATCGAGCAGGCGGAGCACCTCTTCATCGCGCTTCGGCTCGCGGCCAAAGAGACCGAGCTCGTCCGCTTTCCGGCGGAAGGACACGAGCTCTCGCGCTCGGGCTCGCCGCTGCACCGCGTCATGCGCTTCGAGCTCCTGCTCGAGTGGTTCGACCGTTACCTCAAGGCCTGATGCGAATGCACGAGAACCGGTGTTATGTCAAGTTGGGCCTTGCCGCCGCGCTGCTGACCCTCGCGCTCGCAGCCCCCGCCCAGGCCGAACCGGTCGGACCTCCGAGCGACAATGCGATGCTTGCCGTCGGCCCCGATGGGAAGCCGTACGTGGCGGCGGTTCGTGCGAATCAGGTGTCCGTCGCGAAGCGGGCCGAGAGCCGCTGGGATGCCCAGACCATCTACTCCGGGCCTGCGCGCCTCGCCGGGCTGGCGATCGGGCCCGGTGGCGCTTACAACGTCCTGCTCGAGGATCCGAACGGTCGCTGGCTGACCCTGGTGACCTCCTCCGGAGTGACGCCGATCGTGCGTCCGACTGCAAAGGTCGGCCTCCTCGGACCGGCCGGACTCGCGCTCGACGCGAAAGGCGCACCGGTCGTCGCCTACACGGCGATGCGCGGACGGGCGCAACCGAAGTACGGCGGCATCCCGACCTACCTCCGGCTCGCCCGCGGGCAAGGCAGGCAGCTGCACACGAGCGCGATCACGCGCAAAGGCTTCCCGCAGAGCTACGCTCCGCCCGCCGCTGTCCCTGTGCTCGTCAACGGCCGGATTCACGTCGTCGAGACCTACCAGTCCGCGGCGATCGAATGGATACCGAAGTCCAACGGCGATTGGATCGGCCAATACCTCTTCATCAGCCTGTACGGCTCGCCGGTGGGGCCGGTGGCGGCGGTCGCGGGGCCCGGCGCCGGCGTCTGGTCGGCGTGGACACAGGACTACCCCGAGTTCGGCGAGACCCACGTGATGCTCACCTTCCGGCCGAGCGACGGTGTGCCGGACGACGTCGTCCACCACGGATCACTCGTGTCGCTGGCTGTCGCGGGAGGACAGCCGGAGCTCGCCGCCAACGATTGGGTCGACGTCGCCGGATCGCGCGACTATGCCGGGCTCATAACGGGCCCCTCCGGCGTGGCTGTCGAGCTCGACGGCCGCCTGCTCGGCTACGTCTCCGCGCCGGGGGGACATCGACAGGTGCTGCTGGACGACCCGGCTGGGCTCGAGTGGTACGACCTCCCCACTTTGCCGGCGGTGCACGTTTCCCTGACAGCGACCTCGGGCGGCCGGCTGGGCGGACGGGTCGACGGCGCGGTTGGCGGCGACGTGGAGCTCTACCGCGAACGGCCCGGCCAGGCGAGACAGCTGGTCGCAACCCTCCCGCTCGGGGCCGATGGGTCGTTTACCGGCCACGACGACGCACCCACCTCCCCCACGCTCTACCGGGCCGTCTACCGCGACCCGGGAACCGCGATCCCGTTCGCATCACTGACGCGTACCGCCGTCGGCTCCGGCTGAGCCGCTGTTATCTTCGAGCGCGTGCGGAGTGATCGCCTGCTCGCTCTCGTCGCCGCGATCTTGGGGGTCGCGCTGCTCGTCGTCGGTGTGATCTACCTCGTGGAGAACGAGCACCAGATTCCGTCCTTCTTCCCGGGACACGTGTCGCACCCTTCGAGTCACCACCACGTGAAGCACGGAATCGCGGCGATTCTGCTCGGCCTCGCGTGCCTTGCGTTCGCCTGGTTTCGCACCGGTCCGCGTGAACGCACCGTCGCGCCGTAGTGCTGCTCGCCACGCACCTGATCAGCTACTTCCAGGCGATCGTGATCGGTCTCCTACAGGGCATTACCGAGCTGTTCCCGATCTCGAGCCTGGGGCACGCGGTCATCCTCCCCAAGCTCCTCGGCTGGAACCTGAGTCAGAAGCAGCCGTACTTCCTCGCGTTCCTCGTCGCGACGCACCTCGCAACCGCGATCGTCCTCTTCCTCTTCTTCCTCCGCGAGTGGATCCGCATCCTCCGGGGACTCGGCCGGAGCCTCCGCGATCGTCAGATCGCAGCCGGCGACGCCGATGTGCGGCTCGCCTGGCTCTTGATCGTCGGGACGATTCCTGCCGGAATCCTCGGACTGCTCTTTCAGGACCGTCTGCGGAGCCTGTTCGCGAGCGCTATCGCTGCCTCCGCCTTCCTCGCAGCGAACGGCCTGATCCTGTTCGGGGCCGAATGGCTCCGGCGACGCGCGCCGGGTGCCGAGGAACGCGCACGCGAGCTCGAGCGACGACCGGAGACCGACGTGTCCGATATGGCGGAGAAGCGGCTCGCGACATTGGGCTGGCGCGAGGCCGTCGGCGTCGGGACGGCCCAGAGCGCGGCTCTCCTTCCGGGCATCAGCCGAAGCGGGGTGACGATGAGCGGCGGGTTGTTCCTCGGCCTGACGCACGAGGATGCAGCGCGCTACGCGTTCCTCCTCGCCACGCCGATCATCGGCGCCGCCGCCGTTCTGAAACTCCCGGACCTCTTCGGCCATTCGGGCGACGGAGTGCGCGGCCAGGCGCTTGCCGGCGCGCTCGCTGCGGGCATCGCAGCCTGGTTCTCGGTGAGGTTCCTCATGCGTTACTTCGAGACCAATCGGCTGACCCCGTTCGCGTTCTATTGCCTGCTCGTTGGGGTCGGATGTTTGATCTACTTCGTCTCGTAGTCGCCTTTCCACAGCCGCGTCCACACATTGCACGAAAGGCTGTGGAAATGTTGATAATTGAAATTATCGCAAATTGCGGCCATGACTTTTTGAGACCTCTTGATCCGACCCCTTGCATCTCTTAGGTTGCCGCTTGCGCCGAGCACGGAGCGCGAGTAGGTCGAAGCCGAGACCGAGGGCAGTACCCGGAAGGGGAAAGTCAGCGGAAGCGGTGGACGAAAGCGAAACCGGCTCGGCGAATCTCTGGTCCCGAACGATTGCCTTTAGGATGCATCTGCGACCGCCCAGCATCGACCGCGGTGTGACGTCCTTTCTCTGGGCGTTCGGGCTCGGGCTCTTCATCTGGCTCGGACTCGTCGCCGTCGGCGTTCACCGGGGCACGGCATTGGTGTTCGCATTGCTTTCGTTCGGGGCGATCTTCCTCTTCGTGCGCACCCGCGGCGAGCGCGCGTAGGGCTCTAGGCCGCGCGGGAGGCTCGCCGGTCGCGCCGGCTCGCCAGTGCCCCGACGAGCATGCGCGCAAGCCGCGCACCCAGGACGCGCTCGACCCGCGTGTACGCGGGCGCAGGTGGATCGGCGTGCGTCAAGCCGACGCAGTCGGCCAGCAGGCGATCCGGGCCTCTTGCGGCTCCCACCGGTGGTGCTGCAGCGTCCTCCATAACCGCGGGAGATATCGGCGGTGCCTCGGGGTCCGTTGATCCCTCGCCGCAGGCTAAAGCGGCCCAGGCGGTTGCCGACTAGCGGCAGCCGCGGTATCCGCGAAGCGGACGTGGAAGGGATCTGGGGGAACCGGGAGGTTCCCCCAGCGTTTGAGCTCTTGCCCTACGTTCTAGTGTTGCGCGTGCGGGTCGGTGTGGTCACCGGCTCACGCCCACTCCGCTCGGCCGGCACACCGGCACCGCGCTCCGCCGTTACCGGCTCGTCCGCCGCTCTGCGGTCGGACGCGGTCATCGGCTCGCGCGCCGCGGTCGCCGGAGCGGCGCGCCGGATCCGTGGACCGGTCGTGTCGAACGAGAAGCCGAACACGAGCCCGATCCCGAACGCCAGCACGGCGACGTACTCCTTGAGGTCGTGAACGAGCCCACTGATGTGGATGTCGCTCGACCAGGCAAGGATGTGGTCGCGGAACCAGCTGCCGTGCGGCTGCGCGGCGATCACGACCCAGAGCGCTGCGATTGCCACGGGTACGAAGGCAATGAGGAACACGCTCGACGAGAGCCGCGGCATGCCCCACTTCGTCCAGCCCCCGAGGAGCTGCGAGAGCGCCATGACGAGGCCGGCGCCGGCGATCAGACCGTAGACGGCCCAGAAGCCCCCGTTCGACGTGTTGTCGATCTGGGTTGCGATCCAGATCAGCAGCCCGGCAATGCCCGCAGCAATCAGCGTCGTCGTTGCGCGGGTCAGTCCATACATTCGATCACCTCGCTCGTTGTGGCAAAGGGGTATTCCCCTATTCCCCCTACTTCACAAACGGAATCCCGCTAGAGATCGATGCGGCGCGCGTCGAAACTGGCCGAATAGAGCTCTTCACGGAAGGCGTCGATCGTGCGGGCGACGTCGTCTGCGAAGAGGTGCTCGACCACGCCGACCTCGTGATCGTTGTGCCAGGGGACGTCGACGTGCTCGTGCGAGACGAGGTTCACCGACGTGCGTTGGCAGGCCGGACACCGGACGGCCAGCCCGAGCGAGCCGTCGCCGGGCGCGAGCAGGAAGAACGAGGACGGGAAGACGGGACGCGGACGGTCCTCGGGAAAGCAGAAGAAGCTCCAAGGCCATTGGCCGGCTTGAAGCTTCCGCGCCGCGTTGTCGCCTAGCTCGGCGGCGAGATCGTCGAGCTTCGACGTCATCAAGTTGAAGAACACGCCGCCCCGAAGACCGAGCGGCGCCCAGTCGAGGTCGTCATGTGAGACGAGACCCTCGTGTTCCTCACCACACACGCACTCGAACAGCACGCGGTACACGGCGGGGTGCGCCGCACCCGGCAACCGCTCGAGCTCGCGGAACGACGACAACGACACGCGCGCTTCGCCCCTTGTCGGGCACGCGAACGTGAACCGGCCGGTCAGAGCGTCGTACATGCCGATTCTTTTAATCGACATGGCGGACGGCAAACGTCAGTACTCGATCAGGGCATGCAAGTCGTAGTCGGACAGACGTTCGCGTCCGTGCAAGAACGTCAGCTCGATCAGGAAGCAGCAGCCGACGACCACACCGCCGAGCTTCTCCACGAGCTGTTTCGCAATCGCCTCGACGGTGCCGCCGGTGGCGAGCACGTCGTCGTGGATCAGCACCCGCGCGCCTTCCGTGATCATCTCCGGATGCAGCTCGAGCGCGTTCTCACCGTACTCGAGCGCATATGTGGCGCTCACCGTTTCCGGGGGGAGTTTGCCCGGCCGGCGCGCGGGAATGAAGCCGCAGCCGATCTCGCGCGCGATCGCGGCGCCGAGAATGAAGCCGCGAGCCTCCGCGCCCAGTACGAGGTCGGGCCGCCGTTCCTTCCCCCAGTCCGACAGCTGGTCGATCGCAGACGCGAGCGCGTCGGGATCGGCGAGCAGCGGCGTGACGTCCTTGAAGCTGACGCCCGGTTGCGGCCAGTCGGGGACCTCGCGGACCTTTTCGGCGAGCTTCACGGCGCTATCGTGACGCAAGCTTGCGCACCGCGCGCAGGAAGAGGAGCTGCATGAGCTCCTGAGCCTGCGCGCCGAGGGCCTCCAGAGTCTCGAGCCCAGAGCGGCGCCGTTCGGGATTGCGCGCGCGCAACGCCGGGGCCGCGATCGCCTCGAGTAGCGAGGCTTGCCGGTCGGCGGCGGTCCTGAACGCCCGTAGGTGGCGAGGATCGAGCCCGAATCGGGCGAACTCCCCGCAGGCCGCTGCGATCTCGGCGTCGAGTTCGCCGTAGAGCTTCTGTCCTGCCTGCGAGCGAGGCTGGAGTAGCCCGAACTCCTCGAGCTCCCGCGCGAGGCGCTGATCGATTCCCGCTCGCTCGCAGAGCTCGCCGGCATCGAGCTCCTCCACCTCGGTGAGCACATCCGCGACGCGCCGCCGACGGCGCTCCTTCGCGCCGGGCGATGCGAGCTCTTGTCGGATGACGTTCAGCGGGAGGAACTCGTCGCGCTGGAGGCGCAGGATCGTCTCCAGGCGCTCGACGTCGTCCTCGCCGAACATCCGGTAGCCACCCTGCGTGCGCCGGGGAGCCAGCAGCCCGCGGTCCTCGAGATAGCGGATCTTGGAGATTGAGATGTCGGGGAACTCCGCCTTGAGCATCCGGCAGACGGTGCCGATCGTCAGCCGCTGCTTCGCACGCGCAGTGGCACTCATCGGTTCAGGAACGTAAGCCGGTACTTGCCGATCTGCAGCTCGTCGCCGTCCTCGAGCTGCGCCGACTCGACGCGCTTGCGGTTCACGAAGGTGCCGTTCAGGCTGCCCTGGTCTTCGATCGTGAAGACACCGTCGTGCTGGCTCAGGACCGCGTGCTTGCGGGACACGGTGACGTCGTCGAGGAAGATCCCGCAGTCGGGCGAACGTCCGATCGTCGTGCGCTCGGAGTTCGGGTGGTACGTCTCCCCCACTCGACCGCCTCCGCTGCGGACGACGAGCGCCGGCCCTTTGATCCCGAGGTCGTCGAACGCGTCGCCCCCTCCGGCTTCGGCCTCCTCTGGGGTGAAGGTCTGCGTCGCTTCCGTGGCGCTCTCCTCTTTGACGAGGAGCGCGCCGCAGCGGGAGCAGTAGTTCGCAGACTCCGGATTCTGGAAGCCGCACTCCTGGCAGTAAATGTGACTCATACCGCTCCGATGCTGTCGCGGGACAGTCGTCGCTTCATCCGCGGAGTTCCTTCCGCGCGCGTAACTCGGGCGCGTAGCGCGTGAGACACGTTACGCCGGCGGAGCGCTCTTGCTCGTCAGGATCTCCGTCAGCCGGTCGACGTCGAGCTGGTCGAGAACGCTCCGTCCTTCCGTCTTCTGCAGACGCGCGACGAGCTCAGCGCGCAGGATGTCGATCTTGCCATGCAGCAGCCGGCGGCGGTAGGAGATCTCCTGCTCTTCCTGCGTCAGATCGTCGATCAGCTGCTTGAGGTCGTCGTCGGAGAGCGTGCCGAGGTCGGGAAGTGGTTCCACTGGCGCCTTTCGTCAGGGGGTCGGACGCATTCAAGCAGCAGCCGTCCGAAAGGGTCAAGCTCTACTTGAGACTTCTGCTCCTTCGTACTCCATGATCTCCTCGACCAGCGCGCGATACTCGGCTTCGAGCGCCTGCGAGTCCTCCTCCGTCCTGCCCTCCGCGTAGAGGTGGAGCACGGGCTCGTCCGGGTCGGGGAGCACCTGGGCCCAGCCGCGTTGGTCGAAGACCTTGATGCCGTCGGTCAGGTCCAGCTCGTGATCCTTGAGGCGTTCGGTTAGCACGCGCATCACGAGACCTTTGAGGGCGAACGGGCACTGCAGCTGCCGGTGGACGAGCGTCGTCGCCGGCAGGTCGGCGACCAGCTCCGAGATCGGGCGACGGACGGGCGCGAGCAGCTCCAGCAGCTTGCAGAGACTCGCGACGGCGTCGTAGGCCGGCAGGAACTCGGGGAAGACGTAACCCCCGCCGACGGCGCCAGCGAAGATGACGCCCTCCTCCGCGGCGGCGCGCGTGAGCTCCGCGAGCGACGCCGGCGTGCGCACGATCTCGAGCCCGCTCCCCTCGGTCAGCTCGTCGACCTGGCTCGTCACTGTCACGGGGAAGGCGAGCTTGCCGCGCATTCCGTTCGAGCCGATCAGCCGCAGGAAGAGCAGCAGCGTCTGCTCGACTGGGATCTCCCGCCCGCCCTCGTCGACCACATACAGCCGCTCGGCGGCGCGGTCGAGCACGACGCCGAGGTCGGCGCCGACCGCGGGTACGAGCCGCTTCACCTGGCCGATCGCCTCACGCAACAGCTCGAAGCCGGAGTCCTCGCGGTCGGTCGTGAAGCCGTGCGCCGACACGGCCTCGACGCCGAGCGGCCCGAAGACGAGCGGCAGGACGAACGACGCGGCCGAGTAGCCGTAGTCGACGACGAGCCGGAAGTTGCGCGCGCGGACCGCATTCCCGTCGATCCCGTCCAGCAGATCCTGCGCGTAGGTCTCACGGACGCGGGCGGGGTAGTCGATCCCGCCCACGGCGCCGAACGCGACTCGCCGGAGCTCCCCGCGCGTGAAGTTCCGCTCCACCTCTTTCTGCAACGCGGGCGTCATCTGGATCCCGGGCGGCTCAAAGAACCGGATCTGGACGACCTCCGGATCCGTCTGGCTCGTGCCGACGTGAATGCCCGCGTCGTAGCCCTCGCTCTTCAGCAGGTGGCGTGCGACCGCTCCAGGAAGGACGCGGAGGTCCGAGACGTCGACGCCGGTCGACGTGAACCCGGAGATCATCGAGCGCTTGATCATCCTGCAGGCCGGCGGAGACTCGCGGCTCGCGACGACACGCGCGCCGCGCGGGAGCGCCGTGCCGAGTGCCGCCGCGATTCGCACGGCGACCTCCGGCGTCAGGTCGACGTTGACGAGCCCGCCGACGACGTCGCGTCCGAAGAGCCGCGGTGTCGCACGCGATTCCCAGATCACGCTCTCGTTGATCTGCGCGCCGGACTCGACCTCCTTGTACGGATAGATCCGGACGCCGGGCAAGATCACGCTCTCCGCGCCGATCGTCACCTCGTCGCCGACCGCGACTCCTTCGTGGATGCGCACGTGCGCGCGGATGTCGCACGAGCGACCGAGGATCGCGCCTTCGACGAGCGACGCACGGCCGATGTGCGTCGATGAGTCGATCACCGAGCGCGCAACGCGTGTGCGCTCGCGCAACGTGACGTTGTTCGAGAGCACCGTGTACGGATCCACGCCCGCGGTCGGTGCGATGCGGCAGTAGTTGCCGATGTACGCAGGCGCCTGGATCTGGTCGAGGTCGTCGAGCTCGACGCCTTCGCCGAGCCAAACGTTCCCGCGTAGCCGGATGCCGGGGATACGCAGCTGGACCTTCTCGTCCAGAGCGTCGAAGTTCGCTTGACGGAACTGGTCGAGGTTGCCGATGTCCTGCCAGTAGCCGTCCATCGCCAAGCCGTAGATCGGGCGGCCCATCTCGAGCAGCAGCGGGAAGAGCTCCTTCGAGAAGTCGAAGGGCCGGTCGGTCGGCACATGCCGGAGCACCTCCGGCTCGAGCACGTAGATGCCGGTGTTGATCGTGTCGGAGAAGACCTGGCCCCACGACGGTTTCTCGAGGAAACGCTCGACGCGGCCCTCATCGTCGGTGATCACGATCCCGAACTCCAGTGGGTTGTCCACCGACTTGAGGCCGATCGTCACCGCAGCTTCGCGCTCCCTGTGGAAGGCGATCAACGCCGAGAGATCGAGGTCGCAGAGCGCGTCGCCGGAGATGACGAGGAAGGTCTCATCGAGCTGGCGCGCCGCAAGCCGAACCGACCCCGCGGTGCCGAGCGGAGACTCCTCGACCGAGTAGCCGATGTTCATCGCGAGCGACTCGCCGGTGCCGAAGTAGCTGCGGATCGCCTGCGGGAGGAACGCGACGGTGACGATCACATCGGTGAGCTCGTGCGAGCGCAGCAGCTCGAGAATGTGCTCCATGCACGGCTTGCCGACGATCGGAACCATCGGCTTCGGCTGGTTGGACGTCAGCGGGCGGAGGCGCGTGCCTTCGCCGCCGGCCATCACGACGGCCTTCATCGTCTTACCTCTCTCCAGGCGGTCGCGGCGTACAACCCACCGGCAGCCACGGCCAGGGCGAGGCCTGCCCAGAAGATCCAGTACGGCCAGTGGGTGCTCCGGTGCGTGACGATCAGGAAGCCGACGCCTGCGTACAGGAGCCAGGTCGCCGCCTTGCCGAGCACATTCACCTGGAGCTCGTAGCCCTGAGGTGCGACCGCCCGGTAGCCGAGCAAGAGCGCGAGGTCGCGGCCGAGCACGACCGCGAGGCCGGCCCACGGCATGTGCTGCGCAACGAAGAGCAGGATCACGGCCGCGTCGATCATCAGCCGGTCGGCGAGCGGGTCGGCGATCCGGCCGAACTGCGACTCCACTCCCCAGCGCCTGGCGAGGAAGCCGTCGATCTGGTCGGTGACCCCGGCGATCCCGAAGACGATCCCCGCCGGCCAGCTGTGGCCGTTCTGTGCGCTCAGCATGAGGGCGATGAAGATCGGGATCAGCAGCAGCCGCGCGACGGTCAGCGCGTTCGGGAGCTGCTGCAGGGGCAAAGGAACCGCCCGGGCCGACATGGTGGAAGGATAGTCCGGCCCTGTGGCCGAGCCGTTTTCGCTCCCTGGATTCGTCAGCGCACATTGCCACGCGTTCCAGCGCACGCTGCGCGGCCGCTCGGGCGGCGGGGACTTCTGGGCCTGGCGCGACCTGATGCTGGCCGAGGCCGAGCGACAGACGCCCAAGACCGTGCGCAGTGAGTACGTCGAGGTCTACCGCGAGCTCCGGCGTGCGGGCTACACCGCGGTCGGCGAGTTCCACTATCTCGGCTTCGACGAGGCCCTGGCTGCGGTCGAGGCGGGCGAGGAAGCGGGCATCACGCTCGTGCTGCTGCTCGCCGCTTATGCACGAGGTGGGCTTCCCCGCTTCCGACAGGAATCCGTCTCCGAATACCTTGCCCAGGTCGACGATCTCCGCGGACGCGGGATCCGGGTCGGCGTGGCGCCGCACTCGGTACGCGCGTGTCCCGCGGATTGGCTCGAGCAGATCGGCGAGTACGCGAGTGCGAACGATCTACCGCTGCACGTGCACGCGGACGAACAGCCGCGCGAGATCGAGGAGTGTCTCGCCGAGCACGGCGTGCGGCCGATCGAGCTGCTCGCCCGCACGGGCTGCCTCGGGGAGCACACGACCGTCGTGCACGCCACGCACGCGAACGGCGAGGAGCTCGACCTGCTGGCGCAGGCCGGCGCACGGATCTGCGCGTGCCCGACGACCGAGGCCAACCTCGGCGACGGTTTTTTGGCGGTCGAGCGCGTCTGCACGCGCGGCATCGGCATCTGCATCGGCTCCGACTCGAACGTGCGCATCGATCCGCTGGAGGAGCTGCGTGATCTGGAGGGGATCGCGCGCCGGCAATCCGGGCGGCGTAACGTGCTGACGACGGGCACCCTGCTCTGCTACGGCGCGGACGAAGGCGCAGGCGCGCTCGGTCTCGAGGAGTGGGACGACGTCGAGGTCGACCTCGCACACCCGTCACTGCGCGGAGTCGAGGACGTCTTCGAGGGTTTGATCTCAGGATGCAGCGCCGATGTGTTCACCGATGTATGAGTGGCGAGGTCATACCGCCGAGATCGAGCTTGCGATCGAGGCCGACAGCCAAGAGCAGGTCTTCACGGATGCGCTCGCAGCGTTCGCCGAGCTCGTCGCGATCGATAACTTGGGCCTCGCGGCGAAGCACGCTGTCGCGCTCGAGGCCGCCGACCGCGCGTCGCTGCTCGTCGAATGGCTGCAGGAGCTGATCTTCCTCGCCGACACCGAGAGCTTCATCGCCGAGCGCGCGGATGAGCTCCGCCTCGAGGAGACGTCGATCGAGGCGACACTGTTCGGGCGACATGCACCGTTCGAGCCGCTGGTGAAGGCTGCGACCTACCACGGATTGCTGTTCGAGCGCGAGGGGAACACGTGGCGCGCACGGGTTGTCCTCGATGTCTGAGCCGCGCCGCCTCGACGACACGCTGTACGAGATTCCCGCCGATGCTCGGGACGACATGCGCGTCCCGGCACGCGTCTTCGCCGACGAAGAGCTGCTCGCGGCAATCCGTCGCGACCTGTCGCTCGCGCAGCTGCAGAACGTCGCCACCCTCCCCGGCATCGTCGATGCGGCAATCGCGATGCCAGACATCCACCAGGGCTACGGCTTTCCGGTCGGCGGTCTCGCTGCGATGGAGCTCCCCGACGGCGTCGTCTCACCCGGCGGCGTCGGCTACGACATCAACTGCGGTGTGCGGCTGCTCGCGCTGCCGCTCGACATGGACGAGCTCGGCGACCGGCACGAGCCGTTCGTCCACGAGATCGCTCGGGCTGTGCCCGCGGGGGCTGGCAAGGAAGGCGGCAAGCGCATCGATCTCGATCGCGTTCTCCGTGACGGCGGCCGCGTCGTCGCGGATCGCGACGAGGACGTCGAGCGGACCGAATCGCAGGGCCGGCTCGAGGGCGGGGATCCCGATGCGGTGTCCGAGCGCGCAAAGCAACGCGGTGGCGGACAGCTGGGGACGATGGGCTCCGGCAATCACTTCGTCGAAGTGCAGCGCGTCGACGAGGTGTTCGACTCGGAAGCCGCTCGGGCGTACGGCCTGCGCGAGGGACAGATCACCGTCCTGATTCACTCGGGGTCGCGCGGGCTGGGACACCAAGTCTGCAGCGACTACGTCAAGCAGATGGACGGAGTCCTCGCGCACTACGGCATCTCCCTGCCCGACCGCCAGCTCTCGTGCGCTCCCGCCTCGTCCCCCGAAGGTCGCGCATACCTCGCGGCGATGGCCGCAGCCGCGAACTTCGCCTGGGCGAACCGACAGGAGATCGCGAACCGGGTGCGGAAGTCGGTTGCACGCGTCCTCGGCAAGGCCGCAGAAGAGCGAACGCGTCAGGTCTACGACGTCGCGCACAACGTCGCGAAGCCGGAGAGTTACGGCGGACGCAACGTGCTCGTGCATCGCAAAGGCGCGACGCGTGCGTTTCCTGCAGGCTCAGACGAGATTCCCGTGGAATATCGCGCGGTCGGACAGCCCGTCTTCATTCCCGGCAGCATGGGCACCGCGAGCTACGTGCTCGCCGGCGAGCACGGCTCGATCGAGCGCTCGTTCGGGACGACCTGTCACGGCGCCGGCCGCCGCCTGTCGCGCACTGCGGCGAAGAAGGAGATCCACGGCGGCGATCTGCGGCGGCAGCTCGAAGCTCAGGGCATCGTCGTCCGCAGCGCGTCCAACAAGGGGCTCGCGGAGGAAGCGCCGTTCGCATACAAGGACGTCGAGTCGGTCGTGGATGTCGTCGCACGCGCCGGGCTTGCGCGCCGCGTCGCGCGCGTCGTGCCGATCGGCGTCGTCAAGGGTTAGCGCAGCTCTGCGGTCCAGTACGCCGTGCGGCGAATGTACGCCCAGGCCGCCGCGCGTCCGTGCAATCCCCACGCACCGGCGTAGCTCTCGTAGCGCCCACCGTGACCGGCGGGCTCGATCTGCGTGCCCTCGCTCCACTCGTTGTAGCTCGTGATCGTGACGAGATCCGCGCCGGCAGAGACCGCAGCGCGCCACATGCCGTCGTAGGTGGCGCCGTCGTCGCGCGGCTTGACGCGCGGATCGCCTGTCGCGGCGTCGGCGTCGAAGCCCGGGCCGACCGAAGGAGCGCAGATCAGCCCAACCGCGTGCGCTTCCGCACACAGCCGCTCGAACTTGTCGCCGCCGTAGACCAGCACGTCGTACGTATAGAAGCCTGCAAAGCCTCCCGCAGACGCGAAGCCGATGTAGCCCGTCTGCGCGAAGACGCGCAGTCCGCTGAGCTGGAGATCGAGTGCACGCCAGTCGCGCGCATCGATATCGGCCGCTTCGTAGACGTACACGTCGCGGATGCCCAGCGCGCGGATGTAGACGAGATCGTTTGCAACCGACGCAGCACTGCGGCCCGGGTACGGCTCGAGCTGGACTGCGGTGACGAGCCCGGCTCGGCGCGCCGCACGTTGCACCTCCCGCAGCCGCCCGTCCTCGACCGATCCCCTTCCCCACCAGGAGCTGACGACCTCGTCGACGCCGGCTGCGCGGATGTCGCGCATCTGCGCGCCCAGGATGCGGATGTCGTCGCTCGAGTAGGTGCCGCGCGCAGGGAAGAACGCGGAGGCGATGTCCGCCGGCGGGGTGTGCGCGCCCTGCTGCCAGTGGGCCCACGCGCCGTCGTGCGCCGGATTGGAGTACCAGGGGTAGAAGAAGATCGCGCTGCGGACCGGCTGAGCGGACGCGCGCGCGGGCACGGCGAGGAGGACGAGGAAAACCACGACGAGGCGCCGCACGCGGTGAGCTTCCCACAGTCGCCGGAGGGCTTGCATGGCAGGTGAACCGTCATTCGCGACCGCGACCATGAACCCTCGCCTCCCTCATTCGAGGGATGGCCGGCCCCGCCTCGCGCGGGACAATCCTCGGCGTGGCTACCTACGACGAGCCGCTGAGCCCCGAACTCGTCCTCGTCGCACCGCCCGACCTCGCCGCGGCCGCCCGCCGGCTCCTGCCGGAGACGCCTTTCGTTCTACCCGTCTCCGGATCCGCGGAGCTCTCGACGCCTTACGGGCTCGGGTTCGTCGCCTTCGTCGCGGTGTGTCTCGCGGCGACGCTGGGACCGGTCGCGCTCGCGATCAGTATCCGCTGAAGCTGTCGGTCGAGATCAGCTCTTCGTCGACGCCGGCCTTCTTCAGCTCTTCTGTTGCTGCTTCTGCCAGGCCGGGCGGACCGGCGACCATGTACCGCGCGTTGTCGAGACCGTCTCCGAGGTACTCCTCGAAGAATGTCGCGTCTATGCGACGGCTTTCTCCACGCCAGCCCTCGTCGTCCGTCATGGTCAGGATCAGACGGATGTTCGGATTGGTGCGCTCGATCTCCTCGAGCTCGCCGAGAAACGCCGTCGATTCTCGATCTCTGTTGGAGTAGATCAGGGTGACGCGGTGCGGAAGCTCTTTGTCTTGGATGTAGCGAAGCATCGAGCGGAACGCGGTGATGCCGATTCCGCCTGCGACGAACACAAGCGGCTGTGACCCGTCCTGGGGAAGGACGAACGTCCCCTTCGGCGGTTCGACGTCGACCTCAGCCCCCACCGGAAGCTCGACGAGTGAACGTTTGAAGGCGCTGTCACGGATGCGGGTACAGAGTCCGATCACTCCGCGTTCGCTCGGTGAGGTGACAGCGGATATATGGCGCCGCGGGCCTTTCTCGTCTTCGTACGGCGGGTCGAGGAGCTCGACCCAGAAGTACTGGCCGGGCTGGTAGTCGAACTCCTCGCCGAGCAGGTCGAAGATGACGAGCAGCGTGCCCTTGGCGACCTCCCGCTTCTCTTTGATCGTCGCTCGCATCTGGCTACAGCGCCTAGCTCATCGGACGAGCTTGAGTATCGCGGAAGTCGATTGCGCGCGGACAGAAGACCTAGGACATTCGGCCGATTGACGGGACCAACGAGAGAAACAAAGATCCCAGTGCGCGCGTGCTGCGGCGCGGGTTCAGGGGAGAGTGCTGCGGCCAGCTGCCCCAGCTTCGCTGAGCGCGCGCGCGCCAACTTACAGTCCGTCGGTGCGGGCTCACGAGCAATACGCCTTCCGATCGGGGCGCCGAGATTTGAACTCGGGACCTCCAGTCCCCCAGACTGGCGCGCTAACCAGGCTGCGCCACGCCCCGTGCGGATGGAATGGTACAGCGGTGACGCGCGAGGAGGCAGCGGCGGCGTGCGGCGGCCGGCCCGCCGCTGAAGAGACCTATCCGTTCGGGCCCGACACGGCGGTCTACAAGATCGGCGGGAAGATGTTCGCTCTCTTGCCCCACAGCGCCGACCCGCCGCACGTAAGCCTCAAGTGCGACCCGGAATGGTCAGAGGTGCTGCGCAAGGCGTACGGCGCGGTACGTCCGGGTTACCACCTGAACAAGAAGCACTGGAACACGATCACGCTCGACGGCTCGATCTCGGACGACGAGCTCGAGGAGCTGATCGAGCACTCCTATCAGCTCGTCGTCGAGTCGCTGCCGCAACGCGTACGCGGGGCGCTCTAGCGCAACCGCTTGTAGAGCCGGTCGATCATGTCCGGCATGCGCTCGAGCTTCTCCGTGATCACGCGCAGACGGTACTCGCGGAAGTGCTCGGGCTCGACTCCCAGTGCGTTCGCCAACACATGCATCACGTCGTCGGACGGAACCGGGCGGTTGCCGTGGACGAGGTGGTTGAGATAGCCGGCCGACAGACGCGTGCGCTCCGCGAGCGAGCGGTAGGTGTGACCCGTCTCGGCCATCAACCGCTCGACGGTCACGCCGAACGCTTCGTCGCTGAACCTCCGTCGCCTGGCCACTACCCGCTCGCCGCCACCTTGCCCGCTAAGTCCGAAATCGGAACCCGCAGCTCCTCCCCGCTCTCGCGGTCGCGAACGTCGACGGCGCCGTCCTCGGCAGTACGCCGGCCGACCGTCACGCGGATTGGACAACCGATCAGATCCGCATCGGCGAACTTCTCGCCGGCCCGCTGATCGCGGTCGTCGACGAGAACGTCGAGGCCCGCCTCTTCGAGCGCCGTCGCCGTCTCTGCGCCTTCCGCATCCAGGCCCGGCAGGACGACGACGTACGCGTCGTAGGGAGCGACCGACGCGGGCCACTTGATCCCCTGCTCGTCGTGGTGCTGCTCGACGATCGCGGCCATCGTGCGCGCGGGCCCGATTCCGTAGCTGCCCATGACGAGGAGCTGCTCCTCTCCGTTCTCGTCGAGGTAGGTCGCGCTGAACGGCTCCGTGTAGTACGTCTCGAGCTTGAAGATGTGTCCGACCTCGACCGCCGGCTGCGTCGTCAGCGCACCGCCGTCCTCTGGACATCGATCGCCGTCGGCAAGCGCACGGATGTCGGCGAACTCGGCCGCGAAGTCCCGACCGGCCTCGACGCCGCGGAGGTGGAACCCGTCGCGGTTCGCACCACTGACGTACTGGCCTTCGCGGAGCTGATCGTCGGCGACCACTTCCACCTGAACGCCGACGGGACCGAGCGAGCCGCCGCTTGCGCCGAACTTCGCGCGGATCTCCTCGCCGGTTGCGGGACGGAAGCCCATGCCGAGATGCGATATGAGCTTCTCCTCGTTCAGACGGTCGTCACCGCGGACGAGCCCGAGCACAAGCGTTCCGTCGGTCGTCATCACCGGCATCGCCTTGGCCGTCGCCGCCGGGTCGATCTGCAGCAGCTGCGCGAGCTGCTCGATCGTCTCCACCCCCGGCGTCTCGATCTCCTCCGGCTTGTCGAGCGGAGGCGGGAAGTCCGGCCGGTGCGGAACGCCGCGCGCCGCCTCACGGTCGGCCGCGTAGTCCCCGTTCTCGCACCGCACGAGCTCGTGCTCGCCCGAGCCGCTCGGCGCCAGAAAATCCTTCGATTCGCGGCCGCCCATGATTCCGGACTCCGCGACCACCTCGTACGTCTCGAGGCCGCACCGTTCGAAGATGCGGCGATACGCACCCGCGTGCAGCTCGAAGTTGCGGTCGAGCCCTTCGGAATCTCGGTCGAATGAGTACGCGTCCTTCATGATGAACTCGCGCACGCGGAGCAATCCCCCGCGCGGCCGCGGCTCGTCGCGCTCCTTCGTCGAGAAGTGGTAGAGGATCTGCGGCAGCTGCTTGTACGACTGCAGCTCACGGGCGTGGAACGTGATCGTCTCCTCGTGTGAGAGCGCCAGGACGAACGGCCGGCCCGTGCGGTCCGAGAGCTTGAACACCTCCGGAATCGCGTAGCGGCCGCTGCGCTCCCACAGCTCGGCGGGCGTCAGCACCGGCCCGAGCATCTCCTGGCCGCCGATTGCGTTCATCTCCTCGCGGATGATCTGCACGACCCTCTGGTGAACGCGCCATCCGAGCGGCAGGAACGACCACAGGCCTGCGCCGACCTGCCGGATGAAGCCGCCGCGAACGAGCAACTGGTGCGACACCGCCTCCGCGTCGGCCGGTGGTTCACGCAGCGTCGGGATGAAGAGCTGGGAAGCCCGGGCAATCACTGTTGTCCCGGCAGGCTATTCGAGTGGGATCAGTGACGCTTCGGCCATGGCCAAAGCGGCTGGCTTGGCCATCTTCAGGCGCTTCGGCCGCTGCATTCCCTCGCCGATCCACTTGTCGATCTCGTGGAAGAGCTCATCGATCAGGATGTCCGAGGACACCTTCTTCAGCACGCGGCCGTGCGCGTAGACGAAGCCGACGTCGCGGCCGCCGGCGATGCCGAAGTCCGCGTCGCCCGCCTCTCCCGGTCCGTTGACGGCACAGCCGAGCACGGCGACCTCGAAGTGCTGCGGATAGGCGTGCAGGCGCTCCTCCACCTTCTCGGCCAGGGTCTGGACGCCGACGTTGTCGCGGCCGCACGACGGACACGCGATCATGATCGGCCCGCGCTCGCGCAGGCCGAGGGACTTGAGGATCTCCCATCCGGTCCGCACTTCCTCGACGGGGTCCGCCGTCAAGGAGACACGGATCGTGTCGCCGATCCCGTCGACCAGGAGCGCTCCCATGCCGACCGCGGACTTGATCGAGCCGGCGAACGGCGTCCCGGCTTCGGTGACGCCGAGGTGCAGCGGGTACGGCACCTTGCCGGACAGCATGCGGTACGCGCGGATCATGGTCGGTACGTGGCTCGACTTGACCGAGATCTTGAAGTCGTAGAAGCCGAGTGATTCGAGCAGGCGCACCTCCTCGAGCGCGGCCTCGACGAGTGCCTCCGCCTGGTCTTGGTGCGCGAGGTCGGCGAGGTGCTTGGGGAGCGACCCGGAGTTCGCGCCGATGCGCATCGGAATGCCTGCGCGCTGCGCGGCCCGCACGACTTCTGCCACCTTCTCGGGGCCGCCGATGTTTCCCGGATTGATGCGGACGGACGCGACCCCCGCGTCGATCGCCTTCAGCGCGAGGCTCGCGTTGAAGTGGATGTCCGCGATCACGGGGATCGGCGACAGCCGCACGATCTTGGGCAACGCCTCCGCGTCCTCCGTCTTGGGAACGGCGACGCGCACGACCTCGCACCCGGCCGAAGCGAGCGAAGCGATTTGAGCGGTCGTGGACTCGAGGTCGTGCGTCTTCGTCAGCGTCATCGACTGCACGACGACCGGCGCGCCGCCTCCGATCTTCACACCCCCGACCGAGATCTGCCGTTCCGAAGCCACCGACGGCAAGTGTAGACGCGAAAACGCGAGCGGCCGGACAGTCCCGACCGCTCGCGTCTCGAAAGGCCGCCTATCGTTGTTCAGCCATTCGGAAGGTTCGGACAGTTGGCAGGCGCCGGCTCGTCGATCCGGCGTGCGAAGCCGGCCGGTACAAGCGAGACGACGACGGTTACCAGGTTTTCTGTCGTGCTTTCGTTGCGGACGACGTGCGTGTCGTGACCGTTGTCGACGAAGCCCTGCCCGGTCGTAACCACGTGCGGCGAGCAGGTGGGATCATCGGCGAGGTAGAAGGTCGCCGTCCCAGACTTCACGATCACGAGGCTGGGACCGGGATGGCTGTGCCAGCCGAACGTACCGCCCGGTGCGATCGTGTTCTGCAGGACGTAGAGATCAGACTCGCCTTTCGTGTTGATTCGCGCCTGCCAGAAGTTCGTGGCGGTGCCCGGATTTATGTCGGTCTTCGTCGTCGCGTCGATGTCCGTGAAGCGGGCGACGCCGAACGTCTGCGTCACCACTCCGGACGGCGGCGTCGCCAGGGCGATCCCGCCGTAAACCGCGCTGCCCACAACGCCAAGCAGGAGCAGCAACAGATACGTGCGCTTCATTCCTCCTCCTTTCAGGAAAACGAGCCGCACGGCGAGCTCGGTGCGCGAGCGCAATCTAAGCTTCTTGTGGACACGCCCGAGGTGGACGCCGACCGTCGCCTCGCTCACGCCGAACTCCTCCGCAACCCCGCCGTTCTTGAGGGCGCGCCCGACCAGCTGAGCCACGCGCCTCTCTGCAGGTGTGAGGGGCTGTCCGCGGTGCGTCATTTCGAGGTGGAGCGTTGCACGCCGTGAACCTTGTGTGAATACGGGTTTACTGCTTATTTTTTTCTGGAGGCCGTGCAACGGCTCCGCGAGGCCGATCTCGAGGCGGTGCAGGGCGTCTGCGCTCGACTTACGGGT
>JBKPJA010000184.1:0-7274 GCA_046730515.1 Actinomycetota bacterium | reverse complement strand
CGGTGGCGTGGTACCGAGACAATCGGTCGTGGTGGGAGCCGCTGAAATCCGGCGAATACCGCGAGTACTACGCGCGCCAATACGCACAACGCCTCGGCTGAGGAGAGGTTGCGATTCGGTAAAGAAAACGGGGGCTTGTGACACACTTTGCTAGCCTCGGGCGCAGCCTCGGCGGCCGCTGGGGCTTCGGGGTTCTTTCGATGCGCCGACCGCTCGCACTCCTGCTCGTTCTCGTCGTCCTCGCTGCGACGGCGACTGCCGCAACCGGACAGCCCACCCGCCGTTCGGCACCGCTCGCTCTCAACGCGACGTTCGTCATCACCGGGCACGGCTGGGGTCACGGCGTCGGGATGAGCCAGTACGGCGCGTACGGCTACGCGCAGCACGGATTCACGTACGCGAAGATCCTTGCGCACTACTACACAGGAACGACGCTCGGCCCTTCTCCGGTGACGAAGGTGCGCGTGCTGCTGGCAACGGGCGCTTCGACGACCAAGCTCGGATCCGCCGCGGACTTCACCGTGACGGATGCGATCGGCGAGACGCACGACGTCACCGCCGGGACCTACGCGCTGACGCCCAAGCTCAGGCTGAAGGTCGACGGTGATCAAAAGGCGAAGGCGCTCACAGCCCCGCTGACCTTCCAGCCCGGCCCGTCACCGCTCGCTTTCGGCTCGCGGCACTACCGGGGCTCGCTCCAGGTTGACCTCGTCGGCGGCAAGCTGCGGGTGATCAACGTCGTGGGGCTGGAGCAATACCTCTACGGCGTCGTTCCCTCCGAGATGCCGCACACGTGGGCGCCGGAGGCGTTGAAGGCACAGGCCGTCGCCGCGCGCTCCTACGCGATCGCATCGAAGCGGACAGGTGCGTTCGACCTCTATCCCGACACGCGCGACCAGGTGTACCTCGGTATCGACCACGAGCAGCCCGAGGCGAACGCGGCGGTCGACGCGACGGCGCACCAGGTCGTGCTCTACGACGGCCAGGTCGCGAAGACGTACTTCTTCTCCTCGTCCGGCGGACGCACGGCCTCTTCGCGGGACGTGTGGGGGAAGGCGATTCCGTACCTCGTCTCCGTGCCCGATCCGTACGACACGATCTCGCCCTACCACAATTGGGGACCGTTCGCGTTCAGCGCCGCCAAGCTCGCGCGAGTGCTGCACATCCCAAGGCCGATCCAGGACCTGCAGACGACCCTGAACTCCTCCGGGCGCGTCTTGACCCTCACGATTCTGACGCCGCTCGGACCGCACCTGTTCGACGGCAACGTGCTCCGCCAGAGCCTCGGCCTACGCTCGACGTGGTTCACGATCGGCGTGCTCTCGCTCAGCGGCCCATCGACGCCGCTCACCTACGGGTCGTCGACCGCGTTGACCGGAATCGCACGCGGAGTGACTCCGGTGGTTCTGCAGTCGCGCAGCGGCGGGGCATGGCAGTCGGCGGGAGCGGTCTCGCCGAGCGATGACGGAACGCTCGCCGTCTCCATACACCCGACGACGACGACCGCGTACCGACTCGCGAGCGGAAAGGTCGCCGCCGGAAGCGTCCAGATACGTGTCGCACCGATGGTGCGGATCATTCCTCCGCGAACCCAGACCGAGCTCCGCGGGTACATGCGGCCGGTGATGTCGGGCTCGCCGGTGTGGATTCAGCGACAGAACGGCGCGAAGTGGTCGAACGTCGCGCGGGCGTCCGTCGACGGCTCCGGATACTTCGACGTGCAGATGCAGCTGGTCGACGGGACGTATCGCGCGCGAGTCGTACCAGGCCACGGTCTCGTGCCCGGGATCTCGCAGGTAGTGCAGGTCTCGAGTTCGTGAAGCGAACACTCCTTGCGGCACTGGCGGCGACGCTCGCCGTCCCGCTGGCGGCTGAGGCACGGGCGCTCTTTACACCCAACGATCCGCTCGTCCCCAAGCAGTACTACCTTGCACAGGATCACGCCTTCGACGGATTCGGCGACACGTTGCCGGGGCTCGACCCCGTGCGCGTCGCCGTCATCGACTCGGGGCTCGACACCTCACACCCTGAGTTTCAGCCGCGGTCGCAGATCTGGGCTGCGAGGAACTTCCTCGGCGGAGCTCAAGTCACGGACGACGTCGGCCACGGAACGTTCGTCGCCGGCGAGATCGCGGCCGATGTCAACAACAACCAGGGCATCGCAGGCATCGCGTTCCCTGCGAAGCTGATCATCGCGAAGATCGCAGGCCCAGACGGCGTGATCGACCCAATCGTCGAGGCAGCTGCGATTCGCTGGTCCGTCGACCACGGGGCGCAGGTGATCAATCTGTCGCTCGGTGGGCCGCGCGATCCGCTCGATCCGAAGGTCGACTCCTTCTCCGCAGCGGAAGCGGCTGCGGTCGAGTACGCCGTTCGTCACGGTGTCGTCGTCGTCGCCGCGGCGGGGAACTGCGACAACAGCCCGACAGGCTGCCCGTGGAACTACGCCGACTATCCCTCCGCGTTGCCACATGTGATCGGTGCGAGCGCGCTGACCCAGAACGGAAATGTCGCCTCCTTCTCCAACCGCGACCAGATCTACAACGACATCTCGGCGCCGGGTCAGCAGATCATCTCCACGGTGCCCCTGTCCTTGACGGCGACGTTCCCGTCCTGCGCAGATCAGGGTTACTCGGACTGCGGACCGGCGAACCTGCGGTCGGGCCAGGGGACGTCGTTCGCGGCGCCGCAGGTCGCGGCGGCCGCAGCCCTGCTCCTCGCGCTCAAGCCGACGCTGAAACCGGACCAGGTGTCGTACCTCCTCGAACGGAGCGCGGCAGATATGAACGCCTCCGACGGCTGCAGGGCGTGTCCGAACGGGAGAGATGCCCTCACCGGCTGGGGCCGCCTCGACGTCGAGAAGGCAATCCAGATGCTGCAAGAGCGGCTGCCTCCGGCCGATCGATACGAGCCGAACGATGACGCCGGCAATGAGGCGGCGACGCTCCCCGCAAAGGTGACGAAGCTCACCGCGACGCTCGACTTCTGGGACGACCAGGTCGACGTGTACCGGATTCGCCTCGTCGCGAAGCAGCAGTTGCAGCTGCGCGTCCGGGGCCCACAGGGATCGGACACGGACCTGCTGTTGTGGAAGCCGGGCACGGTGCACATCAACGACCTGCGCAAGCAGCGGTTGCGCGCGGCTCAGGCGATCGGCGACGGCGCTTCGAAGCGGATCGTCTACCGCGTGCCCAAGACCGGCTGGTACTACGTCGAGGTCAAGCTCGAGACGCGCGGATTCGGCCCGTACTCCCTGTCAATCGGTCGGAAGTAGCTCCTCCGGCGGCACGTCCCGCAAAACACGCGCGGGATTGCCGACGACGACCACTCGCGGCGGAACGTCCGAGACGACGACCGCGCCCGCGCCGACGAACGCCTCTTCCCCGATCTCGACGCCGGGACACAGGATCGCGCCGCCGCCGATGCGCGCACCGCGTCTGATCGTCGGCCCGGCGATCAGCGCGTGCCGCCGCTCCGTCCGGCCCATGAAGTTGTCGTTCGTCGTGACGACACAGGGAGCGATGAAGACGTTGTCCTCGAGCGTCGAGTGCGCGGTGATATATGCGTCGGCCTGGATCTTCGTCAGCGCGCCGATCGTCGTGTCGTTCTCGATCAGCGAACCACGCCCGATGACGACGTCCTCACCGACCATCACACGCTCGCGCACACATGCCTGATCGCCGACGATCACGCGCGCGCCGATCTTCGTTCCTGCGAAGACGATCGCGCCGGTGGAGACGATCGTTCCAGGCCCGAGCTCTGTTGGTGCAAGCTCCCCGCGCTTCGTCGTCGAGCGCGGCGAGAGCGTCGGCTGCTTCCCGACGACCGCGTGGTCGAGGATTTGGCAATCGTCGGGGACGATCGTTCCCGGATAGACGATCGCCGTTTCGGCAATCACGCTACGACGGTCTCGAGCGAGGCCTGCAGCTGTTCGAGCGCGCGCACGACCACGAGCCCGTCGCGTGCCGCGCGCATCGAATTCCCTTCCCCACGCACGAAGCGAAGGAACTGCTCGCACTCGAGCCGCAACGGCTCGGTGTTCGGGATCTTCGGGCTGTAGATGTCGCCGGTACGGGTGCGCCACTCGCCGTAGGTGGTCGTCGGCTGCTCGGGCGCCTTGTCGTAGATCGTCACCTTCCGCTCGAGCTCCATGTCGTCGAACACGACCATCTTGTCGCGGCCGACGACCGTGATCCGGCGAATCTTGTGCGGGTCGAGCCACGAGAGATGCATGTGCGCGATCTTCCCGGATGGAAAGCGGAGGTAGCAGAACACCACATCCTCCACTCCCGGATTGAGGAACGCGTTGCCGTGTGCCGAGAGCTCCGAGGGCTCTTCGTCGATCAGGTAGAGCAGCACGCTCAGGTCGTGGACGCCGAGTGACCAGAGCGCGTTTTCATGCCTACGGATCGTGCCGAGGTTCTGGCGGTTGCCATAGACGCAAATGACGTCGCCGAGCTCCCCCGAAACGATGAGCTCCCTGACCTTCTGAACTGCAGGGTGGTAGAGCAGCAAGTGTCCCGGCATCAGCACACGGCTGTGTTCCTCGGCGAGCTCGCAGAGCTCTTCCATCTCTACACCGCGCATCGCTGGAGGCTTCTCGACGAAGACATGCTTGTCGGCCTGGAGCGCGCGTTTGGCGAACTCGTAGTGCGTCGGGACAGGCGTCGCGATCACGACGCCTTCCACCGAGTCGTCGGAGAGAACGTCCTCGAAATCGGAGGTGAGCCGTGCAGCCGGATACCGTTGAGTGAACAGCGCGTGCTTCCCCTCGTCGGCGTCACAGAGCCATACGAGCTCCGCGAGCTCGTCGAAGTTGCGAGCTAGGTTCGTCCCCCAGACGCCGAGGCCGGCTTGCGCGATACGAATCACAACTTCCAGACCTTCCCGTTCTCGGAGCCGTTCCTGCCCGTCGCGTTGCGAAGGTCGACTACGAGCTGCGCCTGTTCGACGAGCTCGTCGTAGTCGATGTCGCTGTGCGCAGTGACAACGACCACGCAGTCGTACTTCGCAGGCTCGAGAGGAACCGACCGATCGCCGTTCAGCTCGGAAACATAAGGATCGTGATAAGAGACCTCTGAGCCGGCGTTGCGCAGGAGCTCGATCAGCTTCAATGCAGGCGACTCGCGTGTGTCGCCGATGTCGGCTTTGTACGACACGCCGAGCACGAGCACCTTCGATCCGCTGAGCGACCGCTGCCTGCCGTGGTTGAGCGCCTGCGAGATCAGTGAGCGGCAGTAGTAGGGCATGTTCTCGTTCACCTTGCCGGCGAGCTCGATGAACTCCGTATAGAAGCCATATTCTCGCGCCTTCCAGGTCAGGTAGAAGGGATCGATTGGGATGCAGTGACCCCCGAGACCTGGTCCAGGCTTGAAGCTCATGAAACCAAACGGCTTCGTCGCGGCGGCATCCACGACCTCCCAAACGTCGATTCCCATTCGCTCGCAGAGCTGCGCCAACTCGTTGACGAGGGCGATGTTCACCGACCGGAAGATGTTCTCGAGCAGCTTCGTCAACTCTGCGGCTTCCGGTGACGAGACCTCGTGAACGGTCTCGACTGCGACGCCGTACAACTCCGCTGCGCGACGCGTGCAGCCGGAGGTGATGCCACCGACGAGCTTCGTGACGTTCTGCGTGGTCCAGTCGCTGCGGCCCGGGTCGACACGCTCGGGCGAGAAGGCCAGATAGAAGTCCTCTCCAACCTTGAGGCCCGACTCCCCGAGCATGGGCAGGATGAATTCGCGCGTCGTCCCCGGATACGTCGTCGACTCGAGCACGACCAGATGACCTTTGCGGAGACGTTTGGCAATTTCGCGCACCGCACTCTTGATAATCGAAAGGTCGGGCTCGCGCTGCTTCGAGAGCGGCGTCGGCAGCGCGATCAGGATCGCGTCCGCGTCGCGTAGGACGTCATAGGCGTTCGTCGCAGCGATCCGGCCCTCGTCCACATGCGGCTTGAGCCGCTCGGGCGGCACGTCCACGATATGGCTCTCCCCCCGGTTGATCCCCGCGACGATGGACTCGTTCACGTCGACGAGTACGACCTTCTTGCCCGCGTCCGCGAAGACCTGGCCGAGCGGGAGGCCAACATAGCCGGCTCCGATGATTGCGATATCCGGGTTCATTCGGGCGAAAGGGTATCCAGGAGGACCCGGACAATCCGCTGGGATGCTCTCCCGTCCCCGTACAGCTGAGGCCGGTCAGCAGGCATACGTGCGGCGCGAATGGCTGTCGCGATCCCCGCAGGATCGTCATCGACCAGCACGTTCGCGCCCACCTCGACCGTCTCGACCCACTCGGTACTCGGACGCATCGTCACACAGGGGATGCCGTACCAGTACGACTCCTTCTGCAGGCCGCCGGAGTCGGTAGCGACCACGCGCGCCCCGGAAACGAGAGCGGCAAAGTCGAGGTAGCCCAAGGGGGCGACCAGGTCGATGTTCGCGGCAACGGGCAGTCGCTCACTCTCGATTGTCTGCGCTGTGCGTGGATGAGCGGCCAGGACGACCGGCTCCTGGACGCCACCGAGCCCTTCGAGGATGCGCCTCAGCCTGTTTGCGCGAACGTTCGCTTCGCGGTGGACGGTCGCCGCGACGTAGCCACGCGGGTCGAGCCCAAGCCTCGAGAGCACGTCCGAGCGCTCACGCGCGAGGGGCGCGAAGCGGAAGGAGGCATCGGCCATCACGTCGCCGACGACCTCGATCTCGCCGGTGACGCCTTCTGCTTGAAGCGTGTCCCGCGACCTCTCGTTCGGGCAAAGGAGCAGTGCAGAGATCCGGTCGACCTCGATGCGGTTGCGCTCCTCCGGCATCGTGAGATCGCCGCTGCGAAGTCCCGCCTCGACGTGTACGACCCGGACCTCCGCCTCTTCGGCGGCTTCAGCACCCGCGAGCGTGGAGTTCGTGTCCCCGTAGACGAGCACATAGTGGGGGCGCTCGGACTCGATCGCTTCACGGATCGGCGGCCGCATCGCTCTGGCTTCGGCCGTGTGCAATCCGAGCCGGTACTTCGGCTCGGAGAGCCCGAGTTCGTCGAAGAAGACCTGCGAGAGCTCGGCGTCGTAGTGCTGGCTCGTGTGGAGCACGACCTCGTCGATCCCCGCCTCGCGCAGAGCGACCGAAAGCGGCGCCGACTTGATGAACTGCGGCCGGTTCCCAACGACAGAGAAAACACGCATCGGGGCTACACTACGCACCCCCGCGGGCCGTTAGCTCAGCTGGTAGAGCAGGGGACTCTTAATCCCAAGGTCGCAGGTTCGATCCCTGCACGGCCCA
>JBKPJA010000183.1:0-4016 GCA_046730515.1 Actinomycetota bacterium | reverse complement strand
CGGCTGGCTCCCGCCGGAGATCGCACTCGACCCACGCGGTTACGTGCTCACCGGTCCCGACGTCGGGCCCGAATGGGAATGGAACCTCGACCGCGACCGCTACCTCCTCGAGACCAGCGTCCCGGGCATCTTCGCGTGCGGGGATGTTCGTTCAGGCCCGGTGAAGCGTGTCGCCTCCGCCGTCGGCGAGGGCAGCCTCGCGATCGCATTCGTGCACCAGTACCTGCGAGAGGAGGCCGCGACGAAGGCCGTCGCCGCAACAGCCTCGACGTAGGCTATGCGGAATGTTGCTGGCCATGATCTCGGCCGCGGCGATCGCGGCAGTTCCGACCGCGTCCGCGGAACGAACGATTGCGAGCTACTGCAGCACGAGCGGGGACGTGTGCTACGGCGTCTTCAACCGCAGCGGAAAGGTGTTCCTCAGGATCACGACCGCCGCTCACTACTTCAACCGTTACGCGCTGTGTGTGCGCCTCCTCGGCGGCACCGGCGCTGAGCGCCCCCAGCGCTGTGGCCCGTTCCCGATGTTCAGGCAGGCCGGCTCGACATGGGGTTCGACGGTGAACTACGCGCGTCAGTATCCGGTGACGACCCGCGGCAGATATCGGGTGGCGTGGAAGCTTGCGAGCGGGCCGCTTGGGCCTGCGCTCTATTTCCGGCTTCCGCTGCGCTGAAAGCTCTCCCGCGGATCTATCGTTGTCGTATTGACTGCCGCGTTCGAGTTCGGCGGTTGCGGTGATCACATGTCGGGATAGGTCTCGAACGAGATCCGATCCGGGCTGAACGATGGATCCGAGGTCGCGAAGTGCCGCAGGTCGACGAAGACCAGCTGCAGGTGCTCACGCAAGTCCTGCGAGAACACCCGCGGGTAGTAGATGCTCGACCCGACCACGAGGCAGGGCTGACCGTCCCCCTCAACCCGATACCCGAGCTGAGCTCCTTCCACCTCGACTACGCCCGCCTTGTCTCCTGCCAAGGTAAGCACGTCCGCGCGTCTCTCGGGAAGTGAACCTACCTCGCGGCTGACCCGTGCGTGGCCGGCGTTCAGGATGTCATCGGAGTCTTGCGGCGGCAGGGTCTTCTACGCCTCGGGAATCCCCGAGGCGTGGCGTGTTGCCAGACGCCAGCCGCCGTTTTCGCGCACCCAGACGTCGGTGTAACGGAACGTCATCGAGAAGGGCACGTCGTTGTGAGTTCCTTGTTGCGAGGACTCCGCGAGCACGACGCCGACGTCGCCGTATCTCCGCGTCGCTACCAGACGAAGGTCGTAATGGTCCAAGGTCATCCGGCCGGTGAGCGCTTCCAGCCAGGCGCTCTTCCCCACGGGTTCCGCCAACCAACCTGCCGTCGTGATGAGAAAGTCGTCTCGGAGCAGCTCTGCGCTCGCCGGCATATCCCCGCGCTGAAGCGCATCCAACAGCCTGCGCTCGACAACCTCTAGGTCGTCCACACGAAGCGACGATATAGGTATAGGTCACGCATGCCGGGTCTTCATGCCAATCGAAATACGGGTGAGCGGATGGCGCCGGAGACGCGCTACGCGAAGACGGACGACGGTGTCTACCTTGCCTACCAGGTCGTCGGGTCAGGTCCTGTTGACTTCGGGCTCGACTTCCACGTCTACGCGGGCAATGTCGACCTGATCTGGGAGGAGCCGGACTGGGGTCCTTATCTCGTTGGCATCTCGGAGTTTGCGCGTCTCATCATCCACGACCGCCGTGGCACGGGGGCGTCCAGCCGCAACGTCCCGCCTCCGAATCTCGAGACGCGGGCTGCTGACCTGTTGACCGTGCTCGATGAGATCGGCTCGGAGGCGCCCATCCTCGGTGCGGCCGCTTCAACGGGCGCGATGCACGCGCTCTTCGCGGCGATGCATCCCGACCGGGCGTCCGGACTCTTCTGGAACTACCCTCGTGCACGGCTGGCGTGGGATTCCGACTATCCGTGGGGACAGCGGCCCGAGGCGTTCGAGGGGGCGATCGCGGCAGGGAAAACATGGGGCACCACGGAGTACGCCCGTGAGCTTGCGCTGTCTCGTGCAACGCAGCGCGCCGGTATCCCGGAAGACGAGCGGTACGGGCTCACGGTCGACGACGAGCTTGTGCGCCTCTACGCGCGGATCATTCGCAACACGGCGAGCCCGGATGTTGCGGAGGCTCTTACTCGGATTACATGGCAAACGGACGTGCGGGACATCCTGCCGAGCGTGCACGCGCCTGCCGCGTTGATGATCGGGGAGGACGACGCGCAGGCGGAGGTGGAAGAGGCCCACTACGTCGCCTCCCTTATGCCCAACGCGACGGTGCATGTGGTTCCCGGGCGCTCGGGTCTCCAGATGGAGGCACAGTTGGACATCGTTCGAGAGCTCGCAGGAATCGAGCGACCTCAGGCGCCGCTCGCCACCGTGCTGGCCACGGTGCTCTTCACCGACATCGTCGAGTCGAGTCGGAGACAGGTTGCCGTAGGCGATCGCGCCTGGAAAGACCTCGTTCTTGCCCACAACGCGGCAGTGCGTGAAGCGCTCTCTCGCTGGGGCGGAACCGAGCACGACACGGCGGGCGACGGCTTCTTCGCGAGTTTCGAAGGACCCGCTCGCGCCATCCATTGCGCGCACGAGATCGCCGATCGTGTCGGCGACCTTGGCATCGAGACGAGGGCCGGAGTTCACATCGGCGAGTGCGAGATCATCGATGGAAAGCCCGGCGGTCTTGCCGTGACGATCGCAGCGAGACTCCTCGGCGAAGCCGGTCCACGAGAGGTCGTCGTCTCCCAGACGGTAAAGGACCTGGTCGCGGGAAGCGGTTTCGCCTTCGAGGATCGTGGCGAGCACGAGCTCAAGGGCGTGCCGGACCGCTGGCGCCTCTACCTGGCCGTTCAGGCGACGACGTGACTAGCTACAGCCGGTGTTAGTCCCGCAGTCGCGGCACGTGTAGCAAGAGCCCGTCCGCACCATTCGGCCGCCGCACCGTGCGCACTCCACCGCGTCCTCCCAGTTGTTGAAGAGCGCGGTCTGCCCAGGCGGCGCCGCCTCGACGGGCGTCTCCGCAGCAGCAGGCTTGCCCTCGAACGCCGCGTATGACTGCGCCAGCCGCGCGCGCACTTCCGGTGACAGGATGCCGATCTCCTCCTGCTGATCGGTCGATAGGAACTTCTTCCCCATCCAGCGGAAGATGTAGTCGACGATCGACTTGGCGGCTCGGATGTCCGGGTCGTTCGTCATTCCGCTCGGCTCGAAGCGCATGTGCGCGAACTTCGACACATAGATCTCGAGCGGCACGCCGTACTGCAACCCGAGCGACACGCTGATCATGAACGAGTTCATCAGGCCTGCGAGCGTCGTGCCTTCCTTTGCGATGTCGACGAAGATGTCGCCGGGCGTGCCGTCCTCGAACAGGCCGACGTGGATGTAGCCCTCGTACTCCCCGACACGGAACTTGCGGCCGACCTCGACGCGATCGTCCGGGAGCCGACGGCGCTGCGTCAGCGGCACGGGCGACGGCGCGGCGGTTGTCACCAGCGTCTCCTGCCCGTCCTTCTTCCCGGACAGCGGCTGCGCGACCTTGCAGTTGTCGCGTTAGATCGCGATCGCCTTCACGCCCAGCTGCCACGACTCGAGGAAGAGCTGCGCGACCTCGTCCACCGTCACCGACTCCGGGAGGTTCACCGTCTTCGAGATCGCACCGGAGATGAACGGCTGGACGGCGCCCATCATCTTCACGTGACCCATGTAGTGGATCGCGCGATCGCCGACCGCGCAGTCGAAGACCGGGTAGTGCTCGGTCTTCAGGTACGGCGCGCCGACGACGGTATTGCGCTCGTCGATGAACGCGACGACCTCCTCCGTCTCGCGCGGCGCGTAGCCGAGCTTCTCCAGCGCCATCGGCACGGACTTGTTCACGATCGTGATCTCGCCGCCGCCGACGAGCTTCTTCGACTTGACGAGTGAGAAGTCCGGCTCGACGCCCGTCGTGTCGCAATCCATCATGAAGCTGATCGTCCCGGTCGGCGCGAGCACC
>JBKPJA010000182.1:0-16268 GCA_046730515.1 Actinomycetota bacterium | reverse complement strand
AGACCTAACTCTCTTCAGGGGTGTGGCAGACGGCCTCCAGCTTGAATCCATGAGGATCGAGCCAATACGTCGCGAAACAGTGTTCGCCGTACTGCGGGAACTCACGGGGCTCGTCCAGGATGACGGCCTGCCGTGCGCGTGCCCACTCGTGTGCTTCTCTGACGACCGTTCTGCTCTCGACCAGGAAGGCGAGGTGATGAAGCCCGGTCTGGTGCCGCGAGTAGAGGCCCGGTTCTTCAGCTTGGTAGAAGAACAGTTGGGAGCCCAAGGCACCGTCGGGCCCGTAGTTGAGCGGCCCGTCGAGGCTTCTCTCGAACCATTGGCGGAAGCCAAGGACATGCATGAGGTCGTCGTAGTACTCCTTGGCCGCGATGAGATCCGGAACGCCGATCCCGATGTGGTCGATAAATCCAGTTCGGGGCAAAAGCGACACCTCCGCCGAGAGCGGAGGCTACCCGTCAGATTGCTCGGCCGGCAGCTCGAAGCGGGAGATGATTCCCTTGTCGGCGTCTTCGGGTACCGCCCGCTCGGGGTGGCGCGTAGCAACCCACGCAACTCCCCGCTCGGGGTATGCGACGACGTCGGGAAACCGCTTCGTAGAGATGCCGAGTAGTCGGGCTGGCTCGTCCGTGGGATTCGAGAAGTCGTGCAGCCCGTCGCGGCCCTCTGGGAAATAGACGACGTCGCCGGGCGCGAGTCTTTCCTCACCCTCCGGCGTGCGGACCGTCGGTGTCCCGGCGAGGACGAAGAACATCTCCTCGACCCCGTAGTGCATGTGCAACGGCCCTCCGGGTGCCCCTGGCAGGAGCTCGATCAGCGAAGCTCCGAGCATGTCGGTCTCGAACGGGTGCCCGAACCAACGAAATCGACGATCGTCGTGAACCTCGTTCCAAGGTTCGTCGTTCAGGAAGTTGAGGCAAAGCATTTCTCCTCCCTCTCTATCGCGATGTGCGAACGTACGACCGAGTCTTACGGACGCACACCCTAGGACACCAATGGCACCCGCCCCCACGCTGCCCGAGCTCGATGCCCCCTACACGTTGAGCGGCGATGCGCGACGCGACTTCGAGCGTGACGGACATGTGCTGCTGCGCGGCGTCGCCGCACACGACGAGGTCGTCGCCTACAGACCGCTGATCCGTGAGGCCACGTTCGCCAACTCCGTGGAGAAGCGTGCTCTCGACGAGCGCGACACGTACGGGAAGGCTTTCATCCAGGTCGGCGACATCTGGAGGAAAGAGCCGGCCGTGGCTGGGTTCACGCTCGCGCGCCGCTTCGCGCGCATCGCCGCCGAACTGCTTGGCGTCACTGCGGTGCGGCTGTACCACGACCAGACGCTGTTCAAGGAGCCCGGCGGCGGTCCCACTCCCTGGCACCAGGACGAGTACTACTGGCCGCTCGAGACCGACGGAACCGTCACGATGTGGATGCCCCTCGTCGACATCATCGCCGACATGGGGGGTATGGAATTCGGTTCCGGAACCCATCGCCGTCCTGCGCTCGCCGAGCTCGCGATCTCTGACGAATCGGAGGCCTTCTTCGAGCGTATGGCCGCGAGCGGCGAGTTCCCGGTCACCAGGCCGGTGCCGATGGCCGCCGGCGACGCCACCTTCCACGCCGGGTGGACTCTGCACCGCGCGATGCCGAACACCTCGAACCAGATGCGCGAGGTGATGACGATCATCTTCTTCGCCGACGGCAGCCGTCTGCTCGAGCCCCATTACCAGGAACGTAGGTCGCCCTTCGAGTCGCAATTCGCGGGGCTGAGGCCGGGAGACGCCGCCGCGAGTGACATGACGCCGATCGTGTACAGCACGGACACGGCGTCGTAGCAGGTCACGCTGCTGGGGCCAAATGGACAATGTGGTCCTGTCATAACGCCGTGAGTGCGGCTGGCCGCACCGCGTTTGGCCGGGAGGCACCCTGGCCCACCGCCTGCCGGCGGCGGAGACTCGTCGCATGGCCCGCTTGCACACCCGACTTACCGGCGCGGCGACACGCATCCCGACACGAGCCCTCCTCCGACTGAGAGTGAGACTGACCGCACTGACGGCGAGCGTGTAGACGTTCATCAACCGCTTGACGAGTCCGGCACCGGCCGCGATGTCGAGGCTTAGCGCCTTGGCGGCGATCAGCGTTCGGTCGTCGGGGTCCCAGACGAGCACGGTATCGGCAGCATCGGCAACTCCCCTGCCAGAGCTCGGCGCCGTGCCGGTCAGTCCGCAGAAACGCGTGTGAACGCAAGCGATCGGCGACGGGATGGGAGAGAATCGGCCTCTGCATGAGTAGCGAACCGAGCGGCGTGCGCGAACGCGTACAGCAGGCAATCGCCGGCCCGATCGCCGAATCAGAGAAGCTGCTCGCAGATCTCCAAGACGGCGATGCCGAAACGCGACTGTCGATTCTCCTCAGCGGCTGGTTCCGCGGCGTCGCAGCGGCGCTCGAGGAACTGGCGATCGCAGTCGACGATCTGCTCGCACAATCTCGAGAAACCACGGTTCAAAGAGCGCCCGCCGAGCAGAACGAAGAGCCGTTGCCGTCGTCACCGTCTGCAACAGCGGAGCACGCGGAAAGAATTGACCTGACCGGCGCCGGAGTGGAGCGGCTGAGCGAAGAGGCGAAAAAGTCACGCGAAGAGACGACAGAACTTCGCAAGGAATCAGAGCGGGAGCGCCGCCGACTCGAGCGCTGAACTGGCTGCAAGTTACGGCGCCCGCTCGCGGACGGCGTGCGCATCCAGAAGCGGTTGGGCCATGATCGTTGACGCACACACGGACGTCTTGCTCGAGCTCGTTGTCCGTGAAGGGGAAAAACCGTTGTTCGAGCTCGTTCTCCGCCGCGGAGAGGCGGGCGTCTTCGAGCGCTACTGGCTGCCCAGGCTCGAGGCAGGCGGTGTCGGTATCCAGATCTGTCCCCTGTACGGCGAAGGCGCTCGCCGAAGCGACGCACGTGAACGGACGCTCGCCCAAGTGGCGGAGTTCGAACGCCGTGTCGACGAGAACGCAGAGCGTGTGTGTCATGTACGCACGAGGGCCGAGCTCGACGACCCGCGCTTGCGGCTGGTGCTGTCGATGGAGGGCGTCGAACCGCTCGAGGGTGAACCCGGGGCGTTCGAGGAGTGGTACGCACGCGGCGTGCGCACGGCGAGCCTGACCTGGAACCACGCGAACGAGTTCGCAGGAGGAATCCACACACCCTCGCAGGGTTTGACGGAAAAGGGGCTAACGCTCGTTCGCCGATTCCGCGAGCTCGGCGTCGTCCTCGACCTCGCGCATGCATCCGAGCAGACTTGGCGCGATGTCCTCGAAGAGGAGATTGCCTTCTCGGTGACGCACGCGGGCTGCCGCGCGGTCTGCGAGGATCCACGGAACCTCGCCGACTGGCAACTCGAGGCTCTCGCAAGGGTCGGAGGTGTCCTCGGGATGATGGCGATCCCATTCGTCGTCGATCCTGATGCGCCGACGCTTGTACGCTGGCTCGACCACTTCGACTACGCGGTCGCGGCGATGGGGATCGAGCATGTCGGCCTTGGAGCCGACTTCGTCGACCAGGTTGGGCCGACCGAGCTGGGGCCTGACGACGCCATACCGCAGTCCGAGCTGACGCAGACGGTCAAGTCAGAGCTCACCCTCGACGGGTTCACCGGCCCCGAGGACTTTCCGTCGCTTGTTACGGCACTCCGAGCGCGAGGCTACGACGGTCCACGGGTCGAAGCGATTCTCAGCGAGAACTGGCTCAGGATCCTGCGCGGCGCGTTTCCCTCCTGACATCATTTCGACGAAAGAAGGAGCCCGCTGAAGCGGGCCCCTCGTTTGGTTCAGCTGACTCGGAAGGCCTCGTCTTAGCGCGCTCTGCCGTAGCGCTTCTCGAGCTCCTCGCGCTGCTCGGCATCCCCGAGCGCGGCCTTGCCGACCTGCGTCAGGAAGCCGAGCACGGCGACGAACATCACCCAGCCGGGCCAGAAGTAACCGCCGGCGTCCGTGGTGGCCGCCCACACCAAGATGCAGACGGTCACGATCAGTGCCGAGTGGCCGGCCTTGCGGGCGGCGAGCAGGGCGAGTCCGGACGGGCGCTGTTTTGAATCGTTTCAGCTGCGACATGTCTTCCTTTCGGAGTCTGTCCATCGACTTTTCGAACCTAGCCCCGGCGCCCGGGGGCGGGAATGCGGCGAGCTCGTGTGTTGAGGTTCGGCTTCCCGAACGTTGACGGCGGTTCTCGATCAGGCCTGATGGTGCATCCAGAGGTTCGGCTCCCAGTAGCGGCCCAGGTCGTGGTCGCGGTCGATCGCGACGGTGGTGAGTCCGCCGGGGAACCAGTAGTCGCCGCTCGCCGGAAAGAGCATCTGCGTCCACGCCTCCCACTCGGCAACGCTGCCGGTGATGCGCAGCGAGTGCGGTTCAGGCTTTAGCACGGTTGCGCCGAGGCGTTCGTGGACGCGCATCCACGGATCGAAGAGCAGCCCGTCGGAGCGTCGCCATGTGGAATAGCGTTCGATCGGCACCAGCGGGTAGCGCTCTTTCCAGCTCGGCCGCACAGGCGCGATCAGCGACGTGAGGCCGTGGCGGCGAGCGAGTTCGCGCATCGCCTGGAGCGCGGCTGCGCTGAGGCCGCGGCTCTGCACATCTCGCACGACGACGACGAGGAGCGCGCAGAGGACGTTAGCTTCGCCCTCGTCGAGCCCGCGCGCGATCGCGCCGTCGATGCCGGCGGGAAGACCGGCGATGGTGCCATCCCAGCGAAGCGGCAGCGAGTGAGCGCGCGTCAGGACCTGCCCTTCGTCACTGACGAGGTAGAACTGAAAGTCGGGCCGCTCGTCCGGCAGGCGACCCCAATAGACGTTGAGCACGTCGCCGTGGTTGTTGTATTCCGGGAGGGCGTCCTTCGTTCTCTCCCAGCCCGGCCCGAGAAGGTCAGGTCGCTCGGCGAGCGTGACAACGTTCATTTCCGCAGCGCGTCAGTCAAGCAAAACCAGACGAGTCAGGCGAGCCGGCGCTCGACTGCCCACGAGGAGACCGGCCGCGCGAAGTGTGGTTTGCCGTAGGGACAGCGAGTCGCTCGGCGCCTACTCTCAACCCCATGAAGAGAAGACTGTTCATCGCGGCGATCGTGCTGGCCCTTCTGGTGCTTGCCGCGCTCGGCTTGTCCTGAGGCCCGGCAAGTGACGTTGTCGGCACCGTCTCGAGAGAGTGCGGCTAGCCGTATTGGGAGACCCGTCGACGTCGGCGAGGATATGGTCGTGGTCGGCGTGTTCTCGATCTTCGCGACGCTGCCGATCCTCGACATGAAGGAAGCAGGCGTCGGCCTCGCCGCCGCCGTCCTGATCGACGCAACGATCGTCCGCGCAGTTCTTCTGCCCGCGACGATGAAACTGCTGGGCGACTGGAACTGGTACCTGCCGCGCTGGCTCGAGTGGCTGCCGAACCTCGAGCACGACGAGCCGGTCGCAGCTCCTCCGGTTCCGACGCTCGCATCTGCGAACTAATCGATACCCGCGCCCGGGCCGCGCACGGCGGCCTGGGCCTCAGCGTTCCTTGCTAAAGCGCCGGAGATCGGCGCTTTCTCTCTTGTGCGCGATCCTTACGTTCGGGCCGGTCTCATCTGAAAGGAGAATCCTGATGACGAAGCACCCAACTGGGACACGCGAGGAGTGGCTCGCCGCACGCATCGCGCTGCTCGCTGCGGAGAAGGAACTAACTCGGCAAAGCGACGAGCTCGCCCGCCGGCGGCAAGAACTGCCCTGGGTCAGGCTGGACAAGGAGTACGCCTTCGACACGGACGAGGGCAGCGCATCGTTGGCCGACCTCTTCCGCGGACGCTCGCAGCTCCTCGTCTACCACTTCATGTTCGGGCCTGACTACAGCGCAGGCTGTCTCGCCTGCTCGGCGATCGCGGACGGCTTCAACGGGTTCGCAATCCACCTCGCGAACCACGATGTGATGCTCTGGGCCGTGTCCCGAGCGCCCGTCGAGAAGCTGACGGCCTACAAACAGCGCATGGGCTGGACCTTCCCCTGGGCTTCGTCGCATGACAGCGACTTCAACTTCGACTTCGACGTCTCGCTCACCGAGGAGCAGCAGCGCTCCGGGCCCATCGAATACAACTTCCGCGACCAGCCGCCTCAACCGACCGAGCAGGTGCCGACGGAGGGACCGCGAGCGGCTTGGGCGGCCACCACCGGCACGGACTGGCCCACCTACACACGGGAACGGCCGGGGATGAGCGCGTTCGCGCTCGAGGACGGCGTCGTTTACCACACGTACTCCGCGTACGCGCGCGGGCTCGACGCACTCTGGGGCATGTACCAGTGGCTCGACCGAGCGCCGCGCGGGCGAAACGAGACGCGGGCCGAGGACGATCCTCTCAACTTCTTCCGGCGGCACGACGAGTACCGCAGCGGCTGACGTCAGCCGCGGCCGGGCCGGTCGCCGTCGCCGACGGCGGAATGGACGTCGGTCGGCAGATCGAGGCTCCCAGCAATCCGGTTTAGAAGCTCGAGCAGCTGCGCCCGCTCCTTCGCACTGAGCGCGCCGCTGATTGCACGCTCGTTTTGGACGACGAGCTTGAACGCGTCGTCCAGCAAGTCTTGACCTCGCCTGGTGACGTAGAGCGTCCGAACACGCCGGTCGCTGCTATCCGGTCGGCGCTCGATCAGCCCACGCGACTCGAGCTCGTCGACGATCGCGACCATCCGGCTCGGGGGGATGCGAAGCCGTTCAGCAAGCGTCTGCTGCGACTGCCCCTCGCTGCCCTTCACGGCACGGAGGACAGCGAATTCGCGCGGATGGAGCTCCAGCGGCTCGAGGGTGCGGTGAAACCGGCGGGAGATCGCGTAGCCGAGCGTCGAGAGCATGAAGCCGACGCTGTCGGCGGCGGGGTGGTTCTTGCGTGACGCCATGGTCATATGATACACAGCCGGAAAGATTCTGATATGAATGATTTTTCACGGAAGCATTCGATCGAGAGGTGCTAGATGACCGACACCGCAATCCGAGTTGAAGGGCTTACGAAGCGGTTCGACGACGTGACCGCGCTCGACGGGATCGACCTCGACGTCCCGGCCCGGACGGTCTTCGGACTGCTCGGGCCGAACGGCGCCGGCAAGACGACGGCGATCCGGGTCCTGGCGACGATCCTGAAGCCGGACGCGGGCCGGGCCGAGGTCCTCGGCCGTGACGTCGTCCGCGAAGCAAAGGAGGTCAGGAAGCAGATCGGCCTCGCCGGCCAGTACGCGACGGTCGACCCCAACCTCACCGGGCGCGAGAACCTCCGGCTGATCGGACGGCTCGTCCATCTGCCGCGGCGCGAGATCACCCGCCGTTCTGACGCTCTGCTCGAGCGGTTCGAGCTCACAGGCGCCGCCGACCGAACGGTGCGGACGTATTCGGGCGGGATGCGCCGCCGCATCGACCTCGCCGCAGCGCTCGTCAACCGACCGCCGGTTCTGTTCCTCGACGAGCCGACCACCGGTCTCGATCCGTACAGCCGCAACGAGGTGTGGGCGATGATCGGCGAGCTCGTCGCCGACGGCACGACCGTCGTGCTGACGACTCAGTACCTCGAGGAGGCCGATCGGCTCGCGTCGCGCGTCGCGGTCGTCGACGAGGGTCACGTGATCGCGAACGACACGCCCGCACAGCTCAAGGCGCGGCTCGGCAGCACCGTGATCGAGATCGGCCTCGCCGACACGCTGACGGCGACCCGCGCCCACGACCTGCTCGCGAGAGCAGGCACGTCCCAGCCCGAGCTCGAGGACTCGACCGTCCGGCTGACGACGCACGAGGGCGCGCGTCCGCTCGTCGACGCGCTCCGCGCACTCGACGGGGACGGCATCGTCCCTGCCACCTTGACCGTGCGCGAGCCCAGCCTCGACGACGTGTTCCTCGCGTTGACCGGGCATCACGCGGAGGAGGTGGCGGCATGAGCACGGGAGAGCTCGCAACCACCGCACCACCTGGGCGCCGGCAGCTAATGCCGACGGTTGTCTCGGACACGCTCGCGATTGCCTGGCGAGGCGTTGTCACGTATCGCCGCGTTCCTCAGCTGCTCGTGTTCTCGACGATCCAGCCCGTCGTCTTCGTGCTGTTGTTCACCTACGTCTTCGGCGGCGCGATCCACGTCCCCGGCGTCGACTACGTCGACTATTTGATGCCCGGCATCTTCGTGCAGACCTCCGTCTTCGGCGCGATCGCAACCGCGATCGGGCTCGCGACGGATGTGCAGAGCGGATTGCTCGAGCGCTTCCGATCTCTGCCGATGGCGCGGTCGGCCGTGCTCACCGGTCGCACGATCGCCGATCTCTTCCGGAACGTGTTCGTCGTCATCCTGATGGCGGGCGTCGGTTTCGCAGTCGGCTTCACCGTGCACACGAACGCCGCGAAGTTCGTGCTGGCGATGTTGCTCGTCCTGCTCTTCGGTTACTCGATGTCGTGGGTCTTTGCGACTGTCGGGCTGGCGCTTGGGAATCCTGAGGCTGCACAGGCGGCCTCGTTCCCGGTGATGGCCCCGCTCGTCTTCGCTTCGTCGGCATTCGTGCCGGTCTCGACGATGCCGGGTTGGCTCCAGCCGTTCGCAGAACACCAGCCCGTGTCGGTCACCGCCTCGGCGGCGCGTGCACTCACGCTCGGGACCCCCGCAGGGTCGTACATCCTCCAGAGCCTCGCCTGGGTGGCCGGCATCCTGCTCGTCTTCGTGCCGATCGCAGTCCGCCGCTACCGGCGCGCCGTGTAACCGAAGGCCCACTCCGGCGCGTCTCGCCGGAATCCGAACTGCTCCGTCGGAGGTACGACAAGCATCGGATCCTGCGATCGGAGGAGGGGCTTACATGTTCCGCAAGGTCGTTCTCACGACGGGCTTGACGTTCGTTGCCGGCGTCGTCGCTCTCACTGCTTACGCTGCCGGCGGTCCCATGATGGGGCCGTCCACGCACGTCTCCCGGGCGGCCTTCCACGGCTACTACGACGGCCACAAGGTCATCTATCTGAACACCGACGTGTCGAAAAAGGCGGACGCGGCCGCCATGCACATCAACTACTCGGCGACCATCGGCAAGGTCAAGGGCTTGCCGGAGATCTACCTCGTCGAAGGCCACGCTGCTCCCGGACAGCTCGCGATCTTCGGCTCCGAGCCCGGCGAAAAGAATTACTCACCGCTCTGGTCGGAGACGATCCTTACCTGGAAGTCGTCCGCGAAGCCGGTGCTGATTACGAGCGACACGCAGATCAACAAGATCGAGAAAGGCGGAACGCTGACTGAACGCGACGCGCACGTTGTCCTCAACTGCCCGATTATCAAGGTCGAGAAGAGCTAGCGCGCCGTGCATTGAATCCGGCTGCGTGTTCATCGCGTAGTGCACAAGGAGAAAGGAGAAATGCCAATGCACTCCAACAGGAAGACCGAAGAGGAACTGGTCAGGCGACGAACGATGCCACGCGTGGTCATCATGGTGCTGCTGACAGCTGCACTGGGAGTGATCGGGTTCATTACCGCAGGTTCGATCGCGCGCGGAGCGACCCGGACGAGCGCGACCGTTTCCCTCCGCAAGACGAAGCTCGGCCTGATACTGGTGAACAGGAGCGGCCACACGCTCTACATGTTCCAAAGGGACACGAACGGCAAGAGCGCCTGTAACGGCAGCTGCGCGCGGTTCTGGCCACCGTTGCTCAGCAGTGCCAAGCCGACCGCGGGTCCTAACATCAGGTCGTCGCTGCTCGGCACGACGAGGCGCAGCACCGGCCGCCTGCAGGTGACCTACAACATTCATCCGCTCTACACCTTTGCGCTTGACACGCAAGCGGGTCAGACACACGGCGAAGGCAATCTCGCATTCGGCGGTAAGTGGTATGCCGTCTCCGCCAGAGGAACTGCGGTCGTCAAGCCTTCTACGACGACCACTACGACCACGACGACGAGCTGCGCCTATCCACCGTGCTAGGTGCTCGTCCTCCCCGGTCTGTCCTCAGGAGAGCCACCCGAGTGCGCCGCAGTACAACCAGGACGCAAAGGCGTCGGGCAATTCGCCCCATTCGCGCAGGGCTGCGATCACGGCGTCGAGCTCCGCCCGTGTCGCCCAGCGCTCTTCGACGATCACTTCCATCATGCTCGGCGCTGAGAACAACCCGACGGCGAACTCCGCGAACCAGCCTGTGGACGCGAGGTCGCCGTAGACCTCCGGCGCATGGGCGACTCCTTGCGTGCGCGCGAATCCCGCTTCGAGCATGAGCGTGCGCAACCGTCGCGAGTAGCGAGCGTTCCCGCCTTCGTGTGCAACGGCCCACTCGAACAGGCGAGGAGCAAGTCGTAGCTCCGGACGATCTGGAGAGATCACAACGGTGCCGAGGTCGTCGTCGATCACCGCGGCGAGGCCCGAAGAACGAAGGACCCGTCGCATCTCGGCGAGTGCTCCGACCTGGTCACGAACGTACATCAGTACCGCGTTGGCGTAGGCCACGTCGAAGGTCGCCTCCGCGAACGGCAGCTCGTGCACAGACGAGGTGAAGAACTCGACGTTCTCGACGCCGCGTTCGGCGGCCGATCTCCGGGCTGTCTCGATCTGTTCGGCGTCGGCGTCGATCCCGACCATGCGACCGGGAGCGATTGCTGGCGCGAGGTCGAGGGCGATGCTGCCGACCCCGCAGCCGACGTCGAGCACATCCATTCCGGCGCGAACGTACGGCAGCAAGAAGGGCAGGAACCTGCGCGCATCGCGATTGGCGACGTAGCGCTGCTGCACGCCCTCCTCGATCACATAGCGCTGGTCGATGGCTGAAGCCTAGTGTGCGGCCCTATGGCGGCGGTACTACCGTGAAAATAGATCCGTTCCTCGATCGACTTTCCAGCGGAACGCGAGGCAGCTCTTCCGCAAGTCTCACGACGGTTCTCGTCGCCTTCGCCGCCAACCTGTTCGTCGCGATCGCAAAGTCGATCGCGGCGGCGGTGACCGGCTCGGCGTCGATCCTTGCGGAGGCGGCCCACTCCTGGGCGGACACAGGTAACGAGGTTTTCCTACTCGTCGCGCAGCGTCGGTCGCGCAGGCCTCCGGACCCGGCGCATCCTCTCGGCCACGGTCGGGAGGCGTACGTGTGGTCGCTGCTCGCCGCACTCGGGCTGTTCGTGGCCGGTGCCGCCGTCTCTGTCACCCACGGCGTCCAGGAGCTCCTGCGACCCGTGCCGGCGACCCACTTCGTGGTGGGCTACGTCGTCCTCGCGGTCTCTTTCGTCCTCGAGGGGATCTCGTTCCTGCGGTCGGTTCGGCAAGGGAGGCGGACGGCGGAGCTGCTGGAACGCGATCTGATCGGGGCCGTCCTCGCCACCAGCGACCCCACTCTTCGTGCGGTGTTCGCGGAAGACTCTGCCGCGCTCATCGGCCTCGTGATCGCAGCTTTCGGGCTGGGTGCACACCAGCTGACCGGCTCCGCGACCCCGGACGCCGTCGGCTCCATTCTCGTCGGGGTCTTGCTCGCCGTCGTTGCGATGGTGCTCATCGATCGAAATCGCGAGTTCCTGGTCGGCGAAGAGGTCGACCCCCGCGTACGTGCGGCTGCGATTCGCTCACTGCTCGCCCGCCCGGAGGTCGCTCGCCTGACGTACCTGCGCCTCGAGTTCGTCGGCCCGCGCATGGTCTCCGTCGTCGGTGACGTAGACCTGACCGGTGATGACACGGAATCGAACGTGGCCGTCCGGCTCCGAACGCTGGAGGCGGAGCTCGCGGAGTCTCCTGTCGTCGCCGGCGCGGTCTTCAGCCTCGCGGCGCCTGATGCGCCGTCGTTGTCGGCATGAGGGTAGTCCTTCGAAACGGCTTCGAGATCGAGACTCCCCTAGCGGTCGTGCTCGGATTCCTCGAGACCTACGGAGAGAGCAGCGTCCTCAACTCTTCGGAACAAGCGTCGTTCGGCGAATCGGACCTCAGGCTGGCCAACCGGGGCGGCGCTCGCATCTCGGCGGTTCAGATCGCGGCGATCCTCGAGCGGCGGCGCGCGATCGAGCGAGCCCTGCGGGCGATCCCTGGCGACGCGTCGCTGACACGAGCAGCCAGCTCGGTGCCGTTGCTGGCGCTACGGAACCTCTTCGATGCGTTCGACGGCATCCCAGGAGTCGGCTTTTCGAAGATGACGAAGTCACTGCACCCGAAGCGACCGGCACTGATCCCCTTGCTCGACAGCATCGTCCAGAAGTACTTGGAAGACGACGACCCCGGCGCTCGGGCTCCTTTCGGCGAGCGCGCGCTCGCGCTCGTTCGCGGTTACAAGCGGGACATGGACCGCAACCGGGTCGCGCTGCGAGCGGTTCGGCGCGAGCTCCGCAGGCGCGAGTACGAGCTCACCGAGGTGCGAATCCTCGATCTGCTGATCTGGTCGATCGAGGCGGCAACCCGATGACGTGGGAGATCCGCGCGAACCTCGGGGTGCACGCGCGCGGTTGGTTGTGGGAGATCACCCGAGGCGACGAGGTCGCACACGTGGCGGTCGAGATCACCGAGAGAGCGTGGGCAAGCGATCCTCTTCGTCTTCCCGACGACACGCGGCGAGCGCTCGAAACCGACGGGCGGAGCGAGCTGCTCAAGGTGCTCGACCAAGACGAGCCGCCCGGCGTGATCCGGTGCGGCTCGAGGGGTTGCGCCTACCTCTAGCCGAACGTGAAGCAGAAGGCCTCGACACCCGGAGCAGGGAAGCTGATCTCGAACGTCCGGTCCTCGATCGATCCCGGCTCGCGGACGAGCTGATAGAGGCGTTGGTGCACCACGGTTCCACGACCGTCGACGTCGACGTCGAGACCGTGTGCGTCTCCGGGAGGTGCTCCGTCGACGAACACCCGGAACGGGACCGAGCTCGTTCCCGCGCGCGGTCCCATTACGAGGTTGATGTCGCGGGCGTGGAAGCGGAACGCGATCCGCCCATCGGCCTCGTTCAGCACGCTCGCGCCCCGCGCGATCGTCCACTCTCCGGACAGCGCCCAGTGGTTCAGCTTCAACGGTTCCGGTACGTCGTAGGGGCGCGGCTCGTCGAAGTGGGCGCGACCAGGAGAGGCGAAGTTCTGCGCCTGCTCGTAGCCGAGGTAGGTCTCGGGGCTTTCCAGGTTCGCCCAATCGGCTTGCGCTTCGAAGCCCTCGTCGGCGACCGAGACGAGATCGTCAGGGATGCCGTCGCGCCCGGCGTCGCGTAGCAGCCGTTGGATGACCATCTCGCACTCTTCGTATCCGCCCTCGCCGAATTGATGATGTCGAATTCGTCCTTCGACGTCGGCGATGTACACGGCGGGCCAGTAGTGGTTGCCGAACGCCTGCCAGACGGCGTAGTCGCTGTCGAGCGCGACCGGATACTCGACGCGCATGTTCCTCGCGGCCCAGCGAACGTTGTCGATGTCCCGTTCGAACGGAAACTCAGGCGTGTGCACGCCGACAACCACGAAACCGTGATCCTCGTACTTCTCGGCCCACGAGCGCACGTAGCCGAGGGTGCGCAGCCAGTTGATGCACGTGTACGTCCAGAAGTCGACGAGAACGACCTTTCCCTGCAAGCCCTCCGGCGACAGCGGGGGCGAGTTGAGCCAACCGGTGGCCCCTTCGAAGCTCGCGAGGCGGCCCTCGACCGGCAACTCGGCGTTGCGTAGCGTGTTGAACAGACTCACTTCACATCACCTCCTGCAGCTGCTACCGCCTCCAGGATCACGTCGGTCACGGCCTGAGGTTGCGAGACCATGATCACGTGCGAGCCGTCGATCTCTGTGATCTTCGCACCCGCGCGCTCGGCCATCGACCGGATCACGTCAGCGCCCGCCGCCTTGTCGCCAGTGGCGACGACGGCCCAGGACGGGAGGCTCTTCCATGCGGGTGCGCCCGTCGCCTCGGAGAACGCCGACTCGGCAATCGGCCGCTGCGTCGCGGCCATCAGCGCCGTCTGCTTCACGGGCAGGTCGGCCGCGAAGGCGTCGTGGAACTTCGCGGGATCGATCGCGAACTCGACGGCCGGCTCGCCGCCGTTCCCTGCTGGGTAATGCAGCGGGACGAGCGCGCTGTTCAGCACGCTGTCCTTCGAACCGGCTTCGGCATCGCCGAGACGCTCGCCCTCTTCAGGCGCGAAAGCGGCGACGTAGACGAGACCGACGACGTTCTTCGCTTTCGACGCGGCGTTCGAGATCACCGCGCCGCCGTACGAGTGGCCGACGGCGACAACAGGACCTTGCGTCTCGCCGAACACCGATGCAATGTATTCGGAGTCGATCGAGATACCGCGCAGAGGATTCGCAGGCGCGGTGACCTTGACGCCATTGGCTTGCAGCCGCTCGACGACGCCGTTCCAGCTCGAGGCATCGGCAAATGCGCCGTGCACCAAGATGACTGTCGGTTCGCTCATTGGATCTCCTTTTCGCTTGCAGGTCACTCGGCCAGCACGATGAGTGGCTTTCCTTTCTCGACGAAGTAGGTGGCGAGCTCCGCCGCGTTGCCGTTGCCGGCGTTCCTCGCGGTGTGGAAGGTCTCCGCCGGGACGAAGAAGACCTCGCCGGCCTCCACCGTCGTCGGCGGCTGTCCTTCGACCTCGTACTCGACCGACCCGTCGAGGACGTAGATGATTTCTTCGCCGGGATGCTTGTGTTTGATCGGTTCTCCCGGCCCGATGTCGACGCGCACCTGGACGAGCTCGCGACCGGGAGCGCTGAGATCGTGCTGTTGAAGGTCGCTGCGCTTGATCTGCTGCTGCTGCTGCGTAGCCACTAGTTATTCCTCCCGAAGAGTGAAAGGAACAGAAGGAACACGTTCAAGACATCGAGGAAGATCGACGCGGCAAGAAGCGGTGCGGATCTGATGTCTTGCGTGCGACGAAGACGCTGGAAGTCGAAGGCCGTCAGGCCCGCGAAGATCACGAGCCCGACGATCGCGTAGATCAGCTGGCCGTTCGGAATCTGGACGAAGATCGCCACGATCCCGAACACGATCAGCGCGATCAGCGCCCAGAAGAGGAAGCGGGCGAGCGCCGACAGGTCGCGCCGGGTCGCGTATCCGGCCGCACCGAAGCCGGTGATGAAGAGCGCGGTTGCACCGCCGGCTTGCCAGACCACCCTTGGATCGGTGCTCGCGTAGTAGGCGATCGTCGGAGCCGTGGCCAGGCCGATGAGCACGCCGAACGCGAACAACAGCGTCACCGTCGCTTGCTCCGACCGTTGGGCCGTGACGTTCATGCCGATGAGGCACGCGAAGGCCGCGATGAAGAATGCCCAGCCCCACCCATACGAGATGTTCCGGCCCAGGTACGCCCCGAGTGCAAACAGGCCGGCCGTGACGGCGACCAGCCCCATCGTCTGGCCGAGCAGTGTTCCCGTCTGGTCCCGCGTCAGCGCGGGTTGGACGGCTGCGGCGCTCGATTCCGTCATCGCAGCGACTTAAAGGCGGCTCGCACCTCGGTCGAGAAGAGCTCCGGCTCTTCCCATGCCGCGAAGTGTCCGCCCTTGTCGACCTTGTTGAAGTAGGTGAGGGTCGGGTAGGCGAGCTCAACCCAGCTGCGCGGGGTCCGGACGATCTCGCCGGGGAACTGGGTGAATCCGACCGGGACCGAGACGGGCGGCGGAGCCTGCCCGGCCGCTCGAGCGGTGGCTTGTCCGTTCTCCCAGTACGACCGCGCCGCCGAGGCCCCGGTGCCCGTCAGCCAGTACAGCGTGATGTTGTCGAGGATGTGGTCTCGGGTCAGACCGCCCGACGGCTTGCCGTCGACGAACGCGCCAGCGATCTTGTAGTAGGCGTCCGTGTCATGATCGAGCATCCAGGCCGCCAGTGCGACCGGTGAATCGAGCAGGGCGTAACCGATCGTCTGGGGACGTGTGGCCTGCTCGAGGAAGTAGCCGAAGCCGGTCGCCCTGAATGTCGTGCCCTGCTCGACCGCGGCGCGCTCCTCATCGGTGTTCTTCGGGAACGGGTCGGTACCCGCCAGTCCCGGCACGAACAGGTTCGTGTGGATGCCGATCAGGCCCTCGGGCGCCTGGCGGCCCATCGTATCGGTGACGGCGGCGCCGACATCACCTCCCTGTGCGACGTAGCGTGCGTAGCCCAGGCGCGCCATCAGCTTCGCCCACGCCTCCGCGAAGCGGCCGGCGTACCAGCCGAGCTCGGTCGGTGCCGACGAGAAGCCGTACCCGGGGAGCGACGGCAGCACGAGATGGAACGCGTCCTCGGCGCTCCCGCCGTGCGCGGTCGGGTCAGTCAGCGGGCCGACGGTCCCCAGCAGCTCGATCACCGAGCCCGGCCAGCCGTGGGTCATGATCAGCGGCAACGCGTCCTCGTG
>JBKPJA010000181.1:0-2624 GCA_046730515.1 Actinomycetota bacterium | reverse complement strand
GATCGCCCCCGTCGCCTCGGCGACGGCGTAGACGCCGGCACAGGGGTAGAGCTTGCCCCCTACGTCGAGCCTGTTGTGCCGGACGAGGGCCTTGAGGATGCGAGGATCCCTTGGAAGCTCCTCCTGGGCAAGGCTCGGCATCACGCAGCGAGGATCCGGCAAGGCCACGCCAACCCGTACGCCCTCGCCCATCGCGAGCGTGCGGCCGACCCAATCGTTTTCGACGAATCCGCTCGCAGGCGTCTCGACGATCACGTTCATGCGGAACCGCCGAGCGTCGAAGTCGCTCTGCGGCTCGCGTTCGCCCAGCTCGTCAAGCGTCGACGTCGTGACGACGCTGAGCGGGAAGAGGTCGAAGAACGAGTCTGCGGACACCGCGGAAGGCAAGCCCTGGTCGCCGAAGAAGGCCGCGCCGAGCCGTGCTTCGACGACAGCATCGCGATGCCCCTCCGGATCGTAGTTCTCCTCGTCAGGGTGGTACTGATCGATCGTGTAACCGTCCCGCGCGGCCGCCGCCAACTCCACCTCGCGCCCGAAGAAACGCGACAAGACCGCGTCGACATCCGCCGCGTCGCTCAGCACCGACTCGCCGTCGGCAAGCTCGATCCGCGCCGGTGGAAGCTCGTGCCGATCGCGCGGCGCTTCGACGAACGACGCCCGACACCCGAGCAGGTTGGGCCAGAGCTTCGGGTGTTTCGCACTCGCGATCTTGCCCGTCTCCCTATCCCTGATTGCGTACGCCCGGTCACCGACGATTCCGCCCCTGCTCACGTCGACCGCGTCGACCTCCTCGCCGAGCATCGACTTGACAGGGAACCGCCACAGGCTCCGGACCGTGCCAACCGGCTCGCCCGATTCCATCTGCGCCTCCTCTGTTTGGCTCGCCACCATCGCCGGGCGCTCCCTTCGCTGAGCCATCGGCGCGACCTCAGGGCTAGCGTAAGGTCGGCGCCGAGCGCGGTCAACGGCAACCTTCCGTCGGCCACCGCCACCCTGACATCAGCTTGGAAAGGCCACCGACAGCCCGGCCTTCGGCTCGTCGACGCAGTGAGCCGCGCGGAAAGCCACGATTCGGTCCGGACGCTTTACACCCGCCCGACTACGGCGCCGACATCTCGGCCGACGGGCGACCGCCGACTTTCGCCCTGCCAACTTCAGTGGAGTAAACGGCGATCGCACCCGCGGCGTCTGAACCCACACGGGCACAGGTTTGATGATCACGACGAACAGCCAGAGGTCGCCGGGGCACCCGCGATGAACCGGCACAGGTTCATGGCGGTGATCACTCGGCGCCACCGCCTTCTGGGCCTAAGCGAGACTCGATGACCACCTCTCAAACAGAGAAGGGGTCCAGCTGAAGATGAGCGACGAATCTGTTGTTTCGACTGAGTACAAAAGATGGAGCCCTTATGGAGCCCCGTGGTTGCAAACAGTCGCAACCGGTCGCAAATTCGAAGACGGCGAAAACGCCCGAAACAGGCCTCACACAGAGGGCGTCGCGAGTACTGCAAACGGCGTCGTAAACCGTCGAGCGGCGGGGTTCAGGCCACTTTGTTGCCGCATTCACCGTCACTCGTTTCGAGGCGGTGTTGGGTGAGTGAGCGTCACTCCGACGGCGTGCGTCAGATCAAACACGCGGGAGGCCAAGCTCAGCTGAGACTTGCGTCCTTGCCGGATGTCTGGTACGCGCGCGTGAAACATCGAGACATCCGTACGATCAATACATCGGTACGCGTCAGCGGAGTGAAGTGCGTGCGTCGCTCCTCGGTCGCGTGCGACTTTACGACGACCTACGACGCTCCGCGACGGTTCAGGCGCTTGTCCGTGCACGCTCCGGGCCGCTCGCAGCGTAAGCCGAGAGGCCGAGCAAGGAGGCTGGCCCCACAACGAAAGTCCGTTCGCCGTGAAGCTCCTCGCCTCGCGCGCATTCGCGCGTTGGTGGGTTGCGGGCTCCGGCCGGAACCTGGTTGCAGGACCAGTCAGGACATCATACGCCGGTTCACCCGCGAGAGCCGTTAAGCCCACTCCGGTCCCAGCCTGCCGCCCTCTTACATCATTCCGCCCATGTCGCCCATGCCGCCGCCTACGCCGGCTCCGGCCTGTTCGGGTGGCTCGGCGATGACCGCCTCGGTCATGAGGATGTTCTTCGCGATCGAGGCGGCGTTCTGCAGCGCCGAGCGCGTGACCATGGTCGGGTCGATGATCCCCGCCTTGACCAGGTCTTCGACCTCGTTTGTGTCGACGTTTAGGCCCTGGCCCTTGGCGGCCGTTCGGACCTTGTTCACGACGATCGGGCCCTCGAGACCTGCGTTGTCGGCAAGCTGGCGGAGCGGCTCCTCGAGCGCGCGGACAATGATCTGCGCTCCCGTCCGCTCGTCCGAATCAACGAAGCCCTCCAGCTTGATCGACCCAGCCGCGCTTAGCAGCGCGACGCCGCCGCCGGGCACGATGCCCTCCTCGAGCGCCGCGCGGGTCGCCTGGAGCGCGTCCTCGACGCGGTGCTTCTTCTCCTTCATCTCCGTCTCGGTCGCGGCGCCGACCTTGACGACCGCGACGCCGCCGGCGAGCTTCGCCAGCCGCTCCTGCAGCTTCTCGCGGTCGAAGTCGGAGTCGGTGTTCTCGAT
>JBKPJA010000180.1:0-6224 GCA_046730515.1 Actinomycetota bacterium | reverse complement strand
TCAGCAGGCCCCGTGCTTAGTCGGCCAGCGCCTGAGTCGAGCTTCTGTCCTAGGCAACACGAATCATGGCTCGGTCGGGACGGCTTCTTCCACCGCACGACTTCTCTTACTGAGAGCCCTTCGCCTTTAAGGAGGGCCCATCGCCTCAGCCCCACTGGCGGTTCGTCGGACGATGAACCTGTGCGAATACATGGTGCGCCGCGCCGAACGGTGTGTGTCGGCGTATCACGCTGCGCGACGCGCGGATCGTTCGCATCGAGGACTTCCGGGGGCGGCGGGAGGCGCTCACAGCGGCAGGAGTCGCCGACGACGCCGACTGGGATTGACCCGCCGGCGGGGTTACGCGTACCCAGGTGAGGTCAAGCCGGACCGCGACCGCAGAACGGACGCGCCGGCGCCGATAGAGCTACAGCCGTGGCTCGAGCGAAACTGTGCCTGCGCCGCCGTGGGGCCGAGCCCGGCGCGGCCCCACGGCTGTCAGCCGTCGACGACGAGGCCGCTGATTGGTCCCAGCGCCCGGCTGGAGCGACGTGAGACATGGGGTAGGCGGACGAGGCGGTGGGTCAGTGGCCGGCCCTCGACACGGCGTTGCAGCTGCTCTTTGCTGATGGGCTTCCATAGCTCGTCGATTGCTTCGATCGGGTCGGCTGGGACTTCGTCGACCGAGAGCTCGAGATGTTCTGCCCAGAGCCGACGGCGCGTGTGAAGGACGAGGTCGGGATCGTTCGCGACGAGGTTCATCTCTGTGTCGTTGAAGAGCGAGTGTTCATTCAGGTTGGCGGAGCCGAGCGTGAGCCACGTGTCATCGATGATCCCGATCTTCGCGTGGACGTACACCGGATCGGAAAGTGGCCCGGAGCGGGCGTAGAGCGTGCAGGCGAGTACCCGGCCCGCATCGCCGTCCTCTTCAATCAGTTCGGCCAGGACGCCGCGAGTGTCGTCGGCGCCACTGGTTGGTTTCGATGGGAGTAGGAGCAAGAGTCGGAAGTCGGTGTTGGGTGGATCGGCGAGCTTGGCCTGGATTGCGGCTGCGATCTCAGGTGACCAAAGGAACTGGTTTTCGAGGTAGATGAATCGTTCCGCGGCCTGGAGTGCGCGGAGATAGGACTCGAGAATGCGAAAGTCGCCGCGCGGCGTTGCGTTGTAGATGTGCTCGGGCACGGTGCGAACGATCTGGAGGTCGATCGCACCGGCGGACTCGGCAGGTGCGACCGGGGCGAGCGTCTCGCCGGTCACTTCCCGCCAACGCATGCGAAAGTGCTCGGCGACATCGCTGACTGCCGGCCCTGCGATTCTCGCGGATGCGTCATGCCACCCGAGACTCCCACGCGCCGGATGTTCCTTCGTGTCGTAACGATCGCCGGTTTCCGAGGTGAGATCAATCCCGCCGACGAATGCGACGCGATCGTCGATCACGATCGTCTTCTCGTGATGGCAGTGCATTGGCCTTTCCTTGCGGTCCAGCCCACATTGGATTCTTGTGCGACCTGTGAGCTGGTCGCGCATCTTCCGTACGTCGCCTCGGGAGGGGCGAAAGAGCGGAAACGGCGCTCCGGCCCAGGCGAGAACACGCACCTCGACCCGCTCGGCGAGTTGGGCAAGGAGGTTACGAAGCACGACCTGCTCGCCGTCGCGTACAAGCGCAAAGTCCGGTGAGAAGTACCAGCCCGTCAGATGAACATGCGACCGAGCTCGCTGCAGCTCCTCTGCGATGACCGGCAGAGCCTGCCCTCCGTCGATGAGGACGTCGACCGTATTCCCCGAACGCACTGGAGGATCTCCAGGTGCCCATCCGCCCGGGGGAGCGTCGAGTGCGTGCCCCCAGTCGATCCGCCTCAGACGACGGCGATGATGAGCGCAGATCTGCCGGCTGACCTGGCCTCCGAACCAACGCTCCGCCGCGAGCAGCAACTCCCCCGCCCGCGGGCTCATGAGCCCGTGGATGCGGGAACGTTCAGGCGCTCTCCATGATCCGCGTTCAAATTCTGCGGTAGCGGGCGTCACTGAGCGAATAGAGCGCGAACGCGACGAGTCCGGCGGCGACGATGCCGAGCAAGAAGGGCCCGTAGGGGTGATCGACGATCTTCGCAAGCGCACCGTCGAGGCCGACGACCTTGTTCGGGTTGTAATCGATCGCGGCCTTGACCAGGAAAACGCCGACCAGCCCGAAGACGACCATGCGCGCAAGGTGGCCGAACGTCCCGAGCCGGCCGATCCACACTTTCATGGTCGGACCCATCTGCTCGACCTTGGAGTCGTCGAGAAACTTCCTCGTGATGCCCTTGTAGCCCTGGTAGAGAGCGACCCCGATCATCACGACCCCGGCGACCCCGACGATCCAGGCACCCCCAGGCCAGCCGAGGACCCCGGCCGCGGGTTTCTTGGGACTGTGCGAGCCCCCTCCAGTGCCTAGCAGGATTTCGATCGCGACGACGCAGACCAGTCCGTAAGCAATCCCACTCGCAAGCGCGGCGGCACGCTCGAAGCCTCTGTCGGAGCCCTCGGGGCCGTGCCCGAGCCCGGCGCGGACGAGCCGCCAGAGCGAGTAGCCGCCGAGACCGATCGCAACCAGCGTGAGCAGAAACTTCCCAAAGGGCTGGTGAGCGACCGTATGCAGCGCGCCCTGCTGGTTGGTCAACTTGCCTCCGTGGCCGAGCGCGAGCTTGAGGGCGAGAACCCCGATGATTCCGTAGACGAGGGCGCGCGCGACGAAGCCGCCTCGTGACAGCCACTCGAAGGCGCGTGTGTCGACGAAGCTCCGGCCGGCGACTTCCGCGGAGCCGAGCACTCCTGTGGAACGTGATTGGTGCAAGGACTCGCTCCTCTCAGTTGCCATTCGAATGAGCGAAACCGTCCGGGACACACACGGTGATCGCTCCCGCCTCGACCTCGACCTTGAACGCCTTTGTCTTCGTTCGATCGCCGCCGTCGAGCTCGTACAGGATCTTCCGATTCAACTTGACCTTCACGGAGCGCGCTTTCGTCGTCTGCGCAAACGGAGACTTGCTCGGCGTCCCCACCGCCGTGCGCGCGATCATGCGGCCCCACTCGAGGAGCCCTTCGGCTGTCACGACACCCACCTCGAGCTTTCCATCATCAGGAAGCGCATCCTCGAAGGCTTCGACCCCGCCAAACAGCTTGCCGACGTTGCCGAGCAGGATGCAGCTCGCCTTGCCCTTGTACCAGCCGACCCCGTCCACTTTGATTTCTGCGCGAAAGGGCTTCGAGCGCAGGTTCTCGGAGCCGGTCCACACGTAGGCGACCCGCCCGAGCCGCCCCTTCAGACCGCCGTCCCCTGCGTCTCGAATCATGAGGGCATCGAAGCCCGCGCCGGCCATGACCGCAAAACGCTCACCGTTGAAGCTGCCGACGTCGAGGCTGCGGCGCTCGCCGCGAAGTCCAATCGCAACGGCCTGCTCGATGTCCGCCGGAATCCCGAGGTTGGTCGCGAACAGGTTCGCCGTTCCAGCCGGAATGATCGCGAGGCTCGCGGTGGAGCCGGCAAGCACGTCGACGCACCGCTGAACCATCCCGTCCCCACCCCAGGCGAAGAGAAGTTCCACGCCTTCATCGAGTGCCCGTCGAACCTGAGCCGGCGCCTGGCGGCTTTTCGGCACCTCGATCCAGAGCGGTTCGTCGATCCCCTCGGCGGCGAGGGTTCGGCGGAGCTCGGGCAGCCCACCACCGAGTGTCTTGCCCGAATGGGCAATGACTGCGACCTTCACGGGCTCTCCCCAGCGCTCGCCCGTTTCTCGTTTCGCGAGTCGGCCGCCGCACCAGCTGTCCGACACGCGAACAGGACGAGGATCAAGGCAGCGATGCCGATGACGACTCCACCTGCGACGTCCAACGGGTGGTGCATCCCGCGATACATGCGCGAAATAGCTACGAACGCCACGACTGCGGCAGCGATCGTCCAAGCAGTTCCCCGAAAGACACTGTTCGTGAACCTCGACGTGAGCAGAAGGACGAGACCCCCGTAGACAGCGATCGACGCCGCTGTGTGACCGGACGGGTAGCTGGCATTGACCGGTAAGTGCTCGAGACGAACGACGCGAGGCCGGTGAGAGTGAACGACGAGCGTGGTAGCACGGTAGGAGGCTGATTCGACGCCGAGCGCGAACACGGCGAACGCCGCGATCCTCCACTTCCTCAGCACGGCAGCGACAAGCGCGATCGATCCGACGACGATCGGCAGCACCACCCCGCCGGCGACGATCGAGCCCACCAGTGAGGCCTCCGTCCGAGCCGACGTCCGGTGAGCGGCAAGCCAGGTGTTGACGTGCTCGTCCGTCGCACCAATGCCCCATGTCTGCTCCAGCACGCGGGTAGTGAAAAAGCCCAAGCCGATCGACAGCACCGCAACCGCTGCCAGACCGGCGAGCATCACGACCGCGAAGACGATCGCAGGATGGAGCGTTCCGAACGAGCGGGCCAATCCCTCTGCGTGGCCTCCTTGGCGCGGATGAAGGATCGGGAAGACCACTCGGTCACCCGGCAACGCGCGACGAATCACGCCGGGACGGCTGGTCAGATCGCGATGCGTTTTCGCCTCGATCATGAGGGCAATAGCCAAATCGCCTTCGTCTCACACCGGTTCACCTCCTGGAAACGTTCCAGGCTGTGATCGAGTTTCGTTGGAAGGCGCAACCCACCGACAGATGCCGTTTCTGCTCCTACTCGTACTGGGCCTGACGGCCGGCTCTGCGGGCGCGCTCGCCGCCTGGCACTACCCGCGTGTTACGAGCCGGTCTGCCGCACCGACACTAAAAACCGCCCGCAAGGTCGGTGAGTCGGTCGGTAGACATCCACGTCTGCGCACCTTTCTGAGGGCGCGGCTCGATCCGGCAGCGGCAACTGGCCTGCTGCTGACGCTCGCATTGCTCGTCGCGATCGGCGGAGGCGTGCTGCTCGGGGCGCTCGCGTACGCGACGCGCACGAATTCGGAGTTGATCGGGATCGACAACAGCGTTGCGAGGTGGGGACATCGTCACGCATCGACGCTCTCGACGCATGTAATCAACGGAGTCACACAACTTGGAGGCATCTACACGATTGTCGCCCTTTGCGTCGTCCTCGTCGTCGCGGAGACGATCAGGCAACGGACCATCTGGATCACAGCGTTCGTGATTGCCGTCATCGGCGGCGAGGAGATTCTCAGCTTGGCGGTCAAACAACTCGACGATCGCCTGCGCCCTACCTTCAATCCAGCTGCAGCAACGCTCGGGCCGTCGTTTCCCAGCGGCCACTCGGCGACGGCTGCCGCGTTCTATGCTGCGGCGGCACTCGTAATCGGTCGGCGGCAGAGGCGCCCGGTGCGCGCTGTGCTGGTAGGTCTCGCGGTGGGGATCGCCGTAGCCGTCGCCGCCAGTCGCGTGCTGCTCGACCTCCACTGGTTGACGGACGTGATCGCAGGCCTTGGGCTCGGTTGGGCCTGGTTCGCAGTGTGCGCAATCGCGTTCGGCGGACGGATCCTCCGCTTTGGTGCAACCGCCGAGACAGCTGCCGCAGTCGCGGACGCGACGGATCTCGCCGAAGCCGACTCTGGCAACTCAGCGGACGGCGGTCCCATGAGCGTGATGCCTTCCAGAAGAATCCCTTAAGTGTGGGGGGTTTGGAGTGGAGCTAGCCGGACTCGAACCGGCGAAACGCCCAGCCGTCATTGGCTGACGCTCATCCGGCCTGTTCAAGCGAGTTGAGGTGCTCTGAGTTCAGCGAGGTTCCCTCAGTTTGGTCGCACGTTGAGTAGAACCGCTCGGACCACTCGATCTGGCTGTCATGCTGAGTTCCTCCGAGGACTAGGCAGAGCGCACGCGAAACGCGCGCCGGTGGCTAGCACGCGAGTTCTGCTACCTCGACAGCGTGTTGGATCAAGCGGCGGCACTCGTCGATCTTGTCAGTAACTACAGAGTTGCGATTACCTTGACTGTGCTCTGGCGACAGTACGCTCGCGCAGGCCGGGTGCCAACGTAGCCTCGGCAGTGCCTGCCGCGGTTCGGCCCGTCGCCTAGCTCGAGTCGCCGGAGGTGAAGAACGAAGCGAAGCTGCCGGCGACCGCCGTGACGACGAAGATCGCCCAGGCTTCGAGGGCGACGTCCACCACCTTCCCAGCCGTCGTGACCGGGTTCTTGAGCGAGGACGAGACGGTCAGGAGCTGTACGAGGGTGAAGAAGACCGCATCGCCGACGCCGTGGACATCGCCGCCCTTCTTGCCGTTCTCGAAG
>JBKPJA010000179.1:0-7654 GCA_046730515.1 Actinomycetota bacterium | reverse complement strand
GAATGGCCACCCTAGCTGTCCGCGGACGGTCGTGAGCGCCGCTACCCGCTCGCGGACGGCTCGCGGTAGCGGTACACGATTCTGCCTCGCTGCAGGTCGTACGGGGAAAGCTCGAGCTTGACCTTGTCGCCCGGCAGGATTCGGATTCGATGACGGCGCATCTTGCCCGCGGTATAGCCAAGCGTTTGGTGGCCGTTTTCGAGCACGATTCGAAACATGCCGCTCTTGAACTGCTCCACGACCTCGCCGTCCACCTCGATCTTCTCTTCCTTCTCAGCCACGGGTGCTCTCATTCCAATCTCGAAGGGAAGGAGCGCGCACCCCGGATGGGCTGCGCGCTCGCGTGGGTTAGACCGAGGCGACGACGCTGACGTCTCGCGCGTGCGGGCCCTTGGGGCTGTCCTCAACCTCGTACTCGACCTTCGCGCCCTCGGCGAGGCTCTTGTAGCCCTCACCCTTGATCGCGCTGTGATGGACGAACACGTCCTTCCCGCCATCGTCTTGCGCGATGAAGCCGTAGCCCTTGTCGTTGTTGAACCACTTCACGGTTCCGGTTGCCATCTCTCACACCTCCCTTCCCTGCATCACGAACGTGCAGCGGAAGGCACAAAGCCGAAACCGGTACTCGCTCTAACTTCAGGTGATCGCAACTACCGTAGCAGCATCGACGCTCGAAACGACAAGAAGGTCGCCTCGCCGTGGACCCGTTCACGACTATTTCCGTCCGCCGCGCCAGCGATCCTTTCGAACCGTCGGCTATTCGGCGAGGAAGCCGACCGTGCGCAGGCGAAGTTGCAGCAGCCGCATCGCTTCGGCGTGGAAGGCTGCCGGCTCGACTCCATAGCCGGAGCGAACGAGCGTCGCCATGTCTTCGTTCGCGGTAGCGAGCATCGCCGTTGCGAGCTGGCTGAAATCGTCGATCACACCGCCGATCACCTTGCGGGCTGGCTCGGGTTCCCGCTCGAGCCGCCGGCGCACATAGGCGACGCCGATTCCGATGTGGCGCGCCTCGTCCCGGGCCACCAGCCTTTGGCCCTCGGCAAGGCCTGGGAACGCGAGCCGCTCGTATTGGCCCGCGGCGAGGTTCTGGGCCGTTCGGGCGATCACGCCTTCGGCGATTAGGTGATAGACGACAACGGCGGCCAAGAAGTCGTCCTCGTCTGAAGTCGTCGAGAGGCGGCCGACGTAGTGCTCGAGCCGACCGTAGAGCGTGTCGGCGACGGGATCGAGGTTGCGGTCGGCGAGCGCGCGCACCGAGTCGATTCCGCCTTCGACCGCAAAGACTTCCTCGTAGATCCGCAGCACGGCCTGGAGATGGCGGTGCTCGTCTGCGACCTGAGTCGCAAGCAGAAGCTGCAACTCGTACTCCGGCGCCGTCAGCAAGAACGGGCCAAGGAGTCTTGCGACATTGAACTCAGCGTGGAAGCGGTGTGCGAAGATCCACAGCAGCCCGCGCCGTGCCGGCTCGTCGAGCAGGTCGAAGCTGATCTTGTCGGTGGCGAAATCGAGCGCGAGAGTCGACCACTGTGTTCGTTCCCAGTGCGCATAGAGGGCCTGGTAGGCGCGCGGCTGCTCCTCGAGCGCCGCGTTCTCGTGCTGTTCTCCCAGCGAAAGGTCGGTCGTCACGGGATTGCGCGTGTGCGGTGCCACCTAATGCGCCGGCAGCACGAAGAAGGCGACCGCGGCGTAGTGGCAAGCGACCGCGAAAATCACGAGCGCGTGAAAGAGTTCGTGGTAGCCGAACGTCGCTGGGAAAGGATTCGGCCGACGCAGCGCGTAGACGAGCGCGCCGACTGTGTAGGCGAGACCGCCCGCCACGACCAGCACCGAGCCGCCGGCGCCGATTCGACTGACGAGCTGTGGCAAGACAATGACCCCGACCCAGCCAAGCGCGACGCCGAGCGCCGCCGAAAGCCACTTGGGGGCGTCAAGCCAAACGAATTTCAGCACCAGCGCCGACCCGGCGCCGGTCCAAACAATCAAAAGCACGACGAGACGCCACTCACCGCGCAAGACGAGCAGCCCGAACGTGGTGTACGTGCCCGCGATCAGCGCATAGATGCCGGCGTGATCAACACGCCGCATCCACCGACGTCTCATCGGTGACCAGCTAATCCGATGGTAGAGACCACTCGCGCCGAACATCGTTGCAACCGCCGCTGCGAACACAATTGCGGCGACTCGCCCCGGCGGCGTATGGACATCGAAGACGAGCGCCACCCCGAGCGGCAGGACGAGCCCGAAGGCAATCGCGTGCGAAAGACCACGCAGGCGCGGCGTCCGGACAGCTGGCGGAGTCTCGGGCCGGGGCGCTAGCACCAGCGGAGACTAGACAAACCGAACGCGAGCAGCGCAGCGAGATCCACCCTGTCCCCTCCACGACGCACCGAAGGCGCGACACCAACGCGGCGAAGGCGAAGACCCGACCGGTGGACACCTTCGATTATTTGCCTGAGGAGGCGGGTGGAAACTGCGGCCTGCCCACAGGTGCTCTCACCTAGCTTGCTTACAACCACCTCGCGTTGAGAGAGGTGGTCGCGGGTGGGTCCCGCCGGCGTCCTTTGTGATTCCTCGATTCGTCGTCGGTCGAGGAGGTGTGATCTGCAGCAGGGCCGGGTGTTCAAGCTGAAGACGAAGGCTCTCGACGGGCAGCCGTTGTGTACGTCGCTGAGGGCGTCACAGAATGTGAGCAAGACCAGGTTGCGGGGATTCAGCGCGGCAGGTGCGCTGCCGATGTGAAGGACGTTCCTTTCTGGATCGGAACAACGGTCGATGGATCTGCGGCATCAGGCGAGACAGCGCTTCATCAACGACGTCGCATTTGGCAGTGCCGGCGACGCCGAGACGCTGATGCTCGTGTGCGAGTGCAGCGGGTCCGACTCCCGCGACCTCCCCACCGTGCCGCGCGCGGCTTTCGCCGCACGCTTTTTCAAATCCGTCTCCGCGTGCGCTTGACGGTGCGCTGCGGTCGCTCGGGGGAGTCTGGCTCGGTTTCCGGGCCCGCTCCGTTTGTTCCTGAGTGAGTGGCTTCGCACGCCCGCCTCGAACTCCGCCAGGAACGAGCTCAGCCCCGCCGAAGGCGAACGGGGCGACCGTCGCCTCAGGCGACGGAGGGCCCGCGCCCGCGGCCCGTGCTCGCGTTTCCGTCGTCTCGCGGAGCCGTCCGGTTTCTGTCTACCGCACTTGAGCCGAACCGCGATACGCAGGGTGATCTTGGTCGCCTCTCGTACCGTCAAAAAACCACGATTTGCAGGAATGTTCCCTCGCGGCCCCTGGGTCTGAAGTAGGCTAAAGCCGGTGGGGTCAGAGGCGATGGGGGCGCAACCGATCCGGGTTCTGCTCGTCGACGACGACGCGTCGTTTCTGCGTTCGCTCGAGGTCCTGCTGACAGGCGAACCAGGGCTGGAGATCGTCGGCAAGGCAGCCGGCGGAAAGGAAGCGCTCGCGGTAGCCGACCGCGCCGAACCCGACGTGGCCGTCATCGACGTGCTGATGCCGACGATGAGCGGGATCGAATGCGCGCACCTGCTGCAGGAGCGCTACCCGAACGCGCGCGTGATCTTGATCAGCGGCTCGATCTTCGAAGACAAGCGCCCTCACCCAGACGAGCGCGGAACGGACGCCTACCTGGAAAAGAGCGAAGTTCCCGAGCGCCTACACGCGACGATCCTGGCGCTCGCGGCCGAAACAACCGCCGCAGCGTCCAGCCGAACAAACGCATAAGCCGAAGCTAAGTCCACGCTTTCGCTTGTGGGGTGCGTAAACACGATCCCGCTGAAAATGGCTACTTTCGCGGAGCGTGGCCAGGTTTGCGCAGCCCACACCCTCGCGGGAGCCTAGCCTTGCTCCTGCTTGGGGCCGGCGGCTATGCGGAGCGGCGTGAGCGTGAGGCTGTCTGGGGAGCCTGTGGTTCGCCGATATAGGGCAGGAGGGCCATCACGCGTGCCCGTTTGATCGCGAGCGCGACCTGTCTTTGGTGCTTGCGGCAGGTGCCGGTGTTACTGCGGCTTTTGATCTTGGCTCTGTCGGAGACGGAGCGGCGTAGCTGGGCCACGTTCTTGTAGTCGACGTCCGCGATTTGTTCCCGGCAGAAGAAGCAGGACTTGCGGCGAAGAGGCTTGCCGCCCTTGCGGTTGCCCGGCGCCTGCCCCTGCGGCGGGTCGCCTCGATGCGCTCGCCTAGGCACCGGCTACCTCCTTCACAACGGGACCTCCCTGTCACGCGCCCGGCCGGGGCCGAAGCGGCTGGCGTACGGAGTGTAGTTGGGGGCACGCGGGGGCAGGCAGTCCGGCAAGCTAGGCACGATCGGCTGGCCGGAGCATAGGGCGTCGCCCTTGACGTCCGAGCACGACGAGCTCATGTCGCAACACGAGCAACTCGACATCTTTTGGCGAACTCACTGCGCCCGCCCCTGACCAACAACCGCAGCACGGCCGAGAAGGCGAGATAGGCGAACAAAAGGAGCATCCCCCGATCCTCCCATCGGCCGCAACTGAGGAACAGCGAACAGCCACCGCAGAGCCGCATCAGCCGGCAGCCAATCGGTTGCGCAGCCCAGCCCGACTTGGTATTCGCGCACGCGCGTGAAACAAAAATAGGGAGGGCTACCGCTGAGCCGCAGTCACCGAACCGGCATCTTGGAACCCCTCACGCTGCCTCGCCGCATCGCTTCGGCCGCGTGTTGTGTCGTTTTTGGCGCTTGCACGACAATCAGAACCGGCGATGGCCAACGAAAGGACGAACGTGCAGCATGACCTCCGTCGGGCATCGAGACTATTTCCCGAGTCTCTAACGGTTCATCGCTGATACAGCTCGTCCGTTTTTGCCGCCATGATGAAATCGTTGCGGTGCAGGCCCTTGATTTTGTGCGTCCACCAGGTGACCGTCGTCCTACCCCATTCGGTCAGCAGGGCAGGGTGATGCCCTTCTGCCGCTGCAAGCTCGCCAACCTTCTTCGTAAATTGCAACGCCTCCGCAAAATCGTCGACTGGAAAGACGCGTCTCAAGCGTTTGATCCCATCGAGCTCGACGATCTCCCACTCAGAGACTTGGCGATGAAATTCGGCGATCTCGGCATCGGCCACGGTCGGTGCGTCCTTGCGGCACGCGACGCACTTCATCAGCGCCAGCGTCTCCATCACCCTGTGTCTTCCCTTCGCTCGTCAGAAGCCGCTTCTCGTAGCGGCACAGTACCGCTCACGGCAACAGATCCGGCGTGTCTCCACATGAGTGCGGCGCGACAACCGCGCTTCCTCCGGTGATGAGTTCGCGCGCGCTCGTCCTATCCGCCTGCGGCGGATTGTGGCTGTCGCAGTTGAGCCGAAAGGCGACAGGACGCCTTCTCAGCGGGGCCGACTGGGGCGAGCGAGCGCCGCAAACTTGCGCTTGTCGCGCGCGGCCTTCCTCTTCTTACGATCGTGTCGCCAGCGCCTGACTGGCCTCGAGCCGCGACCCATCGTCCTCGAGACCCTAGCGAAACCTGGATCGAGCGCGTCGGGAGAGAGTGCTTCCGCGACAAGATCGCTGATCGTCTCCTCGCCGTCGACGCGCGTAGCGCGCGCTCAAGCGCTTGGAGCACCCGCTCGCGCCGACGGTGCCTCTGAGAGACCGCAGCTACTCGGTGGGCTCGACCGGTACGCCGCCTGTCCGTTTCCAAAACCCACAGGTCGAAGCGAACCAGGGCGCGCTCCTCATCCCGATCAGAGAAAGGCTTGGGAGGGTGGACGTCGAGCGTTCCATTTTCGTTGTAAACCGCGAGGGCATCGTGTCGGCGAAAGTAGGCATGCAAGTCGGAAGCGCGGCTGGGGTCGTTGAGCTTGAGTCGAATCGAAGCGGCAGCGGTCATGGTGCACCGATGACCCTGTCGGTCTCAACTCTGGACCGCGCCGCACAGGCTAAGCATCGGATCAAGACCTCAAGAGCGGGACGCAAATTGACCGCCGAAAACGAACGGAGTAGCCTCCCCACGAATGCATTAGCAAGGAGTCGCCAAGGTGGCCGGCTGGAGACTCCTTTGCTGCGGCAGCCAGGCCAGGCCGGGACAGACTGGACCGCGACGGCCGTCCCGCCAACGGATGCCGCGGAGACCTGGGGAGGTTCGCCGAATGGCCGAGCTTGCCATCAAATTCGAACCGTTTGGGCCGGAGCCCGCTGCGATCGACCGGATGCGCGCCGCACTCCTGAGGAGCCCTTCCTTGCGCGACTTCTTAGGTGAGGTCGAGTCGCGCCTACTCACCTTTGAGCTCGTCGATAAGCACGAGAAGAAACGCGAGGAGCCAGCCGCACCGGTCTCCTACCGCGCGACATTCTTCGACTACACCAACAACCGAACCGTCGTCGCCGAGGCTCCACTAGACGAAGGCGCGGAGCCGCAGCTCTCCGAGTTGGGAACCCAACCACTACCGAGTCCTGAGGAGTTCGAGGCTGCGGTTGAGATCGTTCGCGACGACTCCGAACTCGGCCCCTTCCTCCGTCGGCAGGCGGCCACGATCTACCCGCCGATGCCGCCGCTGCTCGAGAACGAAGGACCGGACGGGCGCAGCCAGCGAACGTTGGCGGTCGGTTTGATGCCGCGAGGCGGCGATGAGCCTCCGCGGCACCAGATCGTCGGAGTGAACATGATCGATCACACAATCCAGCGTTTCGACGAGCACGCGCCGCCGACCGCGGTGGCGCACAACCCGATCTGCGGACTGCCCTATGCCGGCCAGTCGACGGTGAGCCGCGGAACGCCAGGCCAAGCCTGGGTGACCGTCAGCCAAGGGAACACGGTGTTGTGGCGGTTTCTCGTCGTGCGACCGGCCGCGTCGTCGGGGACACGCAGCTCGGCGATCGAAGTGCGCTTCGCCGACTACCGCGGCAAGCGCGTTCTCTACCGGGCGCACGTGCCGATCCTGAACGTCCTCTACGACGGCAACGCCTGCGGCCCGTACCGCGACTGGCAGTGGCAGGAGGGGATGTTCGAGGCGACTGGCGCAGACCCGGTGCCGGGCTTCCGGCTCTGCCCGGCTCCGGCGCAAACCATCATCGACTCGGGCAACGACAACGGAAGCTTCGCCGGGGTTGCCGTCTACCCCGAGGCGGACGACGCCGTCCTCGTCAGCGAGCTCGAGGCCGGGTGGTACCGCTACATCAGCCAGTGGCGCTTCAACGTGGACGGCACGATCCGGCCGCGGTTCGGCTTTTCAGCGGTTCAGAGCTCATGCGTCTGCTCGGTTCACCACCACCATCCCTACTGGCGATTCGACTTCGACATCGAGACCCCGGGCAACAACCTCGTGCGCGAGTTCAACGACCCACCGATCTTTCCCGGCACCAACTGGCACACCAAACACTTCGAGATCAAGCGCTACCGGGACCCCGCCCGAGACCGGCGCTGGAGGATCGAGAACGCAGCCACCGGTGCCGGTTACACGCTCATCCCAGGCGCAAACGACGGGTTTGCGGACGCCTACGGTCGCGGCGACGTCTGGATCCTCCGCTACCACGGAACAGAACTCGATGACGGACACAACCAGACCACCGGGCCGCCCGGTACAACCGAGGCCGACCTCGACCAATTTGTCAACGGTGAGGTCGTTCTCAACAGTGACGTCGTCGTCTGGTACGCAGCGCACGTGACCCACGACGTCGGAGCCGAACCACCAGGAACGTA
>JBKPJA010000178.1:0-3080 GCA_046730515.1 Actinomycetota bacterium | reverse complement strand
TCCGGCAAGACGACGACGATCACGCGCCGGATCGCGTACCAGGTTGCGACCGACGCATTCGAGCCGCGCGACGTCCTCGCCGTCACGTTCACAGACAAGGCCGCAGCAGAGATGCGTACACGGCTTGAGGCGCTCGGCGCCGACGGCATTACGGCGCGGACGTTCCACGCTGCGGCTCTCGGACAGCTGCACTGGCTCGGCGATCCGCCGCGCAAGATCGTGGCGTCGAAGGCGCTCGCCCTGCGACACATCGGCAACTCGCTCCCGAAGCCGTACCGATTCAGGCCGGCCGGCGATCTCGCCACCGAGGTGGAGTGGGCGAAGAACAGGCGGCTCACACCGCGTATCTATCTGCGCGAGCTCGGTGACCACGAGCCGCCGATCCCGCCCGATCTGATGGCACGCGTCTTCCGCGACTACGAACGGCGCAAAACGGAGAGCGGTTACGCGGACTTCGAGGATCTGATCGAGCTCGCCGTCCGGCTCTACGAGGAGGATTCGCATGCGCTTGCGGCGGTGCGCGAACGGTTCCGCGCCTTTACGGTCGACGAGTACCAGGACGTCAACCTCCTGCAGCAGACGCTGCTCGACCGCTGGCTTGGCGGCGCAGACGAATTGTGCGCGGTCGGCGACGACTACCAGTCGATCTACGCGTTCACCGGCGCAACTCCCGAGTATTTGCTCGCGCTGCCGCGGCGCTTCCCGCACGCAACCGTCGTTCGTTTGGAGTCGAACTACCGCTCGACACCGCAGATCCTCGGGCTGGCGAATCGCATCGTGCCCCAGCTCGGCGGAGCGGAGAAGGTGCTGCGCGCGACGCACGACGGCGGGCCGGATCCGATCCTGCGCGCGTTCGGGACGAACGAGACCGAGTCCGACTTCGTCGTCGAGCGCATTCGGGCGCTGCACGGCGACGGCGTTTCGTACGACCAGATCGCCGTCCTCAGCCGCACGAACGCGCGGCTTGTCGACTTCGAGGAACGGTTCCACGAGCTGCGGATTCCCTTCCAGGGATCGGCGCTGCTCGGGCGCGAGGCCGCCCGCCGGCTCGTGCGTGAATTACGGAAGCGAGACTTCAAGGCCGTCGCGGCCACCGTGCGCGGCCTGGCCGAGGACGCGGGCTGGCTCGAGCACCCACCGGACAAGCTCGGCGAACGGGAGCTCGTCCGCCAGGCGGATCTCGGCCGGCTCGTCAAGCTCGCGCAGGAGTTCGACGACGGCGAAAAGACGACCCGCGACTTCGTCGCCGAGCTCGAGCGGCGCTTCGGCTCGACCGGCGCAGAGCGGCGGGGCGTCCACCTGCTGACGCTGCACGGCGCGAAGGGGCTGGAGTTCGAAGCCGTCTTCATCCCGCGCGTCGAGGAGAAGGAGCTCCCGATCAAGCTCGCGCGGACGGATTCGGAGATCGCGGAGGAACGGCGACTCTTCTATGTCGGGATGACGCGCGCTAAGCGTCACCTCGTCGTCACGTGGAGCCGACGTCCCAGCCGTTTCCTGCGCGAGCTCGGCGTCGAGTTGCAACCGGTTCGAGCGGAGCGTTCCGCTGAGCCCGACGATCCGCTTTACGTCGCGCTGAAGCAGTGGCGCTACAAACGCGCGAGCGAGGACGAGCAACCGGCATACGTCGTCTTCCACAACTCGACGCTGGCCGCGATCGCCGCGCGTCGACCGCAGGATCTGTGGGAGCTCGGCGCCGTCCCGGGAGTCGGGCCGGCGAAGCTTGCGCGCTACGGCAGCGAGGTGCTTGCGGTGCTCGCGTCCGGCTAGAGCGCGGAGAGCAGCAGTTCGAGCATGTCGGCCGGGTCGCGTCGTACCTGTTCTCCTATCGAGCCGTCGCGCTTGCGGAGCTCGAGCGCGCGCGGATCGGTGAGCGGCTTCAGCCTTCCCTGCCGGATCAGCTCCTCGTCGACGCCGCCGAGCCGTCCACCGTACGTCGTGTAGACCGGAACACCGAGCGCGGCCGCCTCGCGGTTCATCGTGCCGCCTGCCGAGACGACGAGATCGGAAAGCGCGATCAAGCTCTGCGCGTCGACGGCCCGCTCGGGGATAACGAGCGACGGCAGCTCGAGCTCCTGCACGAACGCGCGCTGTTCTTCGGTGCGGGGCAGGACGACCGCCTGCACCTGATCGTGTCGCCCGAGGAAGTCGACCGTCTGCGGGAAGAGCGGATTCGAGTGGCGGTGGTAGAGCGACACATCAGGCGGCGGCCGCAGCACGACGAGCACGCGTCTACGATCGAGCCCTTCGAGCACGGAGCGGTCCGGCTCGAAGTCTGCGAGGTAGTACTCCTCCTTCAGCCCGGGGTAGTGGAGGAGCTTCGGCGGCCGGGCGCCGTAACGGGCGAAACGCTCGGGTGGAATTGCATCGGGAACGACGACCTTCGTCGCGGCGCGACAGCCGAGCTGGTGCTGGAGCCACGCGAACTCGTAATCGAACGTCGTCGAGCTGGGAATGCCGAGGCGGCGCGCTGTCATCGTCAGCTCGTGCGAGCCGTGCGCGAGCGCGATGTCGAAGTCGCGTCCCTTGGCCCACCGTCGCAGCGCGCGGAGGCGGCGCTGCATCGCCCGCAGCTTCCCGAGCCGCGACCGGCCGCCGTGCTTGCCGATCACTTCCGCTTCGAGCGCATGCAGCTCGAGCAGCTGCAGCGTCTGCGCGTACTCGCGTGCGGTCAGCTCCACCTCGTCGCCGCGCTCGCGCAGCAGCTTGACGAGCGGTCGGAAGACGAGCACGTGCGCCGACGCGGTCAGATCGATCCAGACGCGCACTACGCGAGAACGCCTTGCAACAGACTCTTACGTGGTGTCGTAGGTGTTCGCTCGACGTGGTGCTCGTACCAGAGCGTGAATGCGAGCAGGCCCCAGAGCTGGCGGCTCAGGTCCTCGCGGCGCGACACGTGGTCGTCGATCACTTGCTCGACGGCGGACGGACGGAAGAAGCCCTGCCTCTGCAGGCGCTCGGCCGAAAGCGTCTCGCGGGCAAACGGCTCGAGCTCCCCGCGCAGCCACGCGGCCGCCGGAATGGAGAAGCCGCGCTTGCGTCCGTGCACGATCTCGCGCGGCAGGAGGGGCTCCGCGGCCTTG
>JBKPJA010000177.1:0-33236 GCA_046730515.1 Actinomycetota bacterium | reverse complement strand
ATGAAAGTCCGAATCCTTGCGGCGGCGATTCTCGTCGTCGCGCTCGCCGCTTCCGCCTCGACTGCGAGCGGCGGCACCTCCGCGAAGCAGGACAAGAGCATCACCGTCTGGCTTCAGGTCGATGCTCAGAACGGGTGGCCTCAGGCCGTCGCGGCGGCCAACTCTGCGTTCCACGCGAAGCACCCCGACTACACCGTCAACGTCCAGTACCAGACGTGGGGTAGCCATCTGCAGAAGTTCGACGCGACACTCGCCGGCGGCGACGTGCCGGACGTCATCGAGCTCGGCAACACCGAGATGACGAAGTACATGGCCGCGGGCGCGTTCAAGCAGCTGACGGCGTCCGCTTATCCGAACTCGAAGACCTGGCTCCAGGGGCTCAAGGCGTCGTGCACGTACAACGGCAAGCTCTACGGCGTCCCGTACTACGCAGGCGTCCGCGCGGTCATCTACCGCAAGGACCTCTACAAGGGCGCAGGCATCAAGGGCACGCCGAAGAGCTTGGCAGCGTTCTCCGCCGACGGGAAGAAGCTCATGAAGAAGTACGGCAAGAATCCGGACTTCTCGGCGCTCTACTTCCCCGGCAAGTACTGGTACGCGTCGATGGGCTTCGTCTACGACTACGGCGGCTCGATCGCGGTCCAGAAGGGCGGCAAGTGGCGCGGCGCGTTGACCTCACCGAAGGCGATCAAGGGCCTGACCGTGCTGAAGGGAATCGTGCAGTCACTCTCGCGCGCGAACAAGACCGGTGACGAGGCGAACCCGCAACAGTCACTCGTCTTCGCGAAGGGTCACGTCGGCGAGTTCATCGGGAACGGCTGGGAATGGCCGTACGCGCTCGACCCCAAGGTCGGCAATCCCTCGCTGGCACCGGACGTCGGCGCCTACCCGATGCCGAGCCACGTCAAGGGACGGTTGATGCCGACGTTCATCGGCGGTTCCGACCTAGGGATTCCGGCCGGCAGCAAGAACGCAGCACTCGCGGCCGACTGGCTGAAGGAGTTCACCGGCACGAGTTCCGAGCGCATCATCGCCGAGGCGGGGAACATTCCCAATACGACGAAGCTCGTGAGCATCAACGCCTCGAACCCGCAGCTGGCGCCGTTCGCGGAGGCAGCGAAGTCCGGCTGGTTCGTCCCGACGACCCCGAACTGGGCAAACGTCGAGAACGCTGACATCCTTCAGAACATGCTCGTGTCCATCTTCACCAACCACAAGTCCGTGAAGTCCGCGGCCACGGGCGCTTCGAACGCGATCACGAGGATCCTCAACGGCGGGTAAGTGAGCCGCCTCGCAACCGAAGGAGGCACGGTGACCGCCGCCGAGCAGACGTTTCCAGTCGTCGCTCGGCGGCGGCGCCGCTTCACGCGCCGTCGCATCACGCGTGTGACGTCCCCGTACGCGCTGCTCGTGCCGGCGGTCGGCGCGATCGGGCTCGTGCTCGCATATCCCGTCTACCTGCTCGTCAAGCTGTCGTTCGAGCAGTACGGGCTCGCAGAGCTGATCTCGCACAAGGGCAAGTGGATCGGGCTTGCCAACTACCACACCATCTTCCACGACTCGCAGTTCTGGCATGTGCTCCTGCGGACGGTCGTGTTCACCGCCGTGAACGTGACGCTGACGATGGTGCTCGGGACGGCGATCGCGCTCCTGCTCACCCGCCTCGGCCGCGCGATGCGGCTCCTGCTCACAACGGGCCTCGTGCTCGTCTGGGCGACGCCGGTCGTGGTCGCCGTCGATCTCTGGCGCTGGATGGTCGACTACGAGTTCGGCGTCCTCAACTGGACGCTGACGAAGCTTCACTTCGGCAACTTCATCCACCACGACTGGTTTGCGAACACGTGGAGCGGCTTCGGCGTCATCACCGCGCTCGTCGTCTGGGGCGCGATCCCGTTCGTTGCGATCACGGTGTACGCAGGGCTCGCTCAGGTACCGGCCGAGCTGCTCGAGGCGGCGGCAATCGACGGCGCGCGTCCGTTCGCCGTCTTCCGCGAGGTGACGCTGCCGTTGCTGAAGCCGATCTTCATCATCCTCGCAAGCCTGTCGATCATCTGGGACTTCCAGGTCTTCAACCAGATCTGGATCATGCTCGACCAGCGGCCCAATCCCGACTACTTCCTGATGAGCGTGTACGCGTACGTGGAGTCGTTCCGGATCGGGGAATACGGGCTCGGTTCGGCGATCGCCGTCCTGATGGTCGTGATCCTGTTCGCGGCGACGCTGGTCTACATCCGCCAGATGGTGAAGACCGGAGAGGTTTCATGAGCGTCGCGCCCGTCCCCGTCGCGCCGACGACCGAGTTCCGACCGCGTCGCCGGAGCAAGCGCAGGCTCCTCGGACGCGTGGGCGTGAACGCGACGGCGCTGGTCGTCTTCGTGCTCCTGGTCTTTCCCGTCTACTGGATGGTCTCGACCGCCTTCAAGCCCGGCAAGGACGTGCTCGCCTACACGCCGAAGTGGTTTCCCGCGCCGGCGACGCTCTCCAACTTCTCGGAGGCGATTCACCGGCCGTACTTCTGGCGCGACGTCGAGAACAGCCTGATCATCGTCGTGTTCGTCGTCGTGCTTTCGCTCGTGATCGGCTTCCTCGCTGCACTGGCGATAGCGAAGTTCGACTTCTACGGGCGGAAGCCGTTCATCGTGCTCGTCATCGGCATCCAGATGCTGCCGCTCACAGCGCTGATCATCCCGCTCTACATCCTGATGAGCCGGGTCAACGAGGTGAACACGCTGACCGGGGTGATCGCCATCTACATTGCGTGGGTCTTGCCGTTCACGGTTTGGACGCTGCGCGGTTTCCTGATGGGAGTGCCCAAGGACCTCGAGGAGGCCGCGATGGTCGACGGCAGCACACGCTTCGGTGCGTTCGTGCGCATCCTCCTGCCGCTCGTCGTGCCGGGGCTCGTGGCGACGTCGATCTTCGCCTACATTCAGGCCTGGAACGAGTTCATCATCGCGTACGTCTTCCTGCACGATCCGCAGAAGCAGACCCTGACCGTGTGGCTCGCGTCGTTCACGAGCCTCAAGGGCACGGACTGGGGCCCGCTGATGGCAGGCGCCACGTTGACTGCACTGCCGGTCGTCGTCTTCTTCCTCCTGATCCAGCGGCGCATCGCCTTCGGGCTCACAGCGGGAGCGGTCCGTGGCTGAGATCCAGTTCCTGAACGTGAGCAAGCTGTACGGCGGCGGCACCGTTGCTGTCCGCGACCTGACGCTGACCGTGCGCGAAGGGGAGTTCGTCGTCCTCGTCGGTCCCTCCGGCTGCGGGAAGACGACGGCTTTGCGCATGGTCGCCGGCCTCGAGGAGATCAGCGAAGGCGAGATCCGCATCGGCAACCAGGTGGTCAACGACTTGCCGCCGCGCGAGCGCGACGTGGCGATGGTGTTCCAGACCTACGCGCTCTATCCGCACAAGAACGTGTACGAGAACCTCGCGTTCGGACTGCGGATGCGACGCGTGCCGAAGGCCGAGCAGAAGCGACGCGTCGAAGAGATCGCGGGCATCCTCGGCCTCCAGGACATGCTGCAGCGGCGACCCGCCCAACTTTCCGGCGGCCAGCGCCAGCGTGTCGCGATGGGCCGCGCGATCGTGCGGGAGCCGAAGGCGTTCCTCATGGACGAGCCGCTCTCCAACCTGGACGCGAAGTTGCGCGGGCAGATGCGCGCGGAGATCGCGCGGATCCAGCAGAGGCTCGAGGTGACGACGCTCTACGTCACGCACGACCAGGTCGAGGCGATGACCATGGGTCACCGCGTTGCCGTGATGCGCGACGGGCTCCTGCAGCAGGTCGACACGCCGCAGCAGCTCTACGACGCGCCGGCGAACCTCTTCGTCGCGAGCTTCGTCGGCTCGCCGCCGATGAACCTGATCGAGGCGAAGGTCGAGCGGGAAGGCAGCGGGCTCCTTTGCCGCTCGGGAGCGACCGTGATCGAGCTGCCGCACGACGTCGTCGCCACCCGGCCACAGCTCGCAGAGCTGGTTGGAAAAGCCATCGTGATCGGCATCCGCCCGGAGTCCATCGGCGACGGCGCCGACGGCGTGCGGCTGCGCGCTCGCGTGCTGCTCGTCGAGTCGCTCGGCGCGGAGCAGCTCGTCCACTTCGACGTCCCCGCGCTTCCACTCAGCCGGCAAGAGCTCGTCGACGCGGCAGCCCAGCCCCCAGGGCCGCGTCTCGGCACGGATGACTCCGGCCGTTCGACGACGATCCTCGGCCGCTTCGACCGGAGCTCCCTCCTCCGTTCGGGCGAAGCGGCCGAGGTCACCGTGGATCCGCGTGAGCTCCAGTTCTTCGACCTCGAGACGGGCACCTCCATTCGCGCGCGAACGGACGCCCCCGTTGCGGCGGAGCTTGCGAGCTAGCGATGGCAGCCACGGGGCGGCTTGGGGTCGAGGCGGCGCTCGTTCAGGGCGAGCTCCTGCGCGGCGACGTCGCCGTCGCCGACGGCCGCATCGTCGAAGTCGGGCTGAACAGCGCAAACGGTCGCGGCGTCGCGGCACCGGGTTTCGTCGACCTGCAGGTGAACGGCTTCGCGGGTGTCGACTTCTTCTCCGCGGATGCAGACGCGTATCGGCGTGCCGGCGAGGCCTTGCTGCGGTCCGGTGTGACGGCGTACCAGCCCACGTTCATCACCTCGGCGGAGGAAGCGCTTTCCGCCGCCTTGCGCGAGCTTCCACCTGAGGACGGAACTTCGCCACGCCTGCTCGGAGCACACTTGGAGGGTCCGTTCATCGCGGCAGATCGGCTCGGTACGCATCCCGCGCAGGCGCGGCGCGATCCGGATCTCGCGCTGCTCGAACGACTCCTCGACTCCGGTCGCGTGACGCACATGACACTTGCGCCCGAGCTGCCGGGCGCGCTCGAGCTCGTCGGATTTCTGCGCGCGCGCGGCATCACGATCTCCTGCGGACATTCCGACGCGACCGCGGCCGAAGCACACGCCGCGTTCGCGCAGGGCGCGACAACCGTCACGCACATCTTCAACGCGATGCGTCCGTTCGCCGCACGCGAGCCCGGGCTGGCGGGTGCGGCGCTCGCTTCCAACCGTGTCTCCGTCCAGGTGATCCTCGACGGTGTCCACCTCGCGGACGACACGGCACGACTCGTCTGGCACGCGGCGGCGGGCCGCATGGCGCTCGTCACCGATGCGGTGGCTGCTGCGGGCGTCGGGGACGGGAGTTACCGGCTTGCATCGATCGACGTCGAGGTCACCGGCGGCGTCGCGCGCGACGGCAACCACGCGCTGGCGGGCAGCACGGTGTCGATGATCGAAGCCGTCCGTAATCTCGTCGAGCTGGGCGCGCCGCTCGAGGCTGCGCTCGCTGCGGCGAGCGAAGTTCCCGCCCGCATCGCCGGCCGCCACGATCTCGGGACGCTCGAGCGCGGCGCGCGGGCAGACGTCATCGTCCTCGACGACGCGCTCGCCGTCGAGCGCGTGCTCGCGGACGGCGTGGACGTCCTGAGCTAACGTCGGCGGCGTGATGCCGCGCCCGTGGGCTTTCAGTTGGGAGCCGTTCTTCCTCGTGCTCGCGTTGGCCGCTGCCTTTGCGTATGCGCGCGCAGCACGTGAGGAGCGTCCGTCGAAGCTTCGGATCGCCGTGTTCGCGCTCGGCCTCGCGCTGATCGTCGCCGCGCTCTGCTCACCGCTCGAGACGATCGCGCGCCGCTACCTGCTGCTCTTCCACCTGCTCGGCAACGTGATGATCGCGGACTGGGCGCCGCCGCTTCTGATCATCGGCTTGACCCCGCGGATGCGCTCAGCCGTAACGCAACACGGCGGGCGGCTGCTCGCACGGCTTGCGCGCCCTTGGATTGCGCTGCCCTCCTGGCTCGCCGTCTGGTACCTCGTGCACCTGCCCGTCTTCTACGACTACGCGCTGCGACACGTGTGGGCGCTGAACGTCGAGCACGCGCTCCTGATCGCCGCCGGGCTGCTGTTCTGGTGGCCGCTGCTCGGCGACGCCGCCACCGCCTTGTCGACGCCCGGCGCGCTCGCTTATCTCGGCGTCGCGTTCGTCTCCTCATCGTTCCTCGGCCTCGCGTTCATCTTCTCGTCGACACCGTTCTACGACTTCTACAAACACGCGCCGCGGTTGTGGGGACTGTCGCCGGCAAAGGATCAAAACCTCGGCGGAATCCTGATGAACGCCGAGCAGACAGTCGTGTTTCTCTCCGCGCTCGCGTACTTCCTTGTGCGCTTGCTCAATGAAGAAGAGCAGGCAGAGGTATTCCGCGCAGCCTAAAAAAGGGTCAGAGCCACGGGGTCTGACCCTTCGTCTTCGACCACGAGACGTCGATCCGAGACACGTCGGACTTCGTGCGATCACGGCATGGGTCTGACCCCGAGCCTTGGCCGATCGGGACGCGGCCTGACTTAGCGACGCCGGAAGCGACGAGGCGCCGAGACCTCTTCGCCCGTTTCCTCTTGCGGCTCTTCGGCGGCGTCGCCGTCGAAGCCCTGCTCCCACGGATCGGATACGGCGGCCTGCTCGTCGGCGGAAAGCACGCGCACATGTCGGGGAACGTCGACGTCCTCGGCGCCTTGCTCGGGCGTCTGCTCACGACGACGGAACCAGCGCCGGTGCGGCGTTTCGTCGGGAACCTCCGGCTCCTCGACCGGATTGGGCTCCTCGGCCGCGAGGCCCTGGACGGACTCCGCTTCGACTTCGAGCGGCTCGCCGATGATGGTCATCGCGTCCGACGGCTCCTGGGCCTCCTCGAACGCGGTCCAGCCGAGCGACTCCTCGGTGTCCTCGGATGTAACCGGCGCCGCCTCGACGACGGGGTGCTCGTCGACCGGTGCAGCCGCAAGCGTGAACCGGTCGCGCGACGCGAGCCACTCGATGCCTGCGACGAGGAGGAAGGCGCACGTCATGACCAGCACGATCACCCACCAGTCGAGCTTCGCGACGCCGAGCGCGACGGATGCTGCGATCAGGAACGCGACTTCCCCCGCGATTCGCCACACCGTTGGCGAGATTCCCTCGCGAGGCGCGCGCGGCGACCGGCCGTAGCCGTGTCCGTACGGCGCGCCGCCCCACGATTGCTGTGTCCAGCCCGCTGCACGCAAGGAACGCAGATCCGCGCGCAACGCCGCCGCGTGCCGGTGGAACGAATCGACCGCCTCCAGTGTCCGCAGCGCCGCATCGAGTTGGGCGGCGTGACGATAGAACGTGTCGAAGGCAGCCTTGACGCTCTCTTGCTCGTAGCCCTCTTCTGCGACCGGCAGGTCCTCGACACGCGGGAGCGGCTCCCTCGGCGCTCCGTCGGTCGGCATCGGCCAGGCGTCTTGGCTCACGCCCCGCAGTATGCCGCTATTTTGCGGCGTCTAACCGGCAGCTTCCGCTTTGCGGAGCCCGCGAACTGCCCAGAGGGAGAATCCGCCGGCAAGCCCGACGACGAGCGTGAAGGCGAGGAGCGTCCGTGTCGGCTCGCCGGAGATGAATCCCCGGCCCGCTTCGAGCATGGCGGTGAGCGGATTGACGGTCGCGACCGCGTGGATCCACCCCTGTAACAGGGCGAGCGGCACGTACACGGGAGCGAAGAAGAGGAGCAGGAACACCGGCATCTGCATGACCGGCGCAGCCTGTTGCGACCGCAGCCGCAGCGCGACACCGGCGGCCCACAGCGTCCCCGCAATGTTGAGCAGGAAGCCGAGCGCATAGAGACCGAACAGGTCGACGCCGCTGCCGCCGATCTGCATCTGCGCGACCAGCGCGACCACTGTGACGATCGCGATCGTCACGAGCCAGCGCACGATCGTGGAGAAGACGTAACCGACCACGATCCCGCTCCGGCGCGGTGCGGCGAGCATCAGCCTGCGCATGAAGCCGGTTTCGAAGTCGCGAGCGATCCCGAAGCCGGTGAACACGCCGGAGAAAGCGGCGGATTGGAGCAGCACGAAGACGAACTGGAAGGCCGTGTACCCCGTGGGAAAGTCGAACCCCGGAACGTTCCGAACGCGTGAGAGCCCGCCGGCGAACGCAGTAAAGAAGAAGAGCGGAAAGATGATCGTCGGCAGGAAGATCGACGGGTTCGTGTACATGCGCTTGAGCACGCGCCACGCGACTCCGTAGGCGACATCGAGGATCTCCTTCACGCGCGCTCCAGGCGATGCAGCAACGCGCGCGCCGCGAGCGCGAAGCCGGCCGCGCTCACGCCCGCGGCGACACCGAAGCCGAGGACGAGCGCCTCCCAGTCCCAGCCTGTGATAACGAGGCTACGGACGGCCTCGATCAGGTACGAGACGGGATTCACCGTTGCCGCCCAGCGAAACCACGTCGTCTCGATCAGGTTGCGAGGGATGTTCATCGACGAGATGAACAGGAAGACGAAGAACACCGGAAAGAGGCTCTGCACCGCATCGGTGGAGCCGAAGCGCAGCGCGGCCCACGAGCCCATCCCCGCGAAGGCGAACGCGATCATCGCCTGGAGCACGATCAGGAGGACGCCGCCGAAGAAACCGCTTGCCAGATGGACCCCGAAGCTGAGACCGATCACGAGATAGAAGACGCCCTGGACGACTGCGATCGAGATCAGTCCTCCGAGCTGCCCGACGAGCAAGACGAGACTGCGAACCGGCGTCAATGCGAGCCGATTGAGGAAACCCGTCTGGATGTCGCGCGCGAACTCCACGTTCGCGTTGACGGTCGAGAGCAGCGCACCTTGCACGAACGGAACCGCAAGTGCGAACGCGAGAAACGAGTCGGTCGGAAATCCCGGCAAGTGTGTCTCGGCTCGCAAGCCGCCGGCGTTCACGGCCAGCAAGAGCACGGGAAAGATGAGCGGGAAGATGACGAGCGCAGGCTGCCGCGCCGTGCGGATAACCGCGCGCCGGGCGAGGATCAATGCTTGACTCGCCGCGAGGCTCACGTTTCCTCCTGGGTCTCCATCTCAGCGCCCTCGAGATGGCGACCAGTTTTGTCGAGGAAGACGTCGTCGAGCGTCGGCTCGTGCACTTGAAGATGCGCGAAGTGAAGCCCTTCGGCGTCGAGCGTCCGCACGATGTTCGCGAGGTCACCGTCCGCGCTCGCGAGTTGCACCGCGACGGTTCCAGGCGAGCCGGTGGTCGGCGATCCGAAGCGCGAGAGGATCTCTGCCAGCCTTGCGCGGTCGTCTGCTGCGGCCGGGACGGCCTCGACGGTGGAGCAGGCGATCTCGGCCTTGAGCGCCTCGGGTGTTCCCTCGGCGACAATCCGGCCGTGGTCGATGATCCCGACCCGGTCGGCGAGGACGTCTGCTTCCTCGAGGTACTGCGTCGTCAGGAAGACGGTCACGCCTTCGTCCTTCGCGAGGCGTCCGACCTCTGCCCAGAGGGCCGTCCGGCTCTGGATGTCGAGACCGGTTGTGGGCTCGTCCAGAAAGAGGATGCGCGGTCGATGCACGAGCGCAAGCGCGAGGTCGAGCCGGCGCTTCATCCCGCCGGAGTAGCCCCCGACCTTCCGGTCGGCGGCCTCGCTCAGGCCGACCCGGTGGAGCAATTCGTTCGTGCGTTGCCGGCGGTCCTCGCCGGTAATCCCGTGCAGCGTCGTCTGCAGACGGAGATGGTCACGACCGGTGAGGAACGGATCGAGCGCCGCCTCCTGCAACGCCGCACCGATCGCCTTTCGCACCTCGGCGCCTTGTGTGGCCACGTCGAAGCCGGCGACGCGCGCCGTTCCAGCCGTCGGCGGCAGCAGTGTGGTCAACATCAGAACCGTCGTCGACTTGCCGGCGCCGTTCGGACCGAGGAAGCCGTAGATCTCTCCCGGCTCGACGCGGAGCTCGATGCCGTCGACCGCGCGCGGCCCCTTCTTGAACACGCGCACGAGCCCCTCGGCGACGATGGTGTTGTCCAACGCCACTGCTTCGCAGGCTACCCTCGTCGCCGAAGGATGCGTGTTACCCGAGCTCGCGCTCGAGAACCGACGCGACCGCGCGCAACGCCGTCTGCGTCTCTTCGAGTCGCGGCTCGCGCGTCGTCACGCGCTGAAGCAGCAGGCCCGGAAGAAGGAATACGCGTGCCGCGCGCGACCTCGACGCCTGCACGAGCTGCCAGAGCTCCATCGTCACGGCGAGCGACAGCACCGTCACGACGAGCGGAGTGAACACCGTCGGCGCGAGCGGCCAGAAGCGTTGGCCGAGGGTCGCCACCGGCAGGAGCAGGGCGGCGAAGTTCGTGCCGCAACGCGGCGAGAATCGCGACGGCTTCGCATCTCCGTGCCAGGTCGTGCTCAGTCGCCGCTCCTCGGCGGCGGCGATCGCCCTGTGCTCGGCGCCGTGGAGGAAGAGCGTGCGACCGCGCATCAGCCAGAGGATCAAGGCCGCAGTCACGACCGCCCCGACAACGAGGCCGACCGTGCTGGGCGCAAACACCAACAGGAAGGGCGCGACAACCGCAACCGCGAGGAACGATCGCTCGCGGCTGCGCGCTACGCCTGTTCCCCGAAAGAGCGGCGACAGCGAGCCCCAGAGCCGGACGAGCCCGCGGAGGAGTGGAATTCGGCGCAGCGCTCTCGGGACCCGCGGCATCGCCCCTTCCCGCAAGGAACCGTCGCTGCCGGCGAAAGCCCAAAAGCGCCTGCTGACGATCACGACACCGTTTGCGCGCGCCATCCCGCCGAGACGCGGCAACGAGCGTTCGAGATCGGCGCGCTCCAGGACGGCCGGAACCGGACGACGCTCCATCCGGAGCATCGTCCACAAAAGCACAGCCGCCCGGCAAGTGCCGGGCGGCCCATCTCAGGCTGATCCTGGTCCTACTACCAGTAGCCGCGCGAGAAGAAGCCGAGTAGGGCTAGGACCAGGATGATGATCAGGATGATCCAGAGGATGCTCACGTTGCCTCCATTGTGGCTTGTCAGCGAAGGAGAAGCTCCGCCGTGGTAAAACGATCTAGTGACGCTGCCGGTTGCGCCACCCCGATCGCCGCCAGGAGCGGGGCAGACTCGACATCGTCACAGTTCGTAACCCACCGCACCGAAGCAGCGCGAGAGGATGATTCGTGGCCCGGACGCAAGTAGCAGCCGCTACGACAGACGAGGAACGGCTGCTCAACCGGGAGCTGTCGTGGCTCGCCTATGACGCCCGGGTTCTAGAGCGGGCCGCTGACCCCGCGCTTCCGCTGCTCGAGCGCGCGAAGAACTGCTCCTACTTCTCGTCGAACCTCGACGAGTTCTTCATGGTCCGCGTCGCGGGGCTGATGGGCCAGGAGGAATCGGGACTGCTGGTGCGCTCGCCGGACGGCCGGACTGCGCAGGAGACCCTCGCGGAGATTCGGAAGCAGACACTCGAGCTCACGGCGGCGCAGGCGAAGCTCTGGAAGCGCGATCTCCGCCCGGCCCTCGCCGACAACCGCATCGTCGTAGGCGACGTCGACGACGCGAACCGCAAAGAGCTCGAAGAGCTCGAGAAGCGATTCGAACGAGAGCTCTTCCCGGTCCTCACCCCGCTCGCCGTCGGCCCTGGACAACCGTTCCCCTATATCTCCGGCCTCTCACTCAGCCTCGCGCTCATCGTCCGCGACCCGGAGACCGGCGAGGAGCGTTTTGCGCGCGTGAAGGTCCCAGAGCTGCTACCCCGGTTCCTGCCGATCGGAGACCATGGACTGTTCATTCCGCTCGAACGCGTGATCCGCCACTTCCTGCCACGGCTCTTCCCGGGGATGGAGATCGGCGAGTACTGCACCTTCCGTGTGACGCGGGACGCGGACTTCGAGCTCTCGGACGAAGCGGACGACCTCCTCGAGGCCGTCGAGCTCGAGCTACGGCGGCGCCGCTTTGGCGACGTCGTCCGAGTCGAGGTCTCGGGCTCCGTCTCAAACCGCATGTTGGATCAGCTCAAGCGCGGGCTCCGCGTCACCGACGAGCAGATCTATCTCATCCAAGGTCTCCTCGACCTCGCCGATCTGCGCGAGCTCGTGGCCCTCGACCGGCCCGACCTCAAGGAAGAGACGTGGTTCGCGATCGCGCACCCGCGCTTCGCCACCGCGGATTCCCCCGAGGAGCTCTTCGCCGAGCTGCGACGGGGAGACGCGCTCGTCCATCATCCGTACGACTCGTTCGCGACCAGCTTCGAGGCCTTCGTGCGCGCCGCGGTCGTGGATCCTGACGTGATCGGTCTCAAGACAACGCTCTACAGGACCAGCGACGAGTCGCCTGTCATTCCGGCGTTGATCGATGCGGCCGAGCAGGGGAAACAGAGCGTCTCGCTCGTCGAGCTGAAAGCCCGCTGGGACGAGCGTCGCAACATCGAGTGGTCACGCTCGCTCGAGCAAGCAGGCGTTCACGTCGTCTACGGGTTCCCGAACCTGAAGATCCATGCGAAGGCAACGCTGGTCGTTCGACGTGAGGACGACGAGCTGCGCCGCTACGTGCACATCGGCACCGGGAACTACAACATCGTCACTGCGCGCCAGTACGAGGACTACGGACTCTTCACCGTCGACGAAGAGATCGCGGCGGACGTCGCGGATCTCTTCAACTTCGTCACGGGCTTCGCGAAGCCGCAGGCATTCCGCAAGCTCCTCGTCTCACCGTTCGGACTGCGAGACGGTCTCGTCGCGAAGATCCGCGAGGTCGCCGCAGCCGCAGAGCACGGCAAGGCCGCGCGGATTCGCATCAAGGTCAACAACCTCACAGACCAGACAATCATCGATGAGCTCTACAGCGCCTCGCGCGCCGGCGCACGCATCGAGATCGTCGCGCGCAGCGTCTGTACTCTCCGCCCCGGCCTCCCCGACTTGAGCGAGACGATTCGCGTGCGCAGCGTGCTCGGCCGCTTCCTCGAGCACAGTCGAGCCTTCATCTTCGAGGCCGGCGACGAGGCGACGTACTACATCGGCAGCGCCGACCTGATGCCGAGGAATCTCGACTACCGCATCGACCTCCTCGTGCCGATCGAGGACGGGCGCGCGCAGCAGGAGCTCACGCGCGGGTTCGACATCCTGCTCGCCGACAACTCGTCGGCATGGGAGATGAGCTCCGAGGGGCGCTGGATGAAGCTTCGTCCGCGCAAGGGCGATCGCATGCGACCGAGCCAGGTCGTGCTGATGCGAAATGCCCGCGCCCGGGCGCGGCGCAGGACCTCGTCGTCCCGCCGGACGCGGTAACCCTTCTCGCGGCGATCGGGCACCGACCGACCGCTTCGGAAGAATGCGCCGCATGAGGGTGGGGATCGTCGACGTGGGCGCGAACACCGTGCGCCTGCTCGTGGCCGTTCGAGGGCCGCAGGGAATCGACGTCGTGCGCGAGGAGCGCGTTCAGGTCGGGCTCGGCGAAGAGATCGAACGAGACGGCGCGATCGGCGAGAAGAAGCTTCGCGAAGCGGCGGAGGCAGCAGAGCGGCGGGTGGCGCGAGCGCGCAAGGAGGGGTGCGAGCTCATCCGCGTGCTCGTCACCTCGCCGGGTCGCCAGAGCTCGAACGGCGACGACCTCACGCACGCGTTGCGCACGGCGACGCGTGTGCCGGTGCAGCTGCTGACCGCAGAGGAGGAAGGCGAGCTGGCCTGGCACGGCGCAGTCGCGGCGGCAGGGGATCTCCCCGAGACGGTCGCGGTCTGCGACATCGGCGGCGGATCGACGCAGGTCTGCGTCGGCATGCTGAGCTCCGGGCCCGTCTGGTCGCGCTCGGTCGATCTCGGATCGCTTCGGCTTACACGAAGAACGTTTGCGTCCGATCCGCCCACCGGCGAGGAGCTCGCAAGCGCATATGCAGAAGTGTCGCGCTGTTTTGCGGAGCTCACGCCGCCGCTGCCGCTCGCCGCGCTCGCAACCGGCGGAACAGCACGCGCCCTGCGCAGGCTCGTCGGCCCGGAGCTGAGCGAGCGGGAACTGGCGCAAGCGGTTGCCCAACTCGGACAGAGCACGAAGAGGGAGATCACGAAGGAGCTCGGCGTCGACCGCGCGCGAGCGCGGACGCTGACTGCGGGCGCACTCATCCTCGCCGAGGTGCAGCGTCGCCTCGGTGTTTCGCTCGGCGTCGCGCGGGGTGGTCTGCGCGAAGGCGCCGCACTGCTGCTGCTCGACGGCGTCGCGGCCGCAACCGCCTGAGTCAGGGCCGAAGACGGTCCTTCACGTCGGCGTCGGCCGCCAGCACGAGCACCTCCCCCTTCTTCTGCGGTTCACCCGCGACGGCATCGCTGAGGCCCCCGTGACAACAGACGGCGACGTCTTCGCCGAGCAGCGTGCGCACGAGCTTCGCGCCGTCCGTCATCTGGAGCTCCTCACCGAGCTCTTCGCGAAGCTCGATCGCCAACCCGCGTGAACGCGCGAGCGGCTCGACAGTCTGGACGCAACGGTCATACGGACTGGAGACGATTCGTTCGATCGGAATCTCGGAGAGCAGGTCGACGAGCTCCTCGGCCTGCCGCCAACCGCGTTCATCGAGCGGACGAAGCCTGTCGTCGCCTACCCAGTCGGCGCGGTCGCCGGCTCGTGTGTGTCGGATCAACAGCACCGCACCACGCGGCCCGAGGTGCTAACGCCAGGCCTTGCGACCGCGGCGCTCGAGCTTCTTCCAGGCGCGCGGAACAGCCGCACGCGTTGCACGCCTGCGGGCGCGCTCGAGCTGGACGAGGCGGCCCGCTGCCAGGGCCGCGGATGCGCTCCCCGCGTTGCGCGCTGCCGCGCGAATGCGGTCCTCGGCGACGACGGCATCCTGGTGTTCACCGACGACGTCCTGGAAGGTCTTCGCGGCGTTCACGAACCGCGTCGCACTCTTGCCCACCGCAGGCTCCGCCAGCTCGGCGGCATAGCGCGCGCGTTTCGCACGAATGCGCGCTCGGTGCAGTGCCGCATTCGACGGGCGTTTACCGAGCGCCTTCATCGTCTTGCGCAACGACCTGAACTCGCGTCGCGCGATCTCCTCGAGCGAACCGCCTGCCGCCTGGACACGCGGCGCGGTCGCGGCGCGGTCGAGCTCTTCGAGCAATGCGACGTAGCGTTGACTGTCGAGCGCCTCGAGCATGCGCGCACGGGCGCGATGGCCTTCGGCCTCGAGCTGCCGAGCGATCGTGCCCGCGGTGACGGCGTCGCCTGCATCGAGCTTCGCCGCCTGGACGCGTACGTGCGCGAGGAGCACATCCGAATCGCGCACGGGAGCAAGCGAATCGCCGAGCCACTCGAGCTCGTTACGCAGCGATTCGGTCCACTCCGGTTCGAGTAGATCGCGGGCGGCACGCAGGACGGCACGAGACCGGCGCACGGCCACCCGCATCTTGTGCACGTCCTCAGGATCGGAACCGAGTCGGACTCCCGGATCGTGTCGTTCGAGCGCCGCAAGTTGTCGGCGCAGGTACGACTGCACGTGTGTGAGCGCCGGCGCGTCCTTCGGCGGCTTGTCCTCGTCCGGACGCGTGCGGATCGACGACCGCAGCGCGTCCTCGACGTTGCGGAAGTGATTGACGACGTGTTGTCCCTCGAGCACCGCGACGTCTTCCTCTCCTGCGCGTAGACGCGCAACCTCCACGAGCTCCCGCCCGCGCAGAAGCGCCTGCAGCCTTCGCATCAGCTCATACGGAAGCTCAGCCGGGCCGCCGGGTGCTGCAATCGTCGTATGCGCGATCTCGGCCTCCCACAGGCCGGTGCCGTGCTCCATTCGACGGCGCAGGCGGATGCCCGCGCGGGCGAGACGGCCGTCGGGCGTGTCGTGGTACGTGGCGACGAAGCTTGACGCCGCTTCGCCCGTCGGGGCCGTCGCGCTCACAGAGACGCGATCCTAATTGGGTCGCCGCGGTTATGCCTCAGAAATGCGTCTTCGTTCACCACTTCGTCAAGAATGCGGAGCCCGGGCGGCGGCACCCGGGCTCCGACCGGCGTCGGTCGTCGTAGGAGGACCGACTGCGGGCACGCTCCCCGTTTCTCTCCCGGCCCGCATCCGATGCGCCCCGACCCTACGAATCGGCCCGGAGGCGTTGGGCTACAGCGTCGTTCCGCTCCGGTGTCGACGTGGTAACGACGCCACCTGCGCCGGGTCAGCGGTCCGCACAATCGGAAGCGAACGCCAATCCATCCCGGGAGGACACCATGGACGAACAGCTGATTCCGGCCGAGACGCAGCAGGAAGAACCTCAGCCCGCAGACGAGCAGCCGCAGTCGAACGAGGTCGTCGTCTCCGAGCTCGAAGACGACGAATGGCAGGACTGAAGCTCGCAGGCGAGGCGGCGGCCGGGGCGGCAACGAGGCTGCGCCGGCCGCTCCTCCTCTGCGAGCTCCACGCGCACACGACGTGGAGCGACGGTTCGTTGACGATGCGGGAGCTCGTCGACCTCTACGGCAGACAGCGCTTCGACGTTCTCTGCGTCACCGATCACACCGTCCGCGCCGACGACCCGATGCCGACCTCCGTCGGCTCGCGCAGCTGGCACGCGTATCTCAGCGAGCTCGACCGCGAGGCGGAGCGCGGACGGCGCACGTACGGGCTGCTGCTGATCCCCGGGCTCGAGCTCACGGACAACCATCGCGATCCGAACGAGTCCGCGCACGCGCTCGCAATCGGCCTGCGCCGGTTCGTCTCGATGGAGGACGGAGTCGTCACGGCAATCCTCGAAGCCCGGGCCTCGGGCGCCGCGATCGTCGCTGCTCACCCCTACGCACCCGGAGATAGGACGCCGTTACGGCCGAGCCTGCGCTTCTTCCGTGAACGCGAGGTCTTTTGCAGCCTGGTCGACCGCTGGGAGCTGTTCAACCGGCGCGAGATCTTCTCCTGGGTCGCTCTGAACGGATTGCGTGGAATCGCATCCGGCGACTTTCACCGCGTCGAGCATCTGCCCTCGTGGAAGACGCTCCTGCCGTGCGAGCAGGACGAAGAGGCCGTCGTCGCATTCCTCCGCTCCGAACACCACGCACACCTGCTGCCGTTCAGCGCCGACCATCGCGATGTGCTTTCGAGGGCCGCTTAGCGCGGAGTTGGATGCGACGCGTCGGTGAACTCGCGGAACTCCGCGGTCAGTAAGTACGCCGTCTGCTCGCCTATGTCGACCGCGTGGTCGCCGATCCGCTCGAGGGCACGCGAGACGATGACCATCCGAAGCCCGTACTCGCGCATCGCGGGATCCTCGCCGAGCTCGAGTACGCGCTCGACGACGCGACGGTTCGCACGATCGATCAGCTCGTCCAGCTCGACGAGTGATTCGGCGCCCTCGAGGTCGCGGTTACCGAAAGAGTCCAGCGCGACGCGGATCATCTCCTCGCAGCGCGAGCCCATCTCCTCGAAGCCTTCGACGAAGCGCGGGCCTGGATCGACTTCCGGAACGAGCTTCGACAACTTCGCGATCGTCACGCAGTAGTCGGCCATCCGCTCGAGGTGCAGATTGACATGCAGGATCGCGAGGACGAGGCGAAGGTCGCTCGCGACAGGAGTCTGCCGTGCGAGCAGGGATTGGACGCCCTCTTCGATCCGTAGATAGCGGTCGTCGACGTCGTCGTCGAACGCGATCACTTCGTCCGCGAGCTCGACGTCGCGCTGCTCGAGCGCGTTGAGCGCCCCCCGTAATGCGCGCAGGACGAGGGAGCCCTCTTCCTGCAACGTTGCTTCGAGGACGTTCAGCTCGTCCTGGAAGGTGGCTCTCATCCGAAGCGGCCGGTGACGTAGTCCTCTGTCCGCTTGTCGGAGGGGTTGGTGAAGATCTTGTCGGTGGTGTCGTACTCCACCAGGACTCCCGATCGTTTGCCGTCGTCGACCTCGAGGCTGAAGAACGCGGTCAGGTCGGCGACGCGTGCGGCCTGCTGCATGTTGTGCGTCACGATCACGAGCGTGTAGTCGCGCTTCAGCTCGTGCATCAGCTCTTCGATCGACGTTGTGGCGATCGGGTCGAGCGCCGACGCGGGCTCGTCGAGCAGGAGCGCCTCCGGCTCGATCGCAATCGCGCGCGCGATACAGAGCCGCTGCTGCTGTCCGCCGGAGAGCGACAGGCCGCTCTTCTTCAGGCGGTCCTTCACCTCGTCCCAGAGCGCTGCGCTGCGAAGCGCTTTCTCGACTCGCTCGTCGAGGCCCTTGCGCATCCCGAGCACGCGCGGCCCCCAGGCGACGTTGTCGTAGATCGACTTCGGGAAGGGATTCGGCTTCTGGAACACCATCCCGATCCGGCGCCGCACCTCCACGGGGTCGACGCCGTCGCCGTACAGGTCGACGCCGTGATACAGGACCTTGCCGTCGATCTTGGCGCCGGGTATGAGGTCGTTGAGCCGATTCAGGCAGCGGAGGAAGGTGCTCTTGCCGCAGCCTGACGGGCCGATCACCGCGGTAATGAGGTTGCGGTAGATGTCGAGGTCGACGTTGCTAACCGCTGTCGCAGCTCCGTACGACACGCCCAGCTTCTGCACGTCGAAGACGATCTCGCGCTGAGCGGGCAACGGCGTCTGCTTGCGTTGAGCGATCTCAACGGGTGCCACGTCGATCGGGATCGTATCCGTCCGGGTTGTCATCCTTCGAGTTTCCTCCTGCTTCGGGCGAGCAGCGCACGCGCGCCGAGACTCGCAACGAGAACGAACGCCAAGAGCACGAGCGATGCGGCCCAGGCCTGCTGGTGCAGACCCGGGTCCGGCTGCTCGGAGTACTGGAAGATCAGGACAGTCAGATTCGGCAGCGCGTGGGTCACGTTCGTGCTCACGGCGGGACTGAAGATCGAGCACGTGAAGAGCAACGGCGCCGTCTCGCCGGCAACGCGCGCGACCGCGATCACCGTGCCCGTGATCACCCCGCCCATTGCGGAGGGGAGCACCACGCCGATAACGGTCCGCCAGCGACTCACACCGAGAGCGAGGCTCGCTTCGCGCAGTGAGGACGGGACGAGCAGCAGCACCTCTTGCGTCGCGCGCGCGACGAGCGGAAGCATCACGACCGCCAGCGCGAACGCGCCGGCCCACGCGCTCTGCACGTGCCCGATCACGAGCAGGCCGTAGACGAAGATCCCCGTGATGATCGTCGGCATGCCGTTGAGCATGTCGAGGACGAGCTGGATCGGAGCGGCCACTTTTCGCGGCGCGAACTCAACCATGAAGATCGCGGTCAGGACACCGACGGGAACGGCCATCGCGACTGCCATCCCGAGGATCAGCGCGGTGCCGACGATCGCGCTCGAGATGCCTCCCTGAGCTCCGAACAGAGACGGCGGTCTGGTGAAGAGATGCCACGACAGCGCAGGCCACGCCTTGACGAGCACGGAGGCCACGACGAGGCCAAGTATCCCGACGGCCGCGAGCGCCGCGGCCGTGCAGAAGAACTCGACGGCGCGGTTGATCCGCTTGCGTCGGCGTACACGGCCGGTCGCCCGCAGCGAGATCTGAGGGGTGACCGCTGCCATCAGCGCGCCTCTCGCATCGGATCGAACGCACGCACGATGATCTGGGCGATCAGATTCGTGATCAGACCGATCACGAGCAGGATCGCACCGAGATACAGGATCGAGGCCGACTCGAGAAACGTCGATGCGCCTTGGTAGTTCGCCGCGATCTTGCTCGCCAAGGTGTCGCCGGGACGGAAGAGCGACCAACCGATCGTCGTCCCGCCGCCCATCACCTGCGTCACGGCGATCGCCTCTCCAAGCGCGCGGCCGAGGCCGAGAATGATCGCCGCCGAGACGCCGGACCGCGTCGCCGGGAAGATGACGCCGCGAATCATCTCCCAGCGCGTCGCGCCGAGCGCGATCGCACCTTCCTCGAGCTCCTTCGGCACCTGCAGGAACAGCTCGCGGCTGATCGCCGCGATGATCGGCACGATCATGATCGTCAGGATGAGCCCGGCCGTGAAGATGCCGGCTCCGGTTTGCTGCGGCGGTCCGAAGAGCGGGATGAAGCCGAGCTCGCGGTGCAGCCACGGCTCGACGTGGTGGGCCAGGAACGGGCCGAGCACGAGGATCCCCCAGAGACCGAGGACGACACTCGGAATCGCGGCCAGCAGCTCGACGAGCGAGCCGACGATCGTGCGCAAACCGCGGGGGGCGAGCTCGCTGAGATAGAGGGCGATCGCGAGCGCGAGCGGGGTTGCGATGACGAGGGCGATGAAGGACGAGATCGCAGTTCCGTAGATAAAAGGGAGCGCGCCGAAGATGCCCTTGACCGGATCCCACGTCTTGTGCACGAGGAACGACAAGCCGTACTTCGAGATCGCCGGATGGGCGAGGTGGAAGACCTTGTAGAGGATCGCCACGAGCAACGCGACCGTCGCGAGCGCGGCCGCGAGGGTGATTCCGATCAGGGAGAGATCGCCGACCCGGTCGCCGATCCGGCGACGGGACAGACGAATCGGGCTCGTCGTCGGAACCGATGCCATGGAGTCAGAAAACCCTAGAGCGCATGTTTCCGCTTGGGGACGCGAGTCACCAGATTGTCACCAGAACGACACCTTCCATCAGCCCAACGATCACGCGCGCGGGGGCATCCTGGCGCCGAACCCAACGACGAAAAAGGGGAGGAACAAGCTTGACCAGGAAGCTCATCATCGCGCTGGCCATCCTCGCGGCCGCCGCAATCGCCGCGTTCGCGGCAACGAGCCGAGCAACGGCGTCGACCTCGAAGGCGAACGGCGGTGAGCTGACCGGCGCGGGCAGCACCTTCGTCTCGAAGCTCGTGCAGAACTGGATCCCGAAGGTGCAATCCGCTCTGGGAATCAAGGTGACCTACGGACCGATCGGCTCGGGCGGCGGGATCAACGCGATCACGAACCGCACCGTCGACTTCGGCGCGTCGGACGCGCCGCTCACGCCTGATCAGTTCTCTGCTTGCAAGGGCTGCGTCCAGATTCCCTGGGCCCTATCGGCGACATCGATCCCGTACCACCTGACGGGACAGGCAAAGCAGCTCAAGTTCACAGGCCCGATCCTCGCGGACATCTTCCTCGGGAAGATCACGAAGTGGAACGACCCGCGCCTCAAGAAGATCAACAAGGGTGCGAATCTGCCGGGCGAGCAGATCACGGTCATCCACCGCAGCGACGGCTCGGGGACGACGTACAACATCACTGACTATTTGTCGAGGGTCAGTGCCCAGTGGAAGTCGCAAGTCGGACGCGGCACGGCAGTCAACTGGCCGACGGGGATCGGCGCGCGTGGCTCGTCCGGCGTCTCGGCCGCGCTCGCGCAGACAAACGGCGGCATCAGCTACGTGGACGTCGCGTTCTCGCTCGCCAACCACTTCAGCTTCGGCCTCGTCCAGAACAAGGCCGGCAAGTTCGCGGCTGCGGGTCTGCCCGGAATCAAGGCCGCCGGCGCCACGATCAAGCGCGTCGCTCCGAACAACAGCGGCATCTCGATCGTGAATCCGCCCAAGTCGGCTCCGAAGGCCTATCCGATCTGCACGTTCACGTACGTGATCGTTCCGATGCAGACCTCGCATGCGGCCGATCTGAAGAGGTTCGTCGGCTGGGCGCTGACCAAGGGCCAGGCGGATGGGCCGCCGCTGCTCTTCTCGCCGCTGCCCAAGGTCGTGCTGAAGGCGTCGATCAAGACCATCGGGCTCGTCCATAGCTAGAGGGCACCTACGGGGCGGGGAAAGTGCAGCGAATGCGCAGTCCCCGCCCCAGCCCACCCGAGGCGTGAACCTCGCCTCCGGCGGCGGCGACCACATGCTTGACGATCGCGAGACCCAGACCCGTTCCACGCGAGGCACGAGCCCGGTCGCTGCGGTAGAAGCGTTCGAACAACCGCGGCAGCTCGGTCTCGTCGACACCGCGCCCGTCGTCTACGACCTCGAGCATGCCCGGTCGCGCCGACAACGTCAGCGTCGCGCCCGGGCCGGCATAGCGGATGGCGTTCAGCGACAGGTTCTCCACGACGATCTGCAACATCCGTCTCCGCAGTGGCAGCGTCAGGCTCGGCGGGTCGACGTGGATCGCGATCCGGACGTCCGCGCGCTCCGCACTGTCGGCCAGCCTCGCCTCTACCTCCTCGAACACGGGCAGGGCCAGGGTCGGCCCGAGCGCAACGACCTCGCGCCCGCTCTCGAGCTCGGAGAGGAAGAGAACGTCGTCGATCAGCTCGCTCATCTCCTCTACCTGCTCGCGGGCTCGTGCGAGCAGCGCCTCCTGGTCGGCGTCGGGAAGCGCGGCCGAGTCGAGCAGCGCGGACAGGCGCGCCAGGGGCGTGCGAAGCTCGTGCGAGACTGCGGCTGTGAATCCGACTCGAAGTTCCTGGTAGGTCTGTGCGTCGTCCATCCGGTACGAGTATGGCCAAGGTCCTGATCGTCGAGGACGACGCAGTCATTGCCGAGGCCATGGCCCGGCACATCGCCGCTGCCGGATTCGATCCGATGGTCACGTCGAAGGGAGAGCAGGGGCTGGCGCGGCTGCGGTTCGAACGGCCGGACGTCGTCGTGCTCGACCTGATGCTCCCGGGCCGGGACGGCTGGAGCGTGATCGAGTCGGCGCGCGCCGAAGGAATCGCGACTCCCATCGTCGTCGTGAGCGCGCGCGGCACGGAGCACGACCGCGTCCACGCCCTCGAGATCGGCGCCGACGACTACATAGTGAAACCGTTCTCGATGAAGGAACTCGTCGCGCGCGTGCGAGCCGCCTCGCGACGTGCATCCCGCCGGGACGATCGCCCGCGTGGAGAGCCGCTCGACATCGAGGAGCTGCGCATCGATCCGCTGGAGGTGCAGGCATACGTCGACGGCGAGAGCGCCGAGCTCACCCCGACGGAGTTTCGGCTGCTCTACCAGCTCGCGCTCGAGCGCGGCCGTGTCGTGACGCGCGACGAGCTGCTGCAGAAGCTCTGGGGGCGTCGCGAGCTCCACCGCGACCGTACGGTCGACGTCTTCGTCCGCCGGCTGCGCGAGAAGATCGACACGCGCGCCTCACGGCACACGTTCATCCAGACGCGTTACGGCGTCGGGTACCGCCTCGAGCCGGTGGAGAAGGCTAAGGAGTCGGCGTAAGCGTCGCCACGGTGCGGCGCCCGTTCGCTTCGTAGATCACGTCGACGTTCTCGTGCTTGCGGTACGTGCCCGCAATGCCGAGCAGCATCGAGAGCCAACGCATCGGCCCGAGCTTCCCTTCTCTCGCCAGCGTTCGGCGGAAGACGAGGGCGTCGCCGATGCGGTCGAAGTCTTGTCCGGGCTCCTGCGGGACGCCGTTCACGTACACCTCGTAACGATCTCCGACGCCTGCCGGAAGCTCGACCCGCGTGAACGCCTCCACTCTCTTAGGATGCCACCGCCTGTGAGGCGCAAGCTAACTTCGTGGGTGCTCGTAGTCGGCGCCGCGCTGGCGTTGGCAGCCGTCGCGCACGCCGGCAACGGCGGCTTCGCGCCCGTAACGCCTCACTCACCGAACGCGGGCCGCATCAACGAGACCTACAAGCTGATCTCGATCTTCACCGGGATCATCTTCGTCGTCGTCGAGGCCTCGCTGCTCTGGTTCGTTTTCCGCTACCGACGCCGCGGACGGCCGCGCGATGCGGAAGGTCCCCAGATTCACGGGGCGACGAGACTCGAGCTGATCTGGACCGCGGTGCCGGTGGTGATCCTAGCGATCATCGTGTCCTTCGTTCTCTACAAGCTGCCGGGGATCAGGAATGCGCCCGCAGCGTCGAGCGCCGACCCGCCGCTGAACATCCGAGTGGACGGCCACCAGTTCTACTGGCAGTTCACGTACCCCGACGGGCACGCCTCGATCCAGGAGTTGCACGCGCCGGTCAACCGTGTCGTCGAGCTCGACATCCAGTCGCAAGACGTCGCCCACAGCTGGTGGATTCCCGCGCTCGGCGGCAAATTCGACGCCATTCCCGGCGTCACGAACCACACATGGTTCAAGGCCGATCAGGCCGGTACCTATCGCGGACAGTGCGGTGAGTTCTGCGGGGTCTTCCACGCGGAGATGGTGGGGCGCGTCGTCGCCGAGCCGCAGGCTGCATACGACGCGTACGTGGCCAACCTCGCGAATCCGCTCACGCTCGGCGGCCAGGAGTGGCGTGGCGTCTGCGCAACCTGCCACGGCATGGAGGGCCAGGGCGGCTACGGCCCGCCGCTCGCGACGAATCAGATCCTCGTCCAGAAGCAGACGCTCGAACACATCCTCCTGAACGGACAGAACGTCCGCCCGCCCGTTTCGAGCTATATGCCGCCGGTCGCGCGCGGTTGGAGCGCGTTCCAGCTGCAGGCGCTGGAGGCCTATCTGAAGAAGGCCGTCTACAAGGGATCGAGCAGTGGCGGCTAGGGCGGAAGTCGTCACGCCGTACCGCGAGGACTGGCGCCGCGGCCGCATCGCGTCGTGGCTGACCACCACCGACCACAAGCGGATCGGGATCCTCTACATCGTCACGAGCCTGTTCTTCTTCGTGATCGGCGGGATCATGGCGCTGCTCATGCGGGCGCAGCTCGCGACTCCGAACGAGCACTTCGTCACGCGCAACTCCTACAACGAGCTCTTCACGATTCACGGCACGACGATGATCTTCCTCGTCGTCGTCCCGATCCTCGCGGGGTTCGGGAACTTCCTCGTTCCACTGATGATCGGCGCGCGCGACGTCGCGTTCCCGCGGCTGAACGCGCTCTCGTACTGGCTGTACGTCTTCGGCGGCTTGACGCTGATGGTCAGCTTCCTCGCGTCGGGCGGCGCGTCCAAGTCAGGGTGGTACGGCTACCCGCCGCTCTCTGAGAAGGCGTTCTCGCCCGGCCACGGTCAGGACCTCTGGATTCTCGCGATCCACCTGACCTCGCTGTCGTCGATCGTCGGCGCGATCAACTTCCTCTGCACGATCCACAACATGCGCGCGCCCGGGATGAGCTGGATGCGGCTGCCCCTGTTCGTGTGGACGATCGAGATCTACTCGATCCTCATTCTCCCGGCGCTAACGGTGCTCGCGGTTGCGGAGTCGATGCTGCTGATCGACCGCCAGGTCGGGACGCACTTCTTCGACCCGGCTCACGGTGGGAGCGCCGTGCTGTACCAACACATGTTCTGGTTCTTCGGACACCCCGAGGTGTACATCATGGTGCTGCCCGCGATGGGGATCGTCTCCGAGATCATCCCCGTCTTCTCGCGCAAGCCGATCTTCGGCTACAAAGCGGTCGCGTTCTCGACGATCGCGATCGGGTTCTACTCGATGCTCGTCTGGGCGCACCACATGTTCAGCGTCGGGCTGCCCAACTACCTGAACATCTTCTTCATGCTGTCGTCGATGACGATTGCGATCCCGACCGGTGTGAAGATCTTCAACTGGATCGCGACCACCTGGCGCGGGAATCTCATCTTCGACACGCCACTGCTCTTTGCGCTCGGCTTCGTCGGCCTCTTCACGATCGGCGGGCTGTCGGGAATCTTCCTCGCCGCATTCCCCGTCGACTGGCAGGTAACCGACACGTACTACGTGGTCGCGCACATGCATTACGTGCTCTTCGGCGGGACAGCCTTCGCCGTGTTCGGCGGTCTCTACTACTGGTGGCCGAAGATGTTCGGCCGGCTGCTCGACGAAGGGCTCGGCAAGCTCAACTTCTGGTTGATGTTCATCGGCTTCAACCTGACGTTCTTCCCACAGCACATGCTCGGGCTGATGGGGATGCCGCGGCGCAACTTCACGTACTTCCACCACGGGCTGTTCTGGGCGTACAACCTCTTGTCGACGATCGGCTCCGGCATCCTTGCGATCGGTGTGCTCGTCTTCATCGTCAACGCTGTGCGAACGTCCCGTGTCGGCGTGCGCGCCGGGAACGATCCGTGGCTCGCGGACACGCTCGAGTGGTACACGACCTCGCCGCCGCCTGAGCAGAACTTCGACTACGTCCCCTACGTCACGAGCGCGCGCCCGGTGCGTGACGTGCGGCGGCGGATTGCGGAGCTGCGATGAGCGAGCCCCTGCCCGAGGCACCGCCTCCGCGGACGGTCAATCCCCCGGTGGAACCGACGCCGACGATTGCCCGTAGGAACTCCGTTCTGGGGCTCTCCCTGTTCGGAATTGCGGTCCTGATCGCGGCCGGCGCGGTGCTCGTGGCCTTCATTTACCTCCATTTCGACTAAAGCAAAGGGCGTCTGAGGCCGATTCGGCCTCTGATGAGCCTTCTGCGCCGCAGCCTGCCTGCGCTCGTTCTGGCGTCTCTCTGCATCGCCCTGTCAGCGGGCGTCCCCAGCGCGGTCGCAAGCGATCCGTTCCCGGTGTACGCGGTTGCGTCGCTTTCGAGCACCCACTTCACCGTCTACTGGGACCGCAACAACGTCGACCAGTTCTGCCCCAAGGCGTACATCACGCAGGAGCAGGCCGGAGACGTGCTGGGCATGCTCGAGCGCGCCTACTCGCTCTACTCGAGCTGGGGCTACGCCCCTCCGGCGTCACCCATGAACGTCTCGATCGACGACTTCCAGGAAGCCCCTCCCTGTGTTTCCAACGGCACGATCGACGTGACCGTGCCGCGAGACTCGGCCGGCTCGCTCAAGCGCTGGACCGGGCTCGTCAATCCCAGTGACGGCGAGCTTCATCTCGACGCCTCGACCGGACTGACGTATCACACCGTCGCGCACGAGATCTTCCACCTGTTCGAGAACGCGATCAACCCCGCGCTGGATCAGTGGCTGCAGGAGGGCACGGCCGAGTGGGCAGCGTTCCGCGCCGAGAGCTTCCTGACGCCGACGAAGAGCGACCTCGGACAGAACCCCGACCGCACCGCCGATTGCGTCGGCGCCGAGTGCGGTGACACGGAGCTCGACCGCAACGGCTATCCGGGCTGGGTGCTCTTCGAGTATCTCTCCGAGCGGTTCGGCACGGATGCGGTGAAGTCGGTGCTCACCGATCCAGGCTCGCCGGGCACAACCGCGCTCTCGAACGTGCTCGTCAGCAAGGGCACAACGCTTGCCAGCTTCTTCAACGACTACACGACGGCGAAGCTCACCGGCAACTTCGCGCTCGACGCGATCAACGGACTGCTGCCCGCGTACTACGCGAAGGTTGCGACCGGAGATTTGAACGGCCCCCTGCCGACGACGAACGTGGCCGTCAACCACCTCGCCGTTCGGTACGTCGCGTTGCAGCACGGCGCCGCGGGTGACACCGGACGCGAGCCGTGCTACGCGGCCACGCTCACGCTCGATGTCGCGATTCCGTCGGGTGTGACGTCGACGCCGTACTACTACGCCAACACGAGCGGCGCAACCGCGCAGGCGCTTGCGGTCTCCGGTTCCAATGCGGCGATCAGCGTGCCGTGGAACACCTGCGCGACGAGCCCCGACGGATACCTCTCCCTTCCCAACGACTCGCTCGGTATGGACGGCCGCGAGTTCGTCATCACGGGGGAGGTCACGGTCGATCTCAGCTCGCCGGCCGCGCCGACGATTCCCCAACCGGGCGCGATCATCGTCGGCCCGGTCATCGAAGCGCCGACGACGGATCCGCCGCCGGATCTCACCGTCTACGCACCCGAGCTGCTCCGCGTCAATGCACGCACCCGCGTGCTCCGCTTCGTTATCTACTCGAGCGGCAGCGGGAGTGTCGACGCGGTTCTCGGGTCGACCGATCTCGGCAGTGCATCCGTGCGCGCCGGCAACAACGACGTACGCTGGAAGCTGCCGTTGTCACTCGTTACTGCGCTACGCAAGACGAACGCCGACAACCTCCTCTCGCTGACGAGCCTCTCGCCGTCCGGCGAGCCGGGCGAGACGCTCACGCGTCGCGTGGCGATCGTCGCCAACAAGAAAAAGAGCCGTCGCTAGTAGATTCGTCGCGTGGACGCGGCGACCGACGGCATCTTCCTCGCACGACCGGAGACGGTTGCGGACGGCATCCCGCTCGCCGTCAAGGATCTCCTCGACACCGAAGGGGTAACGACGACCTACGGATCCGCCGTGTTCGCCGAGCACGTGCCGACGCTGACCGCCGAGTCGGTGCGGCGACTCGAGGCGGCCGGCTACGCGAACGTCGGCAAGACGAACCTGCACGAGTTCGCCTACGGAATCACGTCCGAGAACCCGCACTTCGGCACCGTCCCGAATCCGCTCGCACCGGGACGAATTGCGGGCGGCTCCAGCGGAGGCTCGGCGGCGGCGCTCGCGGCCGGTCTCGCAGATGCGGCTCTCGGCACCGACTCTGGTGGATCGATCCGCATTCCCGCGGCGTGCTGCGGCGTCGTGGGCTTCAAGCCCACGTTCGGTCTGGTGTCCACCGACGGTTGCTTTCCGCTCGCCCCGAGCTTCGACACGGTCGGACCGATGGCGCGCAGCGTCGAGGAGTGTGCAGCGATGTTGCGAGTTCTCGCCCCGGCGTTCGAGCCGCAGGGCGCACACGAGAGCCTTCGGGTCGCGTGCGTGTGGATTGACGAGGCAGACCCGGCGGTCGCGCACCGCGTGTCTACGGTGGCGGAACTGCTCGACGCCATACCGGTTTCGTTTTCTTCCTCGAGCGAGACGTATCCGCTGTTCATGCGCGAGGTCGCCGACGTCCACCGAGACCTCTATGCGGAGAACGGTGAGCTCTACAGCGCCGACTTGGCCGTGAAGATCGAGCGCTGCCTCGCGATCACGGACGCGGAAGCGCGCGCAGCGGCGCGTGCCCGCGACGAGTACAGAGCGGCGGCGGATTCCGCCTTGGAGGGCTTCGACCTGCTGCTGACGCCGACGCTCGCGAGCGTCGCCCCGCGCACCGGCAACGGCGACGCCGAGCTGCGCGAACGCATGATCCGCTTCACATATCCCTTCAACGCGCTCGGCTGGCCTGCTCTCGCGCTGCCGTGCGGGCTCGCAGAAGATGGCCTGCCCGCTTCCGTGCAGCTGATCGCGAGAGCAGATGCGGATGCGCTCGTGTTAGACGTCGGAACACGCGTCGCATCCCTCATTCGAGGGACAGCCGACGCCTGAGTCCTGCCGAAAACCTCGAGAGAGCCATGCGTGCCGCTCGTCTCACAGCCGTGTGCATCGCCCTGCTCGCGATCTCAGGATCGGGAGTCGCGGGTGCGCGCAGCACCGTTCCCACCGGTCTGCACGGCTTCTTGTTGCGCGCGGACGAGCCGGTTGCTCACTCGTTCCCACGCACGCCGTCCTTCGCATGGAACCCGGTCCCGGGCGCGGTTCGCTACCAGTTTCAGCTGTCGACGAGCTCGGCGTTTCGCGAAAACGGCATCGTCTCCGCCGGCACCGGCCTGACGACTCCGGTCGTTGCGCCGAAGAGCACGCTCCCTTGGACGACGAACAACCTGTACGCGCGCGTACGCGCGATCTTCCGCAACAGCGCCTCCGCGTGGAGCGCTCCCTTCACGTTCGACGTCTCGCCACCGGCTGCACCGTCTCCGTTGCCGCTTCCCGCCGGCAGCGCCGGCCTCCTGCGGTGGACTCCGGTCGAGGGTGCGGACGCCTACGAGGTCTGGCTGATCGACATCCCGAAGAAGGAGACCGTCTTCACGAACGTCCTCGACGAGCGCGAGTTCTACACCTTCCACCGCGACGCGAAGTGGACGGAGACGATTCGCTGGCGCATTCGCGCGCTGCGGATCGATAGCAATCCGCAGGATCGCGCGAACGGCCTTCCTGCCGTCGGTTACGGCCCCTGGAGCCCGGTGTACCTGTCGACGAACCCCGCGTACGACGGCGGGCCGATACAGCTGATCGGGACGGTTTCGGACGTCTATTCAGACGGAACCTCCTCGTCGTACGCCCATCGGTTGATGCCGGGCTTCCTGTTCACGGGCGACGAAGCCATGGACGGCACGCAGGCCGAGCTGTTCCGCATCTACGTCTCGACGGACGAGGCCTGCCTGAATACCGTCTACGTCAGCGCAGTCATCGGCGGGCCCGCATACGCGCCGCGGCCCTACGGGCCGCTTCCGCTGCCGACCTCCGGTGCGGAGATCCCGACCGCGCGCGGCTCGTACATCGCGAACGACGGACCGGAGCCGCAGGGCTACATGTTCGACGGCAGTCCGATCACGACGACCGAGTCGATGCCGTCCGCGACACCCACGACGGCGGTTCCTTCCGACCAAGACACGGATCCGACCGGCTCGACTACGACCACCACGACGGCGCCGACCCAGCTCAAGCTGGAGGGGAACCTCGGCGCTCCGGTCGACCTCTGGGACACCGACTGGCCGAACGGCGGTTACTACTGGACGGTCGTGCCCGTGGAGGCCGATTCCCCCGGCGCCCTGACGGCTAGCATCTCCGTGCCGGGCTCCGCCGCGAATGTCAGCACCCTTCCGGTTGCTGGCGCGTATCAGTTCGCGCCCGGTGACGTCGTGCTCGTCGGGACGATCGGCAACCAGGAGACCGAGACGGTGACGGCCGCAACCGTGACGACGTTGACCTTCGCCACCACGCTGAAGTTCGCGCACGCGCCCGGCGAGCCGGTCGTGCGCACGGGCGGCAACCTCCAGTACCGCGACCTCGAGCTGCCGCAGGATGTCTGCGCCGCGGGTCGCGTCATGCGCTTCGGCAAGGACAGTGAGCCGTCGCTGACTGCCGCGGGGCAGCTCTTTGCGTCGGGACTCTCGTCGGGCGGCAAGCTCGTGTCCGCGTATTCGACGTCGAAGTTCTACGGCTATCCGCTCGTCGCCTGGACACCGGCGCTCGGCTCGTACGCGTACGAGGTGCAGTGGAGCAAGACGCGGTATCCGTTCAAGCCCGAGCCGGATCCGCAGAACGGCAACGCGCTCGGAACGATGACGTTCGCCACATCGGCAGTGCTACCGCTGTCACCGGGCACCTGGTACTACCGCGTGCGCGGCTTCAACCTCTCGCTGCGCACCGGCTCGCAGGAGATGTCCTGGTCCGATCCGGCCAAGATCGTCGTCGCGAAACCGAAGTTCAAAGTCGTCGGCGGCAAGTGATTACGCCGCGCGAACCGCGTCTTCGTAGACGCGGTCGCGGGTAAAGCGCTCGAGCTCGTCGGAAAGCAGATCGGCCGGCGCCGGCGGCAAGCCGGGCGGGAACGGCACGGCCTCACCGTCGAGATCGACTCCCTCGAGCCGGTCGGCCGGATCGTGCTCCATTTCGACCTCGTGCCCGAGGCGCGAACGCAACCAACCGGCGAGCAGGCATGCCTGAGCGATCGTCCCCTTCACTCGGATCCGGCTGACGTCCGCGATCTCGGGCCAGAGCGTCGCGAGATGCGGGCGCCACCGGCTCGTGCGCGCCCAGGCGATATCCGAGACGGCCACGCCGTCGAAGATCTTCGCCAGCTGCCGGTACGGCTTGGGCAGATCCGGCCACTCGGTGCTGTCCACGATCAAGCGGTCGGCGACGTCGATGAGGCTCTGGAAGTGGCGCTCGTCGAACGGTGGCACCCCGCGCCAGCGGAGGAAGACTGGGAGATCCGGCAGCAGCAACGGCTGCACGACGCTCGCGGGCTCCCACGCGCGACCACCGTGGAGCGAGATCCGAATCGTCTCCATGCACACCTTGCGGTCCTCTTCCCCAACGAAGCAGTCGACTTCGACCGCGGCGTCGAGCCCGCCTTCGTCGTCGGGCCGGGGGAAGAGCACGATCGTTCGCGACGGATGTCGTTCCGCGAGACCCGTGAGGACGTCCTCAGCCGCCTCGACCCACTCCTCCGGCACCCACGCAATGTGCGTCATCACGCTCGTGCGCTGATACGGCGTGCTCGAATCGGGATCGACGCGGAGCGAGGCGAGCTCGCTCTCCACGTCGCGGATCGATGTCAGTGTGCCCGCCACGATCTCCCGTCTCGGGTCAGCAGCTGCTCGGCGGAAGCCGGTCCCCAGGTTCCAGCCGCATAGTTGGGGAACGACGGCCGGTCGCGCTTCCACGCGGCGACGATCGCGTCGACGATCTTCCACTGTTCCTCGACCTCGTCGGTGCGTGTGAACAACGTCGCGTCGCCCAGGATGCAGTCGAGGATCAGCCGCTCGTATGCCTCGGGCATCCCCGTGCGGAACGCGCCGCCGTAGAGGAAGTCCATGTAGACGGTCCGAATCGTCCACCCCAACCCGGGCACCTTCGCGGCGATCGCGAGCGAAACGCCTTCGTTCGGTTGGATATGGATCGCGAGCACGTTCGGGCGCAGCTCCTCGGCAGCGGCCTCCTCGAACGGAGGGTGCGGCGCCCGCTTGAACTGGATTGCGATCGTCGTCTCCCTGCGCGCCAGCCGCTTCCCCATGCGGACGTAGAACGGCGTATCGGCCCAGCGCCAGTTGTCGACGAAGAGCTTGGCGGCGACGAACGTCTCCGTCATCGACCGCGGATCGACGCCTTCCTCCTCGCGGTAGCCGCGCACCTCCTCGCCTTCGACGAAGCCGCGTCCGTACTGGCCACGCACGACGTGCTTTGGTCCCGGTGTGAGCAGAGAGCGCAGCACTTTCACCTTCTCGTTGTGCACCGACTCCGACGTGAAGTCGATCGGCGGCTCCATCGCCGTGATCGCGAGCAGCTGCAACAGGTGGTTCTGGAAGATGTCGCGGATCGCGCCCGCCTGCTCGTAGTAGCCCGCGCGGCCTTCGATCCCGATCGTCTCCGCGACCGTGATCTGCACGTGGTCGACGAACTGTCTGTTCCAGATCGGCTCGAAGATCCCGTTCGCGAACCGGAGCGCGAGCATGTTCTGCACGGTCTCCTTGCCGAGGTAGTGGTCGATGCGAAAGACCTCGTCCTCGCTGAAGTGCTCGTGGATGACCGTGTTGAGCTCGCGCGCAGAGTCGAGGTCGTGCCCGAACGGCTTCTCAACGATCAGCCGCGTCCAGCCCTTCGTGCTGCGTTGTTGGCCGAGCTCGCCCACGACCATCGGGAAGACGGCCGGCGGAACCGCGAGGTAGTAGACGCGATTGCCACCGAGCCCACGCTCCGAGTCGACCTCGTTCAACGTCTGGATCAGATCGGTCCAGCACTTCTTCTGCGAGAAATCGTTCGCGATGTAGCGCATCCCGTCGGCAAGCGCATCCCAGACGCTCTCGTTGAACGGGTCGCGGCCGTAGTCCTGCACCGCTTCCTTCATCCGTTCCTTGAACGCCTCGTCCGTCTCCTCTGTGCGCGCGACGCCGACGACCGCGAAGTGCTCCGGAAGCAGGCGGCGGTATGCGAGCGAGTAGAGCGCGGGGAAGAGCTTCTTCTGCGTCAGGTCGCCGGAAGCGCCGAAGATGACGATCGCGCAGGGGTCGGGCGTACGACGGAGCTGCAGTCCTTCGAGCAGAGGGTTCTCTTGCGCCGTCGCCACTAGGCCTTACGCATCCGCACGGCTGTCCCGTACGCGCAGATCTCCGTCCAGTTGTTGCCCATGTCGGACGTGTCGAAGCGCATGGCGACGATCGCGTCCGCGCCTTTCGCCTCGGCCTCTTCGACCATCCGGTCGATCACCTGCTGGCGGCTGTCGACGAGCGCCTTCGTCATTCCCTTCAGCTCC
>JBKPJA010000176.1:0-6951 GCA_046730515.1 Actinomycetota bacterium | reverse complement strand
CTCGACGATACGTTCGAGCGAATCGAGGTAGTCGCCGAGCGGATCGGGGCGAGCGTCGGGATACAGGCCGACGGTGGGCGAGATCGTCGCGAGCAGCGCGTCGCCGGCGATGAGGACGCCGTCGCGCAAGAGGCACAGGTGGCCGTCGGCGTGGCCGGGCAGGTGCAGCACTTCCCAGCCGTCGAGACTCGCGCCGGGCTCGAGCGGCACCGGGTCGCGTTCGTAGTGGATCAGCTGCAGGAGCAGATTGCCGTCGACGCGCAGCTCAGCGGCTTCTGCTGCCGGCAAGCCGTGCTCGCGCATGTATGCGACAAGCCGGTCGAACGACTGCTCGCCCCACGCCCGTTTGCACTGCGTGTAGTCGATCGTTCCCTGCAGGACGTCCGCGCCCGTGAGCTCGGCCAGCAGTGCAGAAGCACCGACGTGGTCCGGGTGGAAGTGCGTGACGACGATGCGTTCGACCTGCAGCTCGCACGCATGCAGCGCGGTTTCCCATTGCTCACCGGCGTCTGGAAGACCCAGTCCGGTATCGACGACCGTCCAGGTGGAGTCCTCTGCGCGCAGCGCGTAGCAGTGAACGTGATCGATGCCGAGCGGAAGGGCGAACGTGATTCGAACGATGCCGTCGTCGAGCTCGACGACGTTGTCAGCGTGTCCAGTCGACGTAGACCTTCTCGCCTTTGAAGAGGCGGCGCTCGGAATCCCAGGGGAAGAAGATGACGACGCGAAACGTCATTCGCTCGCCGGTCGGCGCGTTACCGACCCACTCGGACTCGAACGTGCCACTCACACGCGCCTCCTCGCACACGCCCTGTGGGCCGATGACGATGTCCGTGAGGTCGAAGTGGATGTCCGGGAAGGCGGCCAGCAGCTGCAAGTAAAAACGCGTCGCGCCGTCGTGACCCTCCCAGCGATCGCCGGTCTCGACGAGCTCGTAGACGCAGTCCTCGGTGAGCGTCGAGATCAGCCCGGGGAGATCGCGGTTGTCCTCGGCGATCGAGTGTCGCTTCCACAGCTCGCGGATCTCGTCGTAGAGCTCCTGCGTGACGTCGCGACGCAGCAGGTCGACGACGGCGTCGTGCTCGACGTGCTCGAGCTCGGTCACAGGACCAACTCCGCCATCGTCCGCAAGGCTACGGGATCGTGCGTGCCGACGAGCAGTGTCGTCGCGCCGGACTCGCGCCATGCGTCGAGCCGTTCGGCGATCCGCTCCCTCGGGCCGACCAAAGCAACGTCGTCGACGAGCCCGTCGGGGACCGCGGCGATCGCCTCCCGCTGCTTGCCGTCGAGGTAGAGCTCCTGGATGCGTTCCGCCTCGGCCTCGTAGCCGTAGCGGCGGAAGAGCGCGTTGTAGAAGTTCGCGCCGCGTGCGCCCATGCCGCCGATGTAGAGCGCGAGCAGTGGGCGCAGAGCGTCCCGCGCCGCGTCGAGGTCGTCGGAAAGGACCACGTTGACCGTCGGCGCAATATCGAAGCCGCCGCGCGGCTCGAATCCAAACGCAGTTCGCGCGCGCTCGGGAGAGAAGAAGATCGGGAGCCAGCCGTCGGCGATGTCGAAGGCGAGTCGCACGTTCTTCGGGCTCAATGCAGCGAGATAGATCGGGATGTCCGCGCGCAACGGACGGGCGAGGAGCTTCAGCGGCTTGCCGAGACCGGTTGCCCCGTCGCCTGCGTACGGAACGTTGTACTCGTCGCCGTGATACTCCAGCGCTTCGCGGCGCAGGATCGCACGCACGATCTCCACGTATTCGCGCGTCCGCGTCAACGGTTTCCCCCACGGGCGGCCGTGCCAGCCCTCCACGACTTGCGGGCCCGACGTGCCGAGGCCGAGCAAGAACCGTCCGCCGGAAAGCAGGTCGAGCGTCGCTGCGGTCATCGCTGTGTTCGCCGGCGTACGCGCGGGGATCTGCATGATCGCGGAGCCGACCTTGATCGTCGTCGTCGTTGCGGCCAGCCAGGCAAGCACCGTGACCGCGTCGGTCCCCCACGCTTCGGCCGCCCACGCGGAGTCGTAGCCGAGTCGTTCGGCTTCTCGCGCGAGCGCGATCGGCTCGTGCGGGCTCGTGCCTGGAGGCGCGTAGCCCATCGTGAACCCGAGACGCACGACCTGCGATGCTAGTGCCGATGCCGCCGAATCGTCGCGTCACGCTCGCAGCGCGTCCCGTTGGCTTCCCGAAGGAATCGGACTTTGCGCTCGACGAGGTCTCGGTCGCGTCCCCGAACGCCGGCGAAGTGCTCGTTCGCGTCCTCTTCGCGTCCGTCGATCCGTATCAGCGAGGACGAATGAGCGAGGCACATTCGTATGCCGCGCCGTTGCAGATCGGAGAAGTGATCACGTCTCAGAGCCTCGGCGAGGTGGTCGCGAGCGAGGACGCACGCTTTGCGCCGGGCGATTCGGCGGTGGGCCAGCTCGGCTGGCAGGAGTACGCCATCGTACGTGCGGGAACGCTACGGCTCGTCCCGTCTGAGCTCGATCCTCAGACGCTCGCGCTTCACGCTGTCGGAGCAACGGGCTTCACCGCCTACTTCGGGCTTTTCGACGTGGGCATGCCCCGTCCCGGCGACACGGTGGTCGTCTCCGGCGCGGCAGGCGCGGTCGGACAGATTGCCGGACAGCTCGCGAGGCTCGCGGGCTGCCGCACGGTTGGGATCGCGGGCGGCTCCGGGAAGGTGCGCGACCTGCTCGAGCTCTATCGCTACGACGTCGCGATCGACTACAAGGCGGACGACCTCGCGGCGGCGCTCCGTGAGGAGCGTGTCGACGTGTACTTCGACAACGTCGGCGGCGCGATCTCACAGGCCGTCCAGCGCCGCTTGAACGTCGGCGCAAGGATCGTGATCTGCGGGCAGATCTCGCAATACAACGAGGACCAAACGAAGCCGACATTCCACCCAGGACAGCTGATCGTGTTCCGGGCGAGGATGGAAGGCTTCCTCGTCAGCGACTACGCGCCGCGGTTCGACGAGGCCGCCGCACGACTCGCGCGGTGGATCTCGACAGGCGAGCTTCGGTGGCGGGAGGACGTGACCGAGGGGCTGGAGAACGCGCCGCGTGCCTTTATCGGGATGCTGAGCGGCGAGAACCGCGGCAAGGCGTTGGTCAAGGTCGCCTAGCGCTCCGGGAGCAGCACCTGAGTGCAACGCGCGCGAGCGAGACAGTTGCCGTCGGAGTCATACAGGTCCGCTGCGCAGAAGGACATCCTCTTCGTTCGGTGCACGACCCGTCCCTCGGCGCGCAAGGTCCCTGGTCGCGTCGGGCGCAGGAACTCTGCGTTCAGGTCCGCCGTCAAGAACGTCTCGCCGTCGCCGAGTAGCGAATGACAAGCTCCTCCCATCGCTGTGTCGAGCAGCGTTGTCACGAGCCCGCCGTGGACGATCGGACCCGAGCTCCCGTGGAAGCAGTAGTCGACCGTCGCGTCCCATTCGATCACCGATGTGCCGTCGCCCTGTGCGACACCGCGGTAGCCGAGGGTCGACCAGACATGCGGAGGCGTGGGCGGCGCCTCCACCCAACTACGCCGCGGCTCGGGCATTTATGTAGTCGTCACGGCGGGACGCTGTGCGAACTCCTGCCGCAGCGCCGTCTTCTTGAACTTCCCGACGGCAGTCTTCGGGATCTCGCGCACGAATTCGACGCGATCGGGCAGCCACCACTTCGCGAACTGCGGCGCCAGGAACTCACGCAGCTCGTCGGTGGTCGACGCCGCGCCTTCTTTCAGCACGACAACGGCGAGCGGACGCTCCTGCCACTTCTCGTCGGGAACTGCGATCACCGCCGCCTCCGCGACCGCCGGGTGCGCCATCAACGCGTTCTCCAGCTCGACGGAGGAAATCCACTCGCCGCCGGACTTGATCACGTCCTTCGACCGATCCTTGATCTGGATGTGGCCGTGCGGGTCGAACGAGACGATGTCACCGGTCTTGAACCATCCGTCCTCGGTCCAGCGGTCGGCCTGCTCCGGCGACTCGTAGTACGCGGCCGCGACCCACGGCCCGCGCACTTCGAGCTCCGCCATGGTTTCGCCGTCCCGTGGAATGTCCTTTCCGGTCTCGTCGCGGGCTCGGAGCTCGACGAGCGGGAGGGGAAGACCCTGCATCGCGACGTAGTCGAGCTGTGTCTCTTCGTCGCCCGCCGCCAACTCGCCGGTCAAACCCGCAACCGAGGCGACCGGCGAGGTCTCGGTCATCCCCCAGCCGTGGCAGACGACGAGGTTGTGCCGTTGCTTGAAGCCGGCGATCATCGAGCGCGGCGCCGCAGAGCCACCGACGAGCATTCCCTTCATGTGGGAGAGGTCCCACTTCCCGGGGTTGGCATCGAGCAGTTGCAAGATCCCGAGCCAGATGGTCGGCACACCCGCCGTCCAGGTGACCCGTTCGACCACGAAGTCCTCGAGGAGGCTCTCCGGATCCAGGTGCGGCCCGGCGTGCACCTGCTTCGCACCGAGCAGAGCGGCGACGTAGGGATAGCCCCAGGCATTGGCGTGGAACATCGGGACGACCGGCAAGATCACGTCCTGCTCGGAGATACCGAGTCCGAGCGGGTTCGCCGCGGCGACACCGAGCGTGTGCAGCATCGTCGAGCGGTGTGAGTAGACGACGCCTTTCGGCATGCCGGTCGTGCCACTCGTGTAGCACATCGCGGCAGCCTCATTCTCGCCCAGGTCGGGCTCGCGCCACGCCTCCGGATCCGCGGAGGCAAGCAGCTCCTCGTACGAGTCCTCGACGACGGAGACGTGCTCGATCTCCGTGCGGTCGCGAAACTGGTCGACGAGCGGCAGGAGGCTCGCATCGACGATCACGGCGCGATCGTCCGCGTGCGAGGCGATATAGCCGATGTCGTTCGGATGCAGGCGCAGGTTCAGCGTGTGCACCACGAGACCGCTGCACGGGATACCGAAGTACGCCTCGAGATGCTGATAGTGGTTCCAGCACAGTGTCGCCACCCGGTCGCCCCGCTGGAGTCCGAGCGATGCGAGCGCGACACCGAGCTGCTTCGACCGCCGCGCCATGTCCCCGTACGTGTAACGGTGGAACGACTTGTCGGGGAGCCGCGTGACGATTTCCTTGTCGCCGAAGTAGCTCTCGGCGCGCCGCAAGATGGTCGGAATCGTCAGCGGGAAGTCCATCATCAATCCGTCCATCGACCTGCCTCTCAGTCCAGCAACCACGCCGCGATCTTGACGCGCTGCTCGCGGGGATAGCCGCCGTAGGCCTGGATCCAGAGCGCCCGCTTGTAGTACGTGTGCAGGGGGTGCTCCCACGTGAAGCCGATCCCGCCGAGCACCTGAATCGCCCGCTCGCACGCCGCGACTGCAACGTCGCCGGCGTAGCTCTTCGCGGCCACGACGGCGATCTCCGCCTGCTCGTCGCGCTCTGAGACACACCACGCGGCCCAGTACGCGAGCGAGCGCGCCAGCTCCGACTCAACATACGTGTTCGCGAGCGGATGCGACACTGCTTCGTAGACGCCGATCGGACGGCCGAACTGCTCACGTGTCTTCGCATGCTCGACGGAGAACTCGAGCGCTCGCCGCGCGATCCCGGCCGCCTCGAGTGCGACTGCGGCCAGCCGCTCGTCTTCGGAGGCGTTCGCGTCGAAGAACTCCTCGCCGCGATTTGCACGGCCCGCCTCTTCGAACAGGACCGCGCGATCGAGGAAGTCGAGCTCGGCGAGCTCGTCGCGCCCCCAGCCGCCGTCTGCCAGAACCTTTCGCGCCTCGCGCCGCAATAGGTCCTGCTCCTCGGTGAACGCGAACTGCATCAGCGTGACCTCGGAAGGCCGAGCACGCGCTCGGCGATGATGTTGCGCAGGATCTCGCTCGTCCCCGCCTCGATGGTGTTACCGCGGCTGCGCAGCTGCTGATAGCCCCAGTAGCCGTCGTCCTCGCCGTCGAGGATCTCCAGCGCGAGCTTCGTCAGTCGCTGGTTCTGCTCCGACCAGTGCAACTTCGAGCCGGACCCTTCAGGACCCGGGATGCCGGTCTCCATCAGCGTCGTCAGCGACCGATAGTTGGTCAGCTTCAGCGCCTGCAGCTCGATCCACTCCTGTGCGACGCGGTCGCGGATGATCGGATCGTCCGCGGCACGCGCCTTCGCGAGTGCGACGAGGCGTTGCACCTGCGCGTCGAGGACGCCGGTGAGCGCAAACCCGAGCGTCCCGCGTTCGTGCAGGAGCGTCGTCATCGCGACCTGCCAACCGCCGCCGACCTCGCCGAGGAGGTTCTCGCGCGACACACGCACATCGGTGAAGAAGATCTCGTTGAACTCCGCTTCGCCGGTGATCTGACGCAGCGGCCGCACCTCGACCCCGGGAGAGTGCATGTCGACGATCACGTAGGTGAGCCCCGCGTGTCGTTGCGAATCGGGATCGCTGCGGCCGAGCAGGATGCAGAAGTCCGCGACGTGCGCGAGGGACGACCAGACCTTCTGCCCGTTGACGACGAACTCGCCGTCGCGCGGCTCGATGCGCGTCCGCACCGCGGCGAGATCGGAGCCCGCGCCTGGCTCCGAGAAGCCCTGGCACCAGATCTCTTCCGCGGAGAGCATCTTGCCGAGGTAGCGCCGCTTCTGTTCTTCCGTTCCGTGCACCATGATCGTCGGCCCCGCCATCCCGAGCGCGATCACGTTCACGTGGTTCGGCGCCTCGGCGCGCGCGAACTCCTCGAGCGCGATCGCCTGGTGGCTGTACGGCTCGCCGCGGCCGCCGTACTCCTCCGGCCACGTCAGGCCGGCGAAGCCCGCGTCGAAGATCCGGCGGCTCCACTCGCGCCCCGGCTCGGTCGGCAGGTTCTCGGCAAGCCACCCGCGGACCCGTTCGCGGAAAGCGGCTTCGTCTGGGCTGTCGCGGAGGTTCACGTGAAGAAATCTAGAGCAGGATCACGGAGCGAATCACGTCGCCCGCCGACAGATCGTCGAGTGCGCGCGGCACATCGTCAAGGGAGATCCGCTTCGT
>JBKPJA010000175.1:0-11342 GCA_046730515.1 Actinomycetota bacterium | reverse complement strand
CGGCCGACGTCGACACCCTGCGCGTCGCCGCAGATCGCGACGACGAGCTTCGCGCCGCGCACGTTCTGCGGCGCCCACACCGTGTCCGCGAGCTGCTCCTGAGCCGCCTCGACGATCACGAACTCCCACCGTTGCTTGTTCTGGGAGTTGCCCGAGAGCCTCCCGGCGTCGAGGATCCGCCGCACGACGTCCTCCGGGATCGGCGTGTCCGCATAGTCCCGTTGGTCCCGCTTGCTCGCGATCGCGAGATAGACGTCCACCGTCAAGGGATCATGCCTTGACCGTGAGGACGCTCGCGCCTGCGACGCGGCCTGCGACGACCCGTTCGAGCGCCGTTGCCGCTTCCGCGAGCGGATACGTCGCGCCGACCTGAAGCGAGAGCCTTCCGTCTGCCAGTTCCCTTGCCAACCGTGCGAGGCGTTCGCCGTCGGCTTGGACGTAAACGTCCGCGACCGTGATTCCCCGCTCGGATGGCGGTGGATCACCGGTGATCGTCGCGAGCCGCCCGTTATCCGCAATCGCGTGCATTGCCGTTGCCGCCCCACCGCGGGCCGCGTTCACAGCCGCTGCGACCCCACGTCCACCAGGCGACGACTCTCGCACACGCACCGGCCAGTCGCGGTCGTGGTAGTCGAGCACGAGCTGCGCCCCGTAACCGCGGACACGTTCCGCGCTCGACGGTCCCGCTGTTGCGATGACGGAAGCTCCGCGCCCGACCGCAAGTTGCACAGCCAGTCCGCCGGTGACACCGCCGGCGCCGTGGACGAGGACGACCTGGCCGCGCGGATCTGCGAGCGCCTGGTCTGCAGTCAGTGCCGGCACCGGGAAAGCGGCCGCCACCTCCCACGGAACGACGGGCGGCTTCTTCGCGACAAATGCGGCGGGAGCGACGAGCAACTCCGCCCACGCGCCCTGGTGCCGCAGGGGCACGGGATGCGTCAACACCTCGTCTCCGGCTGCGAACGCTGTCACCGCCTGGCCAACGGCGGTGACGACTCCGGCCGCCTCGACGCCGAGCGCGAGAGGTGGTTGTCGCCCCAGGTCCCATTCACCGACGCGGGCGATCTCTTCCCAGTTGCCAACGCCTGCGGCGTACACCGCAATCACGACTTCGTCCCCTGCGGGCGACCGCGGCGTGTCGATCTCCATCACGCGCACCTCGCTGCCGAATGCGTCGATGCCGGCGGCTGTCATCCGCTCGCCCATTAGTTCTTGGGAGGGTGTCGCATCCCGCGGCCTTCGCCGAGGACCAGCGCGGAGTTGACGAGCGTGAGGTGCGTGAAGGCCTGCGGGAAATTGCCGAGCATCCGTCCTGCGACCGGGTCGTACTCCTCCGAGAGGAGGCCGACGTCGTTGCGCAGGTCCAGAAGCCGTTCGAACAGCTCTCGCGCCTCGTCCACCTTTCCCTGCAGCGCCAGCACGTCGGCGAGCCAGAACGAGCACGGGAGGAAGACGCCTTCTCCGTGCGGCAGACCGTCGACGGCTGCGTCGCCTCTCGTGCGGTACCGCAGGACGAGCCCGTCGACCGTCAGCTCGCGACGGATCGCATCCACGGACTTCGCGAAGCGTTCGTCGGTTGCAGGCAGGAACCCGACGAGCGGCATCAGCAGGACGCTCGCGTCGAGCTCGTTCGATCCGAACGACTGCGCGAAGGCCTGCTTCTTGTCGCTCCACGCCTGACTCAACACCTCAGCCCGGATCTCGTCGCAGAGCGCCCGCCAGCGCTCGACCGGTCCCTTACGGCCGAACTCCTCGCAGAACCGGACGGCGCGGTCGAACGCGACCCACGCCATCACCTTCGAGTGCGTGAAGTGACGCGCCGGCCCGCGCACCTCCCAGATGCCCGCGTCTTCCTCGCGCCAGCCGTCCTCGAGCCAGCGGAGCAGTGCACGCAGGAGCGCCCAAGCAGGGTCGTTCGGACGGCCGCTGTGCACCCGGGTCTGGTAGGCCGCATCGAGCACCTCGCCGTAGACGTCGAGCTGAAGCTGCTCCGAAGCAGCGTTGCCGATGCGGACGGGCGTCGAGTGTTCGTAGCCAGGAAGCCAATCGAGCGTACGCTCGTCGAGTCGACGCTCGCCGGCGAGGCCGTACATGATCTGTAGGTCGCCCGGATCGCCGGCGACCGCGCGCAGCAGCCATGATCGCCATGCCTCCGCCTCGTCGCGGTAGCCGGCGTTCAGCATCGCGAGCAGCGTCAGCGTTGCGTCACGCAGCCAGCAGAAGCGGTAGTCCCAGTTGCGCACGCTGCCGATTTGCTCCGGCAGCGACGCGGTCGGCGCAGCGACGATGCCGCCGGTTGGCCCGAACGTGAGCGCCTTGAGGACGAGCAGCGACTGGTGAATCTCGTCGTGGTAGTCGCCGACGTGGAGGCAACGGCCGGCCCAGTCGAGCCAGTAGTCCTCCGTGTCCGCGAGCGCCTGCTCGGGATCGATCTTCTCTGGCAAGTCTTCATGCGACGGGAACCACGTGAGCACGAACGGGATCCGTTGGCCCGGCTCGACCGTGAAGTCCGAGACCGTCGTGAAGTCCTCGCCGCGCACGTGGACGGGCGTACGGAAGCAGAGCCCGTCGGGACCGGCGATGGCGACGCGCGCGTCGTCGATGCGGCGCACCCACGGGACGATGTGGCCGAAGTCGAAGCGGATCACGAGCTCGGAACGCATCGACACCTCGCCGTCGAGCCCTTCGACGATCCGGACGATGTCCGGCGCCTTGCCTCGCGGCGGCATGAAATCGATCGCCCGTACGACGCCTTCGTTCGTCTCGAAGACCGACTCGAGGATCAGCGTGTCGTGGCGGTAGCGACGCGTCACCGCCTGAACGTCGTTCGCAGGCGCAAGCAACCACCGGCCGTGCTTCGGATCTCCGAGCAGCGCGGCGAAGCATGCGCCGGAGTCGAAGCGGGGAAAGCAGCACCAGTCGACCGATCCCTCGCGGCTCACCAGCGCCGCGGTCTGGAGGTCGCCGATCAACGCGTAGTCCTCGATCCTGGCCAACTCGGCCAACCCTACGGGGAACGCGGCGCCCGCGAAGAACGTTCAAGCCGGGGTGAGGCAGTTGACTGAAGCGACGGAGCTCGCGCTTGCGGCCTACCGGCCGAAGCCGGGTGTTGCAGACGAGCTCCTGCAGCTCCTTGCGGAGGACGTTGCGACCCTGCGCCGCCGCGGTCACGTGACGGAGCGTCCGGCACCGATGGTTCGCACGGAGAACGGAGAACTGCTCGTCGTGCTCGAGTGGTCGACGACGCATGCTGTCGACGATGCGCATGCCGATCCCGAAGTCCTCGCAGTATGGGAACGAAAGGCGCGGCTCGCCGACTACATCGCACCTGTGGCGCTCGCGGGGGTTGGCGTTCCGTTCGCGCGCTGGACGCTCGTGGCTGACCTCTAGCCCGTCACGGCGGGACTGAATCAGATCTCGTCTTACTGGCGCTCGGGCACGCGCGCCGCGGCAACGAAGGTAAATCCCGCGAGCGCGAATAGGCAGGCGATCCCGATCACGTGTGTCCAGCCCTTGTCCGTGAAGACCATCAGACCCACGCCGACGACGGCGCTTGCGAGCAAGAGTGGTAGCAGGAGTTGACGCGGCGCAACCCCCGTAGGCGGTACAAGGGGCGGCGGAGGCTCGCCCTCGGCCGAGTCCAAACGGCCGCGGAGAAAGAGACCGAAGAGCAGCGCCAGCGAGGGAACGAGCACGATCGCGCCGACAGCGACGGAGATCACGACGGCGAGCAGGGTCGAGCGTCCCGCCGCCGCTTCGCTGATCGTGAGGCCGGGTAGGAACTGCGGCTCCTGCGCGAAGGCCCACCCCGCGATGATCGCTGCGACAGCGAGGGCGGCCGACACGCGGGCGGGGCCGAAACGGTTGCGCCGGACGAGCACGAGCGTCGTTACGCCCGCGGCCGCGGAGACGACGACCATCGCGAGGCCTGCGCCGCTGGTGAGACCGTCCCAGATCGAACGCGCGTCGAAGCGGACGACGACCAGACCGGCGAGCGCGATCGCTCCCGCGACGACGCCCCCGCCGAGCGCGCGGGTGCGAAAGTCGAGCTCGAGCGACTGTTCACGGAGCCGGCGCGCGTCGGCCGCGAGATAGACGGCGGCGAGGTAGGCGGAGGTCGCGACGGCGAGGACGCCGATCAGGATCGAGGTTGGATGGAGCCAGCTCGTCCACACGTCGCCCTTCGCGTTGCCGACGGGAACGCGGCCCGACGCGATCGCGCCGACGACCGTGCCGAGCGCGAACGGCGTCAACACGGACGAGAACGCGAACAGATCCTCGACCCCGCGTTGGCCCGGAGCACGCTCGTCGAGCTGGCCGCGCAACGCGTAGGCGGCGCCGCGCAGGATGATCCCGACCGCGGCGACGAAGAGCGGTACCGCGAGCGTCGAGGTGATCGAGCCGAACGCAACGGGATACGCGGTCCAGCAGACCACGAGCACGAAGATCAACCAGACGTGGTTCGCCTCCCACACTGGTCCGATCGCGTGACGCGCATGATCGCGGATCGCGACGCGACGGCTGACGAGCGTCCAGAAGCCGGCGCCGAAGTCGGCGCCCGCGAGCACCGTGTAGGCGGCGAGGCCGACGAGCATGAAGACGATCGGAACGTCAGCCAGCATCAGCGACCTCCAGCGGCACGCGGCTGAAACGGCGCAGCAGCCACGCGACGATTCCGGCGAGACCGAGGTACACGACGACGAGGGTCGCGTAGCCAACGGGGATCGCGTGCGCACCGGTCACCGCCTGCGAGGTGCGCATGACCTCGTACACGATCCACGGCTGGCGGCCGACCTCGGTCGTGATCCAGCCCGCGATCAGCGCGACGACCGAGAGCGGGCCGGCGAGCACGAGCAGCCGGTAGAACCAGCGAGACCTCGGTAGCCGCCTGCGGCGAAAGCGGACGTAGAGGTACACGAGACCGAGCAGCGCGAGGAGCGTCCCGATCCCGACCATTGTCTGGAAGGCGAGGCGGACGACGTTCACCGGCGGCCGCTGCGAGGCCGGCACGGTGTCGAGGCCGGTGACGGTCGCGTTCGGGTTGTGGTAGGCGAGCAGGGAGAGGAGGCGCGGGATCTCGATCCCGTACACGACCTTGCGCCCGTCGTACCAGCCGAGCAGATGCTCCGGCGCACCCTTCGTCGTCGACGCGAGACCCTCGAGTGCCGCGAGCTTCACCGCTTGTCCCTTTGCGACGTCGCGCGCGTTCCAGTCGCCGACCACCACCTGGATCGGCGCGGCAATGGCCGCCGCGGAGAGCGCGACCGAGAGCGCCGTCCTCTCGTATCGGCCCCAGCGCCCGCGGAGGAAGCCCCAGGCATAGGCGCTCGCAACCACGAATCCCGCGACGATGTAACCGGCGAAGTACATATGCACGAACTCATGCCAGAAGTAGGAGTTGCCGAAGAGCGCCGACCACGAATGCACGTCGACGGCACGGCCGTCCTGCAGCCGGAAACCGGTTGGATGGTTCATCCAGCCGTTCACCGAGATCACGAACAGCGAGCCGGTGAAGCCCGCGATGGCGACCGGGATCCCCGAGAGGAAGTGCAGTCGCGGCGTCAAGCGGTCCCAGCCGTACACGTAGATCGCGATGAAGATCGCCTCGAGGAAGAAGGAGAAGCCCTCGAGCGTGAAGCCGAGCCCGAAGACGTTGCCGAAGCTCGCCATGAAGACCGGCCAGAGGAGCCCGAGCTCGAAGCTGAGAATCGTCCCCGTCACCACACCGACCGCGAACAGCGCGAGCATCACCTTCGACCAGCGTCTAGCAAGAGTTCGGTAGATCAGATCGCCGGTACGCAGGTAGCGCCATTCGCAGAACAGCACCATCGCGGGAAACGCGATCCCGAAGCAGACGAGCGGGATGTGCACCGCGAGCGACAACGCCTGCATCTGCCGCGCCTGGAAGAGATAGTGCTGATCGACCGGCGCGAAGGCGACAGCGGTGGCTAAACCGGACATGTCTGCCCCCTTACGCTACTCGGTCGCGGTTGTCTTTCTCGTCCGGCCGACGCAGGATCGCCCAACCATCGCAACGGGGGCGCCAAGGGGAGGGTCTCATGCACCGATTTTCATGGGTAGTACCGCTCTGCGCGGCTGTCGGTGCTCGTGCTTTTCGCTGCGCCCAGCGCGAGCGCGATCACATCGGCTCAGTGCGACGCGAGGGCAAACGACACGCCGAGCACGCTCATACCTTGCATCCAGACGGGTGACCTCTGGAACTACGTGAAGAAGTTCCAGGCGATCGCCGATGCAAACCCGAGTCCCGCGGACGGAATGCCGTCGCGCAACTCGGGCGAGCCCGGTTACAAGGCATCGGCGGATTTCGTTGCCTCGGTGATGAAGGACGCCGGCTACGACGTCACGATCCAGCAGTACCCGTTCGACTACTTCGCGTACACGGGTCTCCCGACGTTTAGCGAGATCTCGCCGATTGCTCACAACTACGCGGTCAACGGCGAATGGAACCCAGGACAGAGCACGGGCTCGACGACGGCCGCATTGCAGCCGGCTGGGGGCATCATCATCCCGCCGACCCCGACGCCGAGCTCGTCGAGCGGTGCACGATGGCCGACTTTAGCGGCTTCGTGCCGGGACGGATCGCGCTGATCCAGCGCGGCTCGTGCTTCTTCGGCGTCAAGGTCCTGAACGCACAGGCAGCCGGAGCCACGGGCGTCACCATCTTCAACGAGGGAACCCGGGCCGAACCGGCGTGCTGGCGGGGAGCCTGGTCGACGCCGCAGGCAATCCGATCACGCCGATGATTCCGGTCGCGTTCACGTCGTTCGACATCGGCCAGAACCTGCTGACCCAGTATCGGCAAGCGGTGCAGAACGCAACGCCGCTGCCGGTCATGAGCATCAGCATCAAGGCGATCGTCAAGCCGAACCAACCCGACTACAACGTCATTGCGGAATCGAAGGGCGGTGACAAGAACCACGTCCTGGTCGTCGACGCTCACCTGGATGCGATCTACGGCGCCGGAATGCTCGACAACGCTTCCGGCTCCGCGACGATCCTCGACGTCGCTCGGATGATGAAGAACGTCGATCCCGTGAACAAGCTGCGGTTCATCTGGTTCGGCGGTGAGGAGCTCGGGCTCTTGGGATCGACGTACTACGTCAACAACCTGAGCTCGAACGACCTCAGTCACATCGTCTACGACCTCGACGCGGATGTGACCGCGACGCCCAACTACACCATCGGGGTACTCGATCCGGCTGCGCCGGACTTCTTCGGCGGCACGGTCACGAACTCGTTCCCCTACCGCGTGTACAAGGCGTCGACGATTGGGCGTGATCAGGCCGTTCAGTACTTCGACTCTGTCGGTCTGAATCACGAGTTCCTGTCGCCGTCCGGAACCGACGCGATCAACTTCAACGCCGTCGGAATCCCGGCCAGCGGTCTGCTCACCGGGCAGGACTGCTGCAAGAGCCAGGCCGAAGTCAACCTGTTCGGCGGTTACCTCGGGAATTACGAAGGCAACATCCCGAGCTTCGACGGCGGCTGCGTCGACAATCCGTTCCTGTGGTGCGACAACCTGAGCAACAACGACCCGAAGGTACTCACATTCATGTCGAAGGCCTTCGGCAACATGGTGGTGCAGATGGCGTTCGACACCCAAAGTTATGTCGGCCAGCACGAGCGTCGTCTACAAGAAGACGCTGCCGATCGCGGGTGACGTCGGCCGACGGTTCACGGCCAAGTAGGAAGTGAGGCGGGCGCCGGGCGCGCGATGCGTCCGGCGCTACGCCTGCCGCAGCGGTTCCGGGGTTTCGTCGGGGATCTCCGCGACGAGCGAGGCCGCGACCCGCCGCAGCACCGGCGCAAGCTCCTGGTCATCGGGACGATGCCAGTGCTCGAGCAGCGCGGTCAGCTCCGCGCGACCTGCCTCGACGAGCTTGGCAAGCGCCGCTCGACCTGCGTCGGTGAGGTCGACCGGGCCGGTCCCGTCACTGACGAGCCCGCGGCGCTCGAGCTTTTGCGCCAATGCCTCCACTCGCTCGGCGGGAACTGCGAACTCGTCCGCAAGGTCCAAGACCGTCGCGGGCCTGCGATCGCGCAGCCTGCCGAGGAGCCAGGTCTCCGGCGGTGTGAGATCGAGACCGGCCCGCGCGATCGTCTCGCGGTAGATGCGCGTGCGGGTGTCGCCTCGGGCGATCGAGCTGATGATCCGTTCGAGCTCGCGTTCGGAACTGTCGTCGCGCGGCGCCGCGAAGCTTTCGCCGACGCCTGCCGACGGGGCCGTGTCGCGGAGCGGGACATCCGGCAGCAGCCACGTGAATGCGAAGGCGACCACGGCCACGCCGGACGCCACGAGGAAGACTGGTTGGAGCGCCGCGGCGAACGCGGCGACGTACGGCGCGTGGATCGCCGGCGGCAGCTGTTTGACGATGCCGGGGTTCGCCGCCGTCGAGACATGCGTTCCTGCGGGAATGCGCTGCGCGAGCTCGTGCGCGAGCCTGTTCGAGAAGATCGCGCCGAACGCGGAGACTCCGATCGCGCCTCCGATCTGGCGAAACAAGGTCGAGCCCGAGGTCGCGACTCCGAGTCGGCGGTACTCGACCGCGTTCTGGGCCGCGAGCACGAGCACCTGCATGACGAAGCCGAGGCCGAGGCCGAGAATCAGGAGATAGACCGCCGCAGCCGACGGCGACGTGGCGACCCCGAGTCGCGAGAGCAGGTACAGCCCAACGGTCGCCACCGCCGTACCCACGATCGGGAACGAGCGGTAGTGCCCGAACCTCGAGATGAGGTTGCCGCTGACGATCGAGCTGACGAGGATGCCACCCATCATCGGTGTCATCAGCAGTCCGGACGCCGTCGGGCTGTGACCCTTGACGACCTGGAGATACAGCGGCACGAACGTCACCGAGCCGAAGAGCGCGAGCCCCACCATGAAGCCGACGGCGCTCGTGACCGAGAAGACGCGGTTGCGGAAGAGGTCGAGCGGCAAGATCGGTTCCTGTGTGCGCGCCTCGACGAGCACGAACAACACGAGCAGAACGACGCCGGAGACGAGCAACGTCAACATCGGCGCCGAGAACCACGCGTACGTCGTCCCGCCGAGACTCGTGAAGAGGACGATCGCCGACAGCGATCCCGCGAGGAGCGCTGCGCCGAGGTAGTCGATCGCGTGGTGGACGTGCTCCGTTCGTGCGGGGAACGCGACCGCGATCACGGCGAGCGCGACTGCTCCGATCGGAAGGTTGATGTAGAAGATCCAGCGCCAGGTGAGGTTGTCGACGAAGAAACCGCCTAGCAGCGGTCCGACCACGGTCGCGAGACCGAAGACGGCCCCGAACAAGCCCTGGTAGCGCCCGCGCTCGCGCGGGGGAACGATGTCGCCGACGGCGGCCATCGCAACCACGATCAGCCCACCGCCGCCGAGCCCTTGCAGCGCACGGAAGGCGATCAGCTCCGTCATGTTCTGCGCGATCCCGCAGAGCGCTGATCCGGCCAGGAAGATGACGATCGCGGACTGGAGCATCAGCTTCCGGCCGTAGAGGTCGCCGAGCTTGCCGTAGAGCGGGGAGACGACGGTCGACGAGAGCAGGTACGCAGTGACGACCCACGACAGGTGCTGTAGCCCGCCGAGGTCGCCGACGATCGTCGGCAGCGCGGTCGAGACGATCGTCTGGTCGAGGGCGGCGACCAGGAGCACGAGCAGCAGTGCGCTGAAGATGAGGCGCACGCGCGGAACCGTGGCCGCTGTCGTCGTCGAGCTCACATCAACCGCCTTCCTCGCTGACGAACATCATCTCTAGCTCAGAATCTCCCGTCGATGTCGACCACCACCGCCGTCGGGCTTCTGCTCGCGCTCGTTTCGACGACGCTGACAAATCTTGCGTACCTCCGGGAGCACGACGCAGCGGCTTCGCTGCCCGTTCTGTCGATGCGCCGTCCTCTGCACTCGGCGCGAATCCTGCTCGCCGACCGCAGTTGGCTGCTCGGCTTTGCGATGGAGACGGCCGGCTTCCTGCTGTACGCTGCGGCGCTGGCCCTTGCGTCGCTCGCGCTCGTGCAAAGCATCGCGGCAGGTGGGATCGGCGTCCTCGCCTATGTCTCCGCACGCGTCGCCCGGCGACGTCTCAGCCGCCGCGAGCTGAGCGGCGTGCTGTTGTCCCTACTCGGTCTCGTCGCGCTCGCTGCGTCGCTCGCGGGCGGAAGCGGAAAGGGCGGCACCGGTTCGACCGGAGCGATCCTGCTCTGGCTCGGCGCGACCGCGGGACTCGCGTTGGTCGTGCTCGCCGCCGGACGCAGGCTCGGCGCCGTCGCGGCCGCGGACGGCATCGCCGGAGGGCTCTTCTTCTCCATCGGCGACGTGTCGACCAAAGTGGCGACCGAGGGCGGCGCGAGGTCCGCTTTCGTGGTCTCGCTGATCATCGGGTACTCGGTGGGAACGGCGCTGCTCCAGGTCGGTTACCAGGCGGGCGGCGCGCTCACGGTCGCCGGGCTCGCGACGCTGCTCACCAACGCCGTTCCGATCGCAGCTGGAACGATCGTCCTCCACGAACCAGTGCCGAGCGGTGCACTCGGCGGCCTACGCGTGCTCGCATTTGCCGCGGTCACCGTCGGAGCGGTCCTCCTCGCCAGGCCCGAGAAGCCCGCGAACGTGTCAAGGTCAGCCCTCGGTGCCGACTGATCAAGCTCAGAAGGCGGCGGCGTTCGTGGCACTTCACACCGGGCCGCCGTTCGTGATCCCGAATCCGTGGGATGCAGGTTCGGCGCGCGCGTTCGCAGCGCTCGGGTTCGAGGCGCTTGCAACGACGAGCTCGGGGTTCGCGTTCACGCTCGGTCGCCGCGACGGCGACGTCACGCTCGACAAAGTCCTCGCGCACGTCAACGCGATCGATCGCGCGACCGAGCTGCCGGTCTCGGTCGATCTCGAGAACGGCTACGGCGCGGAGCCCGAGCAGGCGGCTCGCGCGATCGCGAGCGCGGCTGCCGCGGGCGCGGTGGGGGGATCGATCGAGGACTACGACCGGAGCGGCGAGATCTACGAGCTCGCGCACGCCGCCGAACGCGTCGCGGCGGCGATCGAGGCTGCGCGAGCGCTGTCCTTTCCGTTCACGGTCACCGCGCGCGCCGAGAACCACATCCGCGGCAATCCGGACCTCGACGACACGATCGGACGGCTGCAGGCGTTCGACGCCGCGGGTGCGGACGTGCTCTACGCGCCCGGCCTGCGTACGACGGAAGAGATCCGCACTGTGTGCAGCGCAGTGACGAAGCCGGTCAACGTGCTTGCCGTGCGCGACCTCTCGTTCACCGACCTCGCAGAGGCCGGGGCGCAGCGAGTGAGTGTCGGCGGGAGTCTCACGTGGACTGCAGTCACGGCG
>JBKPJA010000174.1:0-6337 GCA_046730515.1 Actinomycetota bacterium | reverse complement strand
ACCGCGCGGTCGAACTCGTCTGCGGCGAGCTCGCCCTCGACGTCTGCGGGCGTCGGCTCGATCTCACCGGCAGCGTTGACGTCGGCGTCCTGAGCGGCGGCTGCGGCGTCGAGCCCGTCGAGGTCGAGCTCCTCCTTCGGCTGCTCCGCAGCCTGTTCCTCGGCCCGCTCGGCTGCCGCCATCGCCTCGAGCTCCTCCTCGGGCGGCAGCTCGCCCCCCTCTGGAACGACGATCGTGCGCACCTCGGCGGTCACGTCCTGGAACAGCTCGATCGGAACCGAGTAGCGGCCGATCCGCTTGATCGTGTCGATGCCCACCTTGCGGCGGTCGACCCGGATCTTGTGCTGGTCCCACAGCTCGTCGGTGATGTTGGTCGGCGTCACGGAGCCGAACAGCGAGCCGGTCGGGCCGGCCTTGACGTCGAAGCGGAGCTCGATCTGCGCGAGCCGCTCCGCGACCTGCTGCGCGTCCTCGAAGGTCTTCGCCTCGTGACGAGCGCGCCGATCCTCGACCTTGCGCGCTTCCGCCACGCGTGCGGGTGTCGCCTGCTCCGCGAGCTTGCGCGGCAACAGAAAGTTCCGCGCGTATCCCGCTGCGACGTTCACGACTTCGCCGCGCAGACCGACCTTCTCGACGTCCCGCAGGAGGATGACTTCCACGCTACGCGTCCATGTTTGACTCAGAGAGCCAGAGACGTACCGTCATTCGCTCTTTGTCCTCACCGCGAGTCGGAGACGTACGGCAAGAGCGCCATCTCGCGTGCACGCTTGACGGCCACCGCGACCTGCCGCTGATGCCGCCGGCACGCGCCGGTGATGCGCCGCGAGCGGATCTTCCCCTTCTCGGAGATGTAGCGCCGCAGCTGATTGGCGTTCTTGTAGTCGATCTCTTGGATCTTTTCCTTGCAGAAGTAGCAGGCGCGCTTGCGGATAGGGGCGGTCGTGGACGGCCGCTTGCGTCCTTGCTGCTGCCGTCTGTCGTCTCTGCGATCGGCCATCAGAACGGGATGTCGTCCTCGGCCGAGGCGGCGAAGTCCGCGTCGGCGGCTGCGGTCGCGCCGGCGGGAACGAACTGGCGCTCGCCGCCTGCGTTGTCGCCGCGGCTACCGAGGAACTGCACGGTGTCGGCGATGACCTCCACGGCCTGGCGCTTCGTTCCGTCCTGCGCTTCCCACTCGCGCCAGTCGAGCCTGCCGTCGATCCCGACCGGCCGGCCCTTGGAGAGGAACTGCGCGCAGCTCTCGCCCTGGTTGCCCCACACGGTGACGTCGAAGTAGTTGGGCTTGTCGCCCCAGTTGCCCTGCGCGTCCTTCTGGCGCGTATTGACCGCGATGCGCAGCTTGCAGACCGGCGTACCGGACGGCGTGTGCCGCAGCTCGGGATCCTTGGTGAGATTGCCGACGAGGACGACGCGGTTGATGTTGGCCATTGCTTATTCCTCCTGCGAACCGATGTTCGCTTCAGGGTACGCGGGCTCGGGGACGGACTCGGGTTCGGGCTCGGGCGGCGCAGAGGTCTGCGAGCCCTCGATGCGGCGGGTCGCCAGGTGGCGCATCACGCCGTCGGTGATCCGCAGGACGCGGGAGAGCTCCTCGAGCGTCTCCGGCTCCGCGTCGAACTGCAGCAGGTGATAGGTGCCCTCGGCTTTGTGGTCGATCTCGTAGGCCAGACGGCGCCGTCCCCAGGCGTCGTGGTGGACCCACTTCCCCTCGCTCTTCTGGACGAGCTCCCGCGCGCGCTTGACGATCTCCTCCTGCCGTGTCTCCGGCAGTTCGGGATCGAGCATGAGCAGGATTTCGTATTGGTGAATCACGTGTCCCGGTTCTCCTTCCTTCGGTCTGAGTCGTCCCCATCTGCGGGCGTCGTTTCGGGATGAACGTCGCGGTGAGGGGGCAGGAAGTCGCGGCAGTGTAGCATCGGCTCGGTGTTGCGCCGGCCCTTCGCTTGGCTTCTCGGCGCGTTCGCGCTCTTCGGATTCCTCCGGCGGCGGCAGCAGCCGTCGAGCGAACCGCAAGTCGATCCGCGTGCGGAGGACTTGAGGCGCAAGCTCGCCGAGTCGCGTGCAATCGTCGACGAGCGGGAGGAGTTCGAAGCCGCCGAGACGACCGTCGACCAGGCCCCGGAACCGCTCGGCGATCCCGACGCGCGCCGTCGCGCCGTGCACGAGTCGGGCCGTGCGGCGGCGGAGCGGATGCGCGAGCGCAGCTGACTAGGTAGCCGCGCGGGCGATCGCGAACGTCACCCCGAAGCCGATCACGGTGAGGGCGATTCGTGTGCGAGACGGGTGGCTATGTGCCTCGGGCAGGAGGTCCGTCGCGCCCATCGCGAGGAAGAAGCCGGCGTAGAGCGCGAGCACGTAGCCGAGACCGCGGTGGGAGATCGCCACGGCAGAGCCGATGATCGCGCCGACGAGTGGCGCGAGCGCGTCGGCGCTCAGCCATCGCAAAGCCTGACGCCGGTCGTCGCTCTGGAAGAGAACGAAGCTGACGGTGTTCATGCCGTCGGCGAAGTCGTGACTGACGACGGCGAGGAAGACGAGTAGGCCAGTCGCGGCGCTGACGTGGAAGGCGAGACCGATGCCAAGGCCGTCGATCAGGCTGTGGACCGAGAGGCCCGCAGCGCCGAATGCGCCGACGTGGGCGTGTGCACGCGCCTGCTCGGGCTCGTCGCGGTGATGGAGGACGAGGATTCGTTCGGCGAGGAAGAACGCAAGGAATCCGGCGCCGACGATTCCGAGCACGTTCCGCGGGTCCCCAAGCGACGTGAGCGCTTCCGGCAGCACGTCGAAGAGCGCCACCGCGACGACGATGCCGCCGGTGAGCGCGATCAGCGTCCCCAGTTCGCGCCGCAGGCGAAGCGCGAGCAAGCCGCCGGCGAGCGTGGAGAGGACCGTGACGCCCGCGAGGGGGACCGCGACCCAGGTGGCGGAAATGAGAACGATTCTCGTCATCATCAAGAGGATACACTTGGGCTGTGGGTTGGACGGAGCACGCACTCGGCGTCCTCGACGAAACCGGCTATCGCGCCGGCGGCGCGCGACGCGCAGTCGTGCAGCTGCTCGGCCGGCAAAAATGCTGCCTGAGCGCGCAGGAGATCTTCGACCGGCTGCGCGGGGCGAAGCGTCCCGTCGGGATCGCCTCTGTCTATCGCGCCCTCGAGACACTCTCGGAGCTGCGGCTCGTGAAGCGGGTCGACGCGGGTGACGGGATCGCGCGCTACGAACGCGCGGCGCCCGACGGCGACCATCACCATCACCTCGTCTGCCGCGAGTGCGGCAAGGTGGAGGCGTTCTCCGACCCGCGTCTCGAGCGCACCGTCGACCGGGTCGCCGACACCCTCGGCTACGACGTCGACGAGCACGAGATCGTGCTTACCGGCGCTTGCTCGGACTGCGCCGCATAGCTCGCGCTACGCCGTCCCGCTGAAGTACGTGAGTGCCTTCGCCCACGCGTTTGCGGCAGCCGCACGGCCCGTCGCACGCGCGTCGAGGTCTCCTTGCTCGAAGTGGATTCCGCCGTAGCGTCTCGAGATGCCCGCTTGGTCGGCGGCCTCGCTGAACGTCGACCAGGCGAGTGTCAGTTCGCCGGCAGGCACCGCGTCGGGCTCGACACGCGAGCTACCGGGCGAGAAGGTCACCGACCCGCCGAAAACGTCTCTCCCCGTGAATCGGCGCAGGATCTCTGCCCCGGCTGCGCTGAAGTTGCTGTGACCAGATGAATACTCCGGGAACGGGGGCGTCGGAAACGTGGACGGCTGATATGGGAACCACGCGCCGCCGTCGTAGGTGCGTGTGCCCTCGTAAGGGCCCGCCCAGGCAGTTATCGGCTGGCCATGAAACAGGTAGCGGATGGATGTGATCGGACGCACTGACGCGAACGCACACTTGTTGTCCCACGCGCAGATGCCGGCGTCGAAGATCGCATTCGTCAGCGCGAAGAATAACGTCACGTCGAGATCGATCCCGTGCTCGTCGTCGCCGTGGCGATCGCGGCGCGCGACGAACTGCGCGAAGAGGTTCCAGTGGCCGGGCGGAAGCTCTGAATGAGGACCGTCGGCCCAGTATTCGGCGATCAGCTTCTGCTCATCCGTCAGGCCCGCGCTTAGCGAAAGCAGCTGGTCTGCCTGTGTTCGGTACTGCGATGATCCATAACGCGCCGGTCCGGTCGGTGAGCGCAGCATTCCGCTCGAAGAGAGCGCGAACGGCGTCACATGCTGCCACTGCGCGCCGACGAATCCAGGCGTTACGACAGCACCGCTCGCGTCCCGGTAACGCAGCGGCTGCCATGTGTTCGGATCGTGGACGGTCGACGGATCGAAACCGCCCGAAAGGAGGTCCATCGGCGCGTTCGGTGAGACGTAGCCCGTGTAGTCGACGTAGTTGCCGAGCTGGTTCGCGCCGTCAGCGTGACGAAATTCCAACAACGCTTGTGCAACAACGTTGCCGACGCCTGCCGGTTGCGAGGTGTCAGTGACCGCGTCGCCCGGATCGAAACCGAGAGTGGCCATCAAGGGATCGAAGACAGAACTACGGCTCCCAGGGAAGAGATCGACCGCGGCGCGATATGCAGCGAAGCTGATTGCCTCCTCCTTGTTCGCGCGCGTCCGTTCGGCGGGTGGCCGCCGAAGAGAGCCGCTGAGTCGCGTCCCGACCGCATCGCGGTCGTACGCCGCCCACGCGTCGTGGGCGGCTGTGTGGACGATGGCCAGCGCGCGGGACACCATCGGCGGCCCGAGCTTCGACTCACGAACTCCTTGCAGCGCTGCTTGGTTCCAGCGCACGACGATGCTGTCGGCACGCGTCGATACCGTCGGGGGGAGCCGCGCTGCGCGTGCCCATGACGGCGCGAGCAGCGCGAGGCCGCCGACGCCGGCTCCGCGCAACAGCTGCCGTCGCGAGAAACGACGGTCGTCCACGGCCCTGCTAGTGGACGCTGATCTGGCCCGTCAGCACGTGCTCCACCGGAAAGCTGAAGACAGGGCCAAACGGGCTGTTGTAGACCGTCAGATGAAGCCAACCGACGAGTAGACCGCCCGCGTGGATCTCCACCGAGAAGCCGATGTCGGACGTATGGCCGTTCACGTGCAGCACGGCATCGCCACGGAATGTCGCCGTCCCGGCTACGACGTTTACTGTTCCGCCGGACACGGTTCCTTCCAGTCCCATCTCTCGGAGCCCGTCAAAGGCGGAATTGCCTGCCATGTTGCACTGGAACTGGCCGCGCGCGCCGCCGCCGTAGATGACGCCGAAGCCGAAGTGCGAGCCGGATGTGGTGCCGTCGAACGTCCCGTTGCCGCCGCCGCTCGCGACCGCGACGGGTGCAGCGCTCGTCGCCGGCGTGAGGACGCATGCAACCGCAAACGACCCAAGTGCGAGAAGAAGCCGCTTCATCTCTCACTCCTCTCCCCAGGTTTGGAACTAGCCTTGCGCGGGATTCTACGAGACGTCAGTATCGCTTTGTCAGGGGAGAGGCAAAGGAGGTAACAGATGAAGCGACGCTTCACCTTACTGTTCCTCGTCGCGCTTGCGCTCGCGATCATGTGGCCTGCGGCCTCGAGTGCGACGCTGCCGAACAACTCATCGGACACGTACCGGCTCTTCATGGACGTGCCCAACGTTTCAGAGGACGCGCACGGAGACTCGCTCGGCGTCACGGGTCACGGCACCTGGAGCGTCCATCCGAAGTCCACGGATATCAGCGGCGCCTACACGTTCACGGGTGCCGATGGCACGTCGTTCAGTGGCACCTGGACGGCGGACGCTCTCATCGACTTCCAGCCGTACGGATGCGGGCAAGTCTTCGGGAACCCGTTGCCGTCGAATTTCTGCGGCGGGCGCCTAGTCCTCGCCGTCACGGCGACCACGCCGTTTGGTCTTAGCTCTGGACAGCTGACCATCTTCTGTGTGATCGGCAATCCGCCGCCGAGCGTCGAGGAAGGGATCGCCGCCGTGATCCCATCGGTCGGCGACTTCAACCGGCACATCTCCGGCATGAACCACTACGTGAAACTGACGTAGCTCCTGGGGAAACGTGAGACGCGGAGGAGGCGCCCGCAGGCGCCTCCTCTTCGTTCAGCGGCCGAGAAAGGCGTCTGTTCCCGCGACGAGGCCGCGGGCGATCTTCCATTGATACGGGCTCGACTGGAGCAGTGCACGCTCGCGCGGGTTCGTCATGAAGCCGCTCTCGATCAGGATCGCAGGCACGTTCGCCCAGTTGAAGCCTGTGAGATCGCCCCGCGCCTGTAGCCCGAGGTTCGTGGCGCCGGTCGCGTTGACGACTGCGGTCAACACGAAGCGAGCCGCCCGCAGGGACTGCGCGTAGATGTCGTCCGTCCAGCCC
>JBKPJA010000173.1:0-10146 GCA_046730515.1 Actinomycetota bacterium | reverse complement strand
CGTTGTAGTTGTCCCCGGCAGGCACAAGGAAGACGTCCACATGTGCCTGGCGCGCGCCGATCGTCTTCTGCTGAATCGCGCCAATCTCGCCGACGCTGCCGTCCGGAGCGATCGTTCCCGTGGCGGCGACCTTGTAGCCGTGGTCGATGTCGCGTCCGCGCTCCTCGAGGATCTGCAGCGCGAAGGCGAGCCCGGCGGACGGACCGCCGACGCCTCCCAGATCGAACTTGATACGGAAGGGGACCTTGAAATCGATCGCGGGCTCGGGCTGGAAACCGACGATCGCGTGGTGGGGATCGCTCGGGTCGCGCGAGGTCACGACGTCCACACGGTGACGAACCCCGTTGCGAAGGAAGTCGAGTGACACGGTGTCGCCCACCTTGTGGCGCGCGAGCAGGTTGTGGAGCTCGAGGGCGGAGTTCGCGGGATGTCCGTCGGCCGAAACGATCACGTCTCCCGGCTGGAGCTTCCCGCCGGCGTGCGTGTTCCCATAGACGAGCGCGACACGGACGCCGGACTCGCGGATCCGCACCTTGTAGCCGAGCGCGCGCAGCGCGACCGCGGTCGCGACTTGCTGTGAGAGCTGCATGTCGAGCTTGTCCGCCTTGATCCGCTGCTCTTCGCTGACCCCGGGCGGCGTCAGCTCGCTCTGCCGGATGACCGTCGAGCCGCTCGGCGGGAAGATGCGGTCGAAGAGCGACGCCTTTCGCTCGACGACGTCGACGTAGTAGATGCCGCCGTTCTTGTCGCTCGACCGTGCGCCCGGCACGTTGACGAGGCCCGCGAGCGGATGGGCCCTGTCGGGGACGAGCAGGTATTCGCCGCCGCCCGCGTTCGTCGTCGTCAGGATGAGGACGGCCGCGAATGCGATGACGATGAGTCCCGCGACGGCGAGCCGAAACGGGGTCAGGACCCGCCGGAAGTTCATGCGAGCCAGAGTAGCCGGGTCAGGTCGAAAGCACGCCTACGACCTCGCGCACCGCGCCGGCGGAATCCTGCAGCTGCTGGAGCTCGTGCTCGCTCAGCTCGAGCTCGACGACCTCCTCGATCCCACCGCGGCCGAGCTTGACGGGCACGCCGATGTAGAGCCCCTCGATGCCGTACTCGCCCTCGAGGTACGCCGTGCACGGCAGGACACGCTTCTCGTCGAGCATGACCGCGTTCACCATCTGCGCGGTCGCCGCACCGGGTGCGTACCAGGCGGAGGTTCCGAGCAGGGTGACGACCTCGCCGCCGCCCTTGGCCGTCCGCTCGACCATCGCGTCGATCTCGTTCTTGCCGACGAGCTGCCGAAGCGGCGCACCGCCGACGGTCGCCGCCGAGACGACGGAGACCATCTGGTCGCCGTGGCCGCCGAGCACGAGCGCCTGGACGTCCTTGCCGGACGAGCCCGTCTCCCAGGCGATGAACGTCCGGAAGCGCGCCGTGTCGAGGATCCCCGCCTGTCCGAAGACGCGCTCCTTCGGAAAGCCGGAGACGTTCTTCGTCACGTGGCACATCGCGTCGAGCGGGTTCGAGACGACGATGATGATCGCCTCGGGAGAGTGCGCGACCGCCTGCTCGGTGACCGAGCCGACGATCTTCTCGTTCGTCGTCACGAGGTCGTCGCGGCTCATGCCGGGCTTGCGCGGCACTCCGGCGGTGATGACGACGACGTCGGAACCGGCCGTCGCGTCATAGCCGTTCGACCCTTTGACGTGCGGCTCGTAGCCGAGCACGGGACCCGCCTGGTTGATGTCGAGCGCGATTCCCTGCGGCAGGTTCTCGACGATGTCGACGAGGACGACTTCCGTGTAGTCCCGGCGCGCGACCTCCTGCGCAACCGTGCGGCCGACCATGCCGGCCCCGACGACGGTCACCTTCATACGCGCACTCCGAGCTTGTCGACGATCGCGTCCGCGACCTCGCTCGTTCCCACGGCGGTTGGATCGTTGCGGGACGGCTTCATGTCGTAGGTGACGTCCTTGCCCTCGCGGATCACCTCCGCGATCGCGCGCTCGAGGTTGTCCGCGGCGGCCGTCTCGTCGAGGTGGCGCAGCATCATCATCCCGGAGAGCATCTGCGCCATCGGGTTGACCTTGTTCTGGCCCGCGTACTTGGGCGCGCTGCCGTGCGTCGGCTCGAAGATCGCGATCCCCTCGCCGAAGTTCGCGCCGGGCGCGAGCCCGAGGCCGCCGATCAGCCCGGCACAGAGATCCGAGAGGACGTCGCCGTAGAGGTTTGGGAGCACGAGCACGTCGTACTCCTCGGGCCGCTGGACGAGCTGCATGCACATGTTGTCGACGATGCGGTCGTCGAAATCGATGTCGCCGTTCTCCTGGGCGACCTCGCGCGCGACGCGCAGGTAGAGGCCGTCGGAGAACTTCATGATGTTCGCCTTGTGCACGGCCGTCACCTTGCGGCGGCCGTTGCGGCGCGCGTAGTCGAACGCGAACTGAACGATGCGGCGCGTCCCCGTAACAGAGATCGGCTTGATCGAAATCCCCGCGTCGTCGTGCGCAAGCTTGCCGCCGTGCGACTCGATCCAGGCGATCAGCTCACGCGCCTCGGGCGTTCCCTCCTCGTATTCGATGCCCGCGTACAGGTCTTCCGTGTTCTCGCGGACGATGACGAGGTCGACGTCCTCGAAACGCGTGCGCACCCCCGGATAGGTCTTGCACGGACGAACCTGCGCGTAGAGGTCGAGGCTCTTGCGCAGCGCGACGTTGACGGAGCGGAAGCCGCCGCCGACCGGCGTCGTGATCGGCCCCTTGAGCGCCACTCCCGTCTCGCGGATCGCGTCGAGCACGTCGTCCGGCAGCGGATTGCCGCCGTGCTTGTCCATCACGTCCGCGCCGGCCTCGCGCACGTCCCAGTCGAACTCGACCCCCGTCGCCTCGAGGACGCGTCTCGTAGCCTCGGTCAGCTCCGGGCCGGTGCCGTCGCCGGGGATGAGGACGACTTTGTGTGCCACGGCGGGGCACTATAGTCACGCGCCTGATGACGACCCTGCTCGAGGCGGCCACGAAAGCGGATGAGCTCGCACAGTCCGGCTCCGAGCGCGAGCTTGCCACGCTGCGTCAGCAATGGGACGAGGAGGTCGAAGCGGCCGCGCGCAGCGCGGATTATCGCGAGCGCGCGGTCGCGTATCGCGCCGTCGGGCTGTTCCGGTTCCGTCAGAAGATCGAGCTGCTGCGGCGAGGACTCGAGGATGACAGCCCTGCCGCACGCGGAGCAGCGCTCGTCTCCATCCAGCTCCTCTCCCGCGGGAATCCGGGCGTCGTCAACCAGATCCGCCCGCTGCTGCACACCATGGCGTCGAGCGATCCGAACGGGGCCGTGCGCCGCCTCGCGATCGTGTGCCTCCGTAACGGCTCGCCGCAGCGGGAGACCATCGTCCTGCTCAACGGGCTCGCCGAGAACGACGAGCTCGACGCGGAGCTGCGCAAGTCGGCGCGGGCAGTCGCGGGCGACCTGCGGAAGCGGGCCGGGGCGAAGCTCTAGCTAGAACCCGCTGCTCGTGCAGGGGCAGGTCCGGGCGACGATCTCGCGGCCGCACGAGGGGCAGGTACGGCGTCGGCGCCTCCACTCGAGCGCGCTCTTGTGGATGCCCGCGTAGACCATCGCGTAGCCAACGCACAGCGTGAGGAAGGCGAGCGTTGCTATGTGAAGCGTCATCTCCAGGTGTTGTTTCTCCCCCTGCGCGGTTGCTAATCACGGCGTCTGCGCGCGTGCGGATGGGCCTGGAAGTAGAGCTCGCGGCGGCGGCGGTCGGAGACGTGCGTGTAGAGCTCCGTCGTGGCGAGGTCGGCGTGGCCCAGCATCTCCTGGACGGAGCGCAGATCGGCGCCCCCTTCGAGCAGGTGGGTAGCAAATGAGTGGCGCAGCAGGTGCGGATGAACACGTTCCGGCTCCAGGCCGGCCTTCGCCGCGAGCCGCCGGAGAATGAGGAACGCCCCTGCGCGGGTCAGCGCCCCGCCGCGGGCATTCAAGAAGAGCTCCGGCCGGTGGCGGGTGTCGAGGTACGGCCGTCCGTGCGCGAGGTAGCGTCGCAGCGCCTCGGCCCCCACGCGCCCGATCGGAACGACGCGCTCCTTGTTGCCCTTGCCGATGCAGCGGACGAGCCGAGCGTGCAGGTCGACGTCCGTCTTCCCGAGGCCGACCGCCTCGCTGACACGGAGCCCCGCCCCGTAGAGGAGCTCCGTCAACGCGCGGTCACGCAAGGACCTCGGGGTCGTGCCGGTTGCCGCTTCGATCAGCCGCTCCGCCTCGAGCGGGGAGAGAGTGCGCGGAAGCGTACGTCGGCGGCGCGGCAGCTCGAGCTCGGCGGCGGGATTGTCCGTACGTGCGCCGAGCAGCACCTGGTGTCGGTAGAACGACCGCAACGCCGCGACGCGGCGTGCGATCGTCGCCGCCGATAGGCCGGCGGCGCGGAGCTCGGCGAGGTATCGCTCGATCTCCTCGGTCGTCGCCCTCGCGAGCGGGCCGCCGAGCCACGCCGAGACGGATGAGAGGTCACGCCGATATGCATCGACGGTGCGAGGTGCACGGCGCGCTGCGAGGAGCGCGAGAAAACCTTCGACGTCGCGGTCGTTCGTCATGAGCGCGGGTGTGCTTTGTCGTAGACCCGGCGCAGACGCTTGCCGTCGACGTGGCTGTAGACCTGCGTCGTCGACAGCGAGCTGTGACCCAGCAGCTCCTGGATCGTGCGCAGGTCGGCGCCGCCTTCGAGCAGATGCGTTGCGAACGCGTGACGCAGACGATGTGGGTGCGCGAACAGCCGTCGCAGCGTCGACGTGTCGAGCCTGCGCCCGCGTGCCGACACGAACAGTGCGTTCTCCGCACCGCGCACGAGCCGCGGACGCGCTTCGTGCAGGTAGCGCGCAAGCCGCAATGCGGCTTCCTCGCCGAGCGGCACGACGCGTTCCTTGCCGCCCTTGCCGCGCACGTGCACGTGCTCCTGCTCGAAGTCGACGTCTCCCAGATCCAGCCCGACTGCCTCTTGGCTCCGCAGGCCTGCGGAGTACACGAGCTCGAGCAGTGCGCGGTTGCGCACCGGCAGCGGCTCGTCGCCGTCGAACGCGGACAGAGATGCATCGACCTCGCTTGTCTTCGGCGCGTCCGGAAGCCTACGCGGACGCTTCGGCGCAAACGAAACGTCGGGGACACGCGATGGCCCGAACGTGAAACGGAGAAAGCTACGAACCGAAGCGAGCTTGCGGCCGATCGTCGTCGGCGCCAGCTTGCGGGGACGCGCGCGGCCGAGGTGCGCTGCGTAATCCGCAAGCGTCCGCACGTCGACCGAGTCGAGGTTCGTCCCGCGCCGCTTCAGCCAGTCGCAGAACTCCTGCACGTCGATCCGGTAGGCGCGCCTCGTTGCATCCGACAACGACGGCGAGGCGAGAAAGCGATCGATTTCCTCCACGCGGGCTGATTCGCGGCGTGGGCTAGATCTCCCCCGGGAGGAGCGAGAACACGACGAAGTTCATCCGCCGGCCGAGGCGCGGGTTGTAGCGCGCGGAACGCTGGACGCCCTCGCGGGTGAACCCGGCTCGCTCCGCGACGCGCAGCGAATCGTCGTTCTCCGCGTCGGCGCGTAGCTGCAAGCGCTCGCAACCGCAAGCGAACGCCCAGCGCGCCGACAGCAAGACCGCACGGGTTACGTACCCGCGCCCGCGCACGTCCCGGCGCGCCCAGTAGCCGATGTCGCCGACCGCCTGCTCGCGGTCGATCCAGTTGACGCCGCAGCCGGCGACGACGTCGCCGTTTACAAGCACTGCGAACGGGGAGGCGGTCCCATCGCGCCACATCGCCGTCGACGCGGCGATCCATGCCTTCGCCTCGGGCTCGCGATAGGGCTGGGGAATCAGCTCGAGCCACTTCGAGATCTCAGGGTCGCCGTCGAGTGCCAAAACGAGCGCGCCGACGTCTTCATCGGCCCAGGGCCGCAGCGTGACGACGCCGTCTGCTAGGGGCGGATCGGGAACCGTGACGTTCATCGCGCGCTGAGCATATGCAGCTGCGGGCGCCGCCTGATTCCGGATTAGAGCCGGGTTAGAGCGACAGGCGAGGGTGGCTGCATCGACTTCCAAGGAGGGAGAGATGAACAGCACAACAAGTGGGATCTTGAGACGGGCTGGCCCGCTGGCCGCGCTCGCGACAGCGCTGGGTCTCATGCTGGTTCCGTCGGCTTCGCCTCAAGGGGGCCCGGCCTACGCGGATCCGTCCGGCGACAGCAGCTCGGCGCCTGACGTCACCGGCGTCACGGTTCTGGGTGACAAAGGCACCGGGCAGGTCATCTTTCGCATCACCGGCTCGAACCTCTCGACGGCCTCCGATCTGGTCACCTTGTTGGCGATCGATTCGGACGCGAAGCCGACCACCGGAAATCTCGACTGGAACGGCGCCGATTACCTATTCGGCGTCGATAGCGAAGGCTACGGCTTCGTGCACTGGAACGGATCCGATTGGGTCGACACGTCATACGCGACCGTGAGGGTCACCGGTGGCGGCAGCAACGTGACGATCTCGGTGAATCGCAGCGAGATCGGCAATACATCCGAGTTCAACTTCTCGGTTGAGTCGAAAAACACGACCACGAAGGCCTACGACGACGCTCCCGATCTCGGGATGTACAACTACTCGCTCGACGCGGGTGGTCCGGACATCCAGGGAGTCATGCTCCAGACGACTCCCAGCTCGGGGCCGAAAGCCGGTAAGCCGTTCGTGGTCAGCCCGCTCGCACTCAAGCTGCCGCCTGACGGCGCATTCATCTCAGTTCTCCCGCAACCCGAGAGCTACAGCTGCAAGGCGACGCTCAAGGGTCGCGCGGTTCCGGGCAGCGGGACCGGTGGCTGCACGCTGCGGATCGCGAAGAAGAAGACCCGCGGCAAGACGCTCAGTGTCGTGGTGACTGTGAGCTACGAGGGAGCGACGAAGAGCGTGCCGTTCACGTTCGTCGTCTCCTAAAGGACGGTCGGAGCCCGCCGTCGGGGACAAGGCGGGCTCCACCGACTCGCACGAAGAGGGAAGTCGATGCGGACTCGGACTCGACAATTGATTGCGATTGCGGCCCTGGTGCTCACGCTCGGCGCGCCGCAGGCCTCGTCGTACGCAGCCGGCGCGCAGCCGAGGACGGGCGGGCTCGATGCGGCGGGGATGCGGCGGCTGGCGGTGGAGAGCTGGCGCACATACCGCACCGCTACGGGCGATCCGACGATTCGCGTCTCGTCCGCATATCCGGACGCCGCGGCGATCGCGCAACGCTGGTCAGCGTTCTTCCGGTCGCTCGTCCACGGACCTGAGCTCGGTCTGCTCGACGCGTACATCGCACCGCTTGACGAGGTCCAGAAGATCTGCGGCGGCTCCGACGTTCTCGGCTGCTACGGGGCGAATCACCTCGTCATGCCCGACCAGGGAGAGGACGGGATCGACGCGACCTCGATCGCAACACACGAGTACGGCCACCACATCGCGTTCAACCGCGTCAATCCGCCGTGGCGCGCGGTCGACTGGGGGCCGAAGCGATGGGCGACGTACGAGCGGGTGTGTCCGCGTGTTGCCGCAGGCACGGCATATCCCGGGGACGAGGGCGCCAACTATCCGCTCAACCCAGGCGAGGCGTGGGCCGAGACGTATCGCGTCCTCAACGAGACGGCGCAGGGATTGCCGTTGTCGTGGCCGATCGTCGACCCGAGCTTCCAGCCCAACGCGGGTGCTCTGGCGGCGGCCCGCGAGGACGTCGTCAACCCGTGGACAGCCCCGACCGTCACGGCGAAGGCGGTGCGGTTCGGGAAGGGGGTGCGAAGCTGGACGATGCAGGTGACGGCGCCCCTCGACGGCGAGCTCGCCGTTCACGTCCAGCCGGGTTCGGACGATATAGCGCTGCTTGCGAGCGATTCGCGCACGCTGCTCGCGCGCGGAGCATGGGGCACGAGCGGCGATAAGGCGTTCAGCTACGAGATCTGTGGTCAACACTCGTTGGTGCTGCGCGTCACACGTCACGCGGCGTCGCGTCAATTCAAGCTGCGGGTCTCCTTGCCGTAGCCGCGACGAAGGGCGGACGCCCGCTGCGGCGGCGGCCGTCCTCCTTTCGATAGCGTCCGAAGGAGTGGAGGCCCAGCACGACGTCCTGATTGTGGGCGCGGGCTGCGCGGGAATGCGCGCGGCGATCGAGGCGCACGATGCACGCGCCGACGTCGCGCTTCTCTCCAAGATCCACCCGGTTCGCAGCCACTCCGGCGCCGCCGAAGGCGGGATCAACGCGGCGCTCGGCAATGCCTCCGAGGACAACCCGGAGATCCACGCCTACGACACGGTCAAAGGGTCGGACTACCTCGGTGACCAGGACGCGATCCAGATCCTCTGCGACGAGGCGCCCGGTGACGTGTACCAGCTCGAGCACTGGGGCGCTGTCTTCTCGCGTACCGAGGACGGCCGCATCGCACAGAGACCTTTCGGTGCCGCCGGCGCGCCGCGCACCGCGTACGCCGCGGACATCACGGGCCACGTGCTCGTGCATGTCCTCTACGAGCAGGTGATGAAGCGCGAGATCCCGACCTACGAGGAGTTCTTCGCCTGGAAGCTCGTGATCTCGGGCGACCGCTGCCAGGGCGTGATCGCGTGGGATCTCCTGAACGGCGGGCTGAAGACGATCGGCGCGAAAACCGTCATCCTCGCCACCGGCGGCGCCGGCCGCCTGTACGTCGGCACGACGAACGCCTACGCGTGCACCGGTGACGGAATGACGATGGCGCTGCGCGTCGGCGTGCCGCTGACGGACATGGAGATGATGCAGTTCCATCCGACGACGCTCGCGCCGACCGGCGTGCTCATTACCGAAGGCACGCGTGGCGAGGGCGCATACCTCGTCAACTCCGAAGGCGAGCGTTTTCTGAAGCGCTACGCGCCGAACGCGATGGAGCTCGCTTCGCGCGACGTGATCTCGCGTGCGGAGCAGACGGAGATCGACGAGGGTCGTGGTGTCGACGGGAACGTTCTGCTCGACATGCGCCACCTCGGCGCGGACAAGATCCTCGAGCGGCTGCACGGAACGCGCGAGCTCGCGATGGTGTTCGCGGGCGTCGACCCGATCTACGAGCCGATCCCCGTGCGGCCCGGTGCGCACTACCACATGGGCGGCGTCGACACGGACGTCTGGGGCCAGACGTCGGTGACCGGCTTGTACGCGGCGGGTGAGTGCGCGTGCGTGTCGGTGCACGGCGCGAACCGGCTCGGCGGCAACGCGCTGATGGAGACGATCACCTACGGCAAGCGCGCCGGCGCACACGCTGCGGACTGGGCGATGTCGCACACAACGGTCGAGGTTCCGCCCGCGGTGGAGTCCGACGCGGAGCGAGAGCTGAACCAGCTGCTCGACCGCACCGACGGCGAGCGGCCGTGGTCGATCCGCGACGAGCTCGCCCAGACCATGCACGAGAACTTCGGCGTCTTCCGGCGCGAGGACCAGATGCTCGAGCAAGGGGAGCTCGTCGCGTCGCTGCGCGAGCGCTACGAGCGGGTCGTCGTCGAGGACAAGGGCGACGTCTTCAACAACGACCTCACGCAGGCGCTCGCGCTCGGCTTCCTGCTCGAGCTCGCCGAGTGCATGGTCGTCGCCGGAATCGCGCGCAAGGAGAGTCGCGGCGCGCACGCGCGTCCGTACGACTATCCGGACCGCGACGACGAGAACTACCTGAAGCACACGCTCGTGACGTTCGGCGCGGACGGGCGCCCCCAGCTCGACTGGCGGTCCGTGACGATCACGAAATGGCAGCCGCAGGAGCGCACCTACTGATGCGCCGCGCGTTCCTCGTCGCGGCAATCGGAGCGGCCGCCGCGGGCTGTGGGGGCTCGAGGGAGTCGAGCGATCCCGTGGCGCTCGCGGCCGAGAAGACCTCGCACGTCGCCACGGCGCGCTTCACGATGAACATCAGCATTCGCGACCCGCAGCAGGGATCGCTCGACTTCCACGACCCGGGTGTGGTCTCGGACCACGGGCACAAAGGCCGAGTGAACTACAGCGAGTTCGGCAGGGCGCCCGCGATTGCAGTGCCGACGCAGTCGAGGGTCGTCGACGTAACCAAGCTTGCCGGAGGCCTGCCGTGAAGGTCGCGCTGAAGATCTGGCGCTTCGACTCGCAGACCGGGGAGCGCGCGCTGCGCGAGT
>JBKPJA010000172.1:0-16160 GCA_046730515.1 Actinomycetota bacterium | reverse complement strand
CGCCGGTGCGCGTGACCGCGCCGCCGGTGTCTGTGTCGTCGCCCCGTTCCGCAAGCGGGTGCGCGTGCTCGAGCTGCTCGCATAGACGTGCGCCCGGCCGGCCTAGCGATCGCAGTAGCGCTCGCCGGGGGGACCGCCGCTGCGGCGCAGCACGGGTCCCCGATTGCGGTTGGACAGGTCGAGCGGAACGACGTCTGGTCGGTCCTCTTCCTCACTGCCGTCGTCTTGGCATTCGTCGTTTATGTCGTTGCCGTCCTGGTGCTACGGCGCGGCGGCGGTTCTGTGCCGGTCATCCTCGCGTTCGCCGTCGTCATTCAGCTGATCCCGCTCGCGGGGCCTTTACTCGGTTCGCGCGACGTGTACAGCTACTGGGCGTACGCGCGCATCGCCGCGGTGCACGACGCGAACCCGTACGTGGAGACACCCGCGAGCTATCCCGCCGATCCCGCAACCCACGACGTGGCAGCTGGCTGGCGCGGGTCGCCGTCGGACTACGGGCCGCTCTTCACCGCCGCCTCTGCGGGAATCACGGACGTCACGAACCCTTCCGGTGAAGCTGCAACATTCGTCTTTCGCGTGCTCGGTGCACTCGCCGTCCTGGTGACGGCACTGCTCGCGGCGCGACTCGCGCTCCGAAAGGCATTCGCAGCTGCGTTCGTCGGCTGGAATCCGCTGCTCGCGATCGACTTCGCGGGTGGCGGGCACAACGACGCATGGATGGTTGCCGCGCTACTCGTCGCGCTGTTGCTGCTGGAGCGACGCCGACACGCGGCGGCCGGAGCAATGTGGATCGCGGCTGCAGCGATCAAGATCAGCGTACTGCCGATCGTCGCTGTTCGGCTTCTGCGCGCCGACCGCCGAGTCGTCGTCGCCACGCTCCTCGTCGCGGCCGCGGTCGCGGCGGTGGCGACAGTTGCGTTCGGGACGGCTTGGCTTTCCGTCCTGGGCGCGGTGGCGCATCGCGAAGCGACAGCGAGCATCCCGATGCGGCTCGCAAACGTCGGCCTCGGCGAGCCGCTCGCGCTCGCTCTTACCTACGGCCTGCTGCTGATTGCGGCCACGTGGCTCACGCTGCAGGCAGTCCGCGGCCGACACCGGCTCGCCATGACCGCATGCGTTGTCCTGATCACGTCCCCGTGGCTCTTGCCCTGGTACGCCGCACTTCCGGTTGCACTCGCGGCTGTCGAGGAAGACGGCGCCGCGCAATTGCTCGCGCTGTCGCTGACCGCGTACCTCCTGCCGGATCGAATTCCGGTCTAAGGCGCGCAGGGCCCTGTCGACACCGTCGCGCCCGTCTTCGCATCCGCCACCACGCGGGCGACGATCTGGGACGGGACGCCGAGACCGCCGCGCGCGCCGATCAACGACGCGAACACGGTGGTCTCCACGGCGCCGCCGCGATCGACTGCCGGGCTGCCGGAATTGCCGTGGAGCACGCGTCCCCTCAGCGATGTCAACTCGCGAAACACGTGTCCGGTTCCGTACGCGTTCTCCGTCAGACGAACCTGCGTCGGGCCGATGCGACCTGCTGTCGCGGTGAAGGGACCGTTCTGCGGATAGCCGAGCACCGCAACAGGTGCGCCTACGCGTGGATTCGCGAGCGGAAGCGGAGCCGCGTCGAGACCGGGGACACGCAACACCGCAACGTCGTCACGCGAGTCGAACGCAGCAGCAACGGCACTGAAGCGATCGCCGGAATCGAGCTCGACGACCGTGTCGTGTTCACCGGCGACGACGTGGGCCGCGGTGACGACAAGATCCTGTGAGGCGACCCAGCCGGTCCCCTCCACACCGAGACCGCACGCCGTCCCGACGATACGTACGACGCTCGCGTGCGCGTCGCGCACGGCCGGGAGTCGCAGAAGCCGCGGATCGGGCGGCGCGACTCGTGGTGCCTGCCCAGCGAGCGACGGAAACGGGTCGATGCGCGCGAGCACACCGAGCAGATGCCGCGGCGGCACGACGCCGTTCAGCTCGCGCAGCACCGCCGAACGCTGCGCGGCGCGACGCAATCCGGGTTCCCCCGGCACGAAGAGTGCGACCGCACCGAGCACCCACACGGTCACGAGACCCGAAAGCGCACCGAGGAGGAGACCGCCGGCCGAGTCGAAGCTACGCAATGGACGGAATCGGACGTCCGACCGCAGCGCAGCGCCGGCGATCGTCCCGGTCGTCTCGAACAGGATTGCGCCGACCGCCGCACCCGCGAGCGCCGCGAGCGGCTGATACGGAGACTGTTGTCCGCCGCTCAGGAAGTCGGGGCCGACCTGGGCCCCGATCCACGCGCCGAGCAGGACGCCGACGACCGAGAGCGCGCCTGCGACGAGTCCTTTGCGAAAACCGGCGAGCGCTGCGGCCAGCACGAGCAACAATGCGAGGCCGTCGAAAAAGGTCACCGCGCGGGAGGCTAGCTACACTAAGGCGCCGCGGGGGCGTAGTTCAGCTGGTTAGAACGCCGGCCTGTCACGCCGGAGGTCGCGGGTTCGAGTCCCGTCGCTCCCGTCTCAGCATGACGTGCGGGGCGATCAACCGGCGGGCGCGCACCTCACACGACACACATCCTTAGATGTTCGGCCTCGTGGGGGAAAGCGCGAGACGCTAGCTACCCCAGGCAGACACGAGGAGAAGGATCGCGACCACGCCCGCCCCTGCGACGATCAACAAGTTGAGCGCGAGCAAGATCGTGAACCAGCGAGGGCGGCGAGTGCGAGCCGGCTTGCGGTCAACCCGGCCGTTTTCGACAACGGTCGAAAGTGCACTCGTGATGAACTGATTGAGGCTCACGCCTTCAACGTCTGCTGCTTCCGCGAGCTCTGCGTGCAGCGATTCCGGCATCCGAAGCAGAAGCCGCCCGCTATGGGACCGCTCACGACGGCCGACGTCTTGCCCGGTCGGCTGCTTCAACGCACGCGACGAGGCCACCCGCAAAAGTCTAGGCCCTTGCGTTCCGCTGCACAATCCTACGCGGCTCGCCGAGAATCGCAGCACGCATCTTCGCGAGTGCCCCGGCGATGATCCGTGAGACATGACTCTGCGAAATCCCGAGGAGCCTTGCGACCTCCCGCTGGCTGAGACCTTCGAAGTAGCTGAGGCGGAGGGCACGCTGCTCTCGTTGATCGAGGACCTCGAAGCCCTCGTCGACCAGCGCCCGGTTTTCTCCTGCGAGATAACCGTCATCCTCGATTGCGGGTTCCTGAGCGCCGTCGGACAGTGACAGCGGCAACGCTGCTCGCTCCGCCTCGAGCGCATGCACTAGATCGGCCGGAGCAAGCGCCGTCGCGGAGGCGAGTTCGGCCCACGTTGGTGGACGGTCGAGCCGTGCACTCAACTCACGTCGTGCCCAGAGCAACCGAGTGCGCATCTCCTGGTCGCGTCGTGGGATGCGGATCGTCGAGCCGCGGTCCCGAAGGTGTCGCTTGATTTCGCCGACGATTGTGGGAACCGCGTAATCACGCAACTCGACTCCGCGATCGGGCTTGAAGCGGTCGACTGCCTTGATCAACCCGATGGCGCCGACCTGGACGAGGTCGTCCAACCGCTCGCCTCTGTGCGCGTAGCGGCGCGCGAGACCCAGCACGAGGTACATGTGTTCCTCGATCAGCCGCTCGCGGGCTCTGCCGTGTGCGTCGTCGCGCACGCTCGGCAGTTCCCCGCAGTGGTTCGCCGCAACGAGACCCATCGAACCGTTATCGAGTGTACGCCCGTGTGCACCAACATTTCAAGATGAATTAACGAACGACGGGTCAACATCCCCGCCGATGGGTATTGGAAAACAATGGGAGAGTTGTGACAATGCATTTCGATGCAAGCCGTTGGCACCAGCGTTGGAGATGCACTCGTCATCTCCGCCCGCGCAGACGCCACGCCGCGGCGCTTGCGCTCGCCTTCGCGCTCTTCGCCCCTGCAACGCCCGCCTACGCAGATGATTCGATCCCTGCGCCCTCGGCGACGAGCGTTTCCACACAGGCGACGACGGATCCTGTTGGTGCAGCAGTCACAGCCGTCTCCCAACAGTCCGCCGACGTATCGGTTCCTAGCGTCCCGTCTCCGAGTGCGGTTGTCCCGCAAACCGGGGTAGGAAGCACGGTTGCGCCGACACTCGCTTCAACCGCGGCTCAGACGGAGAGCCAGACAACCGGAGGCGCTGCGGCAAGCAACGCATCTGCGCCGACTGGAGGCGGAGACGTTGCGGTACCAAGCTCCGCGCCCGTGATATCACCGCCCTCGGGGTCGGCGGACACCTCTGGCGCTAGTTCGGTGGTTTCGACAGTTCCGCCGCCGGCGACGGAAAACAGCGGCCAGTACCAGTCAAATACCGCGCAGTATCAACCGGGTGTTATTTCACCATCGACACAACAGGGGACATCGTCAAGTACTTCCGGATCTGATGCATCAACAGCTCCGCAGAGCACCTCGAATCCTCCCGCGAATTGGTCGTGGACCTGGATCTGGACTTGTTCAGGGACTCAGTTGCCGAGCGAGGCCTCACCCCCAGTCCAGTCGACGTCCTCGACGTGGACGTGGACGTGGATCTGGGAATCTTCGTGCTCGGGCACACCGGTTACGCCGGCATCGTCGCAGTACCAGCCGCCGGCGTCGCAGGATCAGCCGGGTACAGGCTCGCCGGGCTCGACAGCCACGGCCGCTCCGCCCGCGTCCTCCTCCGCGGCTCCTGCGCAACTGCAGCCACAGAATACGAGCATCGCTGTGCGCGTGTTGAGCCCTGGAGACAACGGAGCCGTCACGCAGACGAACAGCGCCACCTCGACGGCCGCGGCGTCGAGCGTCACGTCGGTCGTGCAGAGCACAACGCAATCGGTCGGTCAAGCGCCGGCTGCCCAGGGCGTCCAGCAGGTCGTGCAGGGCGTGCAGTCCGTGGCAGTATCGGCCGCTTCTTCGACGCTACCGTCGGGCGAGCCGCCGGCGACCGGGGATATCAGCAACATTCCGAGCCCTCCGAACCCCGTGGTTGCGTTCCCGACCCCTGTACCCGTGGCGGTTCCGACAATCCTTCCGGTGATACCACCCTTGCCGGCCATTCCGCTTCCGACGATCACGGTCGCCACACTGCCGGACGTCCCCGCCGTTCCGCTCGAAACGGCTCAGGAGACATCCGTGCTTTCTTCCACCCTCGGGCTGCTCCCCGCGATCGCACCACGGTCCCCTCGCATCCATGCCCATTCCGGCCATGAGCTTCCCGGCTCCGCTGCACTTGGTTCCGGGCTCCCGGCCGACGGCGCGGCAGCGACGTTCGGAGGAGGGTCAGTGCAGAAGCGCCTCCGAACGGCAACAGCGGACCGAGAGCCGAGTCGACACCTTCCGCCCCCGGAACTGCCCGACATCCCGAACTCGTCTGGAGCAGCGAGCGTGGGCGGGGGTCTCGGGCTCCTACTCCTTGCATTCTTCGCCGCCTTGACGGTGGCGGTCGCTCTTGTTCCCCTTACGCGCAGCTGGCTGACGTGGCTCATCCGGGACGAGCCGCGGATTCGGCCACGTGCGAAAGAACGCGACCGGCCGGGTTAGCCACTCCCGACCCCGTCCACGGAGCCGAGCTCTCGCTCAGCTCCCGAACGCTCGAAAGGAGTGAGCAATGAAGCGGATGCTTCTTGCGCTGACTCTGAGCGTGTTCCTCGCCGCCTTCTGGGTGGTCGGGACAGCGACGGCCGGATCGAATCCGACACCGCCGATCCAAGTGGTCGGGCAGTCGGGCACGAACGACCAGACGGCAGTCGCCGCATCAGATGCAACGCAACAACAACCGCAAAACCAGGACGTCTCCGTGCGGGTCCTGAGCCCCGGCAACGACGGTTCGGTCTCCCAGACCAACACCGTCCAGTCCGGAGCGACGGCCTCGAACGCGAACGCGGCGACGCAGAACGCCACGCAGGCGGCCTCGAGTGCCGGCTGCGGCTGCAGCGCACCGCTGCAGGTCGCAGGCCAGCTCACGGGGGGCCAGCAAGGCGCAGGCGCAATGTCGGCGGCTGCGCAACAGGCTGCGTCGAACGGTGCCGCACCGACAGACGTCCTCAGCCCCAATGGGGGCGGCGGGACGACGCAGGGAAACAGCGCGTCGTCGACGGCGAACTCCGGCAACTCGAACGGCAGCGGACAGGCCGCGAATCAGGCCGCGTCCGGCTCCGGCACGCAGATTGCCGATCAGAACGCCGCCAATGACCAAACGGCGCTCGCGGAGTCCCAGGCGACTCAGACCAAGCCTCAGAACTCGAACATCTCGATTCGGGTGCTGAGCCCCGGAAACGACGGTTCTGTGTCGCAGACGAACGCCGCCACGTCCGATGCGACTGCGTCGAACACGAACGCTGCATCCCAGGGCTCCGGTCAAACCTCCTCCGGGGGGTCCGGCGCAGGGACGCAGATCGCCAAGCAGGACGCCTCGAACGACCAGGCGGCCGGCGCAGCGTCGACGGCGACGCAGACTGACCCGAGTAACAACAACGTGTCGGTCCGCGTCCTGAGCCCGGGAGACAACGGCTCGGTCTCGCAGTCGAACACGGTCAAGTCGGACAGCAAGGCGACCAATGCGAACTCGAGCAACCAGTCCGCAACGCAGAGCGATCCGTCGTCGCCCTCGTGCGGGTGCAGCTCGGGCTCGCCAGTCCAGATCGCGATCCAGAATGCTCAAAGCGCCCAGCAGGCGGTCTCGCTGTCGGGCGCGGAGCAAGACGGCGCGAGCAACAGCAACAAGCCGATTCGGATCCTGAGTCCCGGAACAGACGGATCGGTCACCCAGTCCAACACCGACACGTCCTCCGCGAGCTCGAGCAACACGAACGGCTCCGGACAAACCGCGATCCAGAACGCCGTCTCGGGCGGCTGCTGTGGAAGCAGTCCGATCCAGGTGATCGGGCAGTCCGCCGAGAACGACCAGGGTGCCGGCGCGCTGTCGGCCGCCCTGCAGAAAGGGGCTAGCAACAGCAACGATCCCCTCCGCGTTCTCAGTCCTGGAGGCGGCGGGTCGGTAAAGCAGACGAACGCTGCGTCATCCGACGCAAGCTCGTCGAATAGCAACAGCGACACCCAGAACGGAATGCAGACCGCCCTCGGCGGCTCCTGCTGTGGCAGGGCTCCCATCCAGGTCATCGGCGAGCTCGCGAAGAGCTCGCAGACGGCTCTGGCGGAGTCGGAGGCCCAGCAGATCTTCGGTGAGAAGCGGTCGGAGTGCGGATGCGTCTCCGCTCAGGGCAACGTCAACGACCCGAAGCGCGTGTTGAGCCCGGGCACCGACGGCTCCGTGTCACAGGAGAACACGGCGTCTTCGACGAGTCGTGTGGCCAACACGAACTCAGCCGATCAACTCGCTTCGCAGTTCGCCGGCCCTCGCCCCTGTGGCTGCGGCGGGTCTGCGATTCAAGTCATCGGTCAGCAGGGGTTGAACCACCAGCTCGCGGCGGCTCTGTCTCTCGCGTCGCAGTTCGGTGCCTTCAACTCCAGCGATCCGGCGCGGATCCTGAGCCCCGGTGGCGGGGGTTCGTCGAACCAGGCGAACGGCGACTCGTCGCTCGGATCGTCGACAAACGGAAACCGTCTCGGGCAAGGCGCCCGCCAGTTCGTGCTCTGAGGAGGTGGTGAAGACGTTCTGAGAAAGGAGTCCCCGGCCGGCATGCGGCGGCCGGCCGGGGTTCCCCCCTTTGACACTTTCGGACAGTAGGAGTACCTTCGAACGACTTGCGGCGTTGGAAGGGGTCAGGTGAAGACCACCTGCGGGAGACCACCGACGTTGCTGCGGCCACCGGGTCGACGCCGGAAACGGCGCCTAGCCGGTCAACGTCCGCATGTCGGCCGGCGCGCTTCGCTGCTGCTCGGCAGCGTCCTTGCGGCAGTGATGTTCGCGCCGGCTGCTGCGGGCAGCCCGCTGACAACGACGACTGAGCCGGCGCCCGATCCGAACCCACCCTCGGGAGTCGCGCCCGACCCATACTCGAAACCGAAGCCGAGGCCGCAGGTTCCCGCGCACCCGTCGGGCGGGCCGGCGCCCTCACGGACCTTCACGCCCTCGTCCACGCCGACGCCAAGCGACTCCGCCATCGCGGTTTCGTCGCCTCGCGTCGTCAAACCTTCGTCGAGAGCGACGACCTCGCACGTTCGGCGGGCAGGACGGAACCGGGAAAGGAAGCGAAGTCACGTTCCTCGGCATCCGCAGCCAGTTCGTCTCTCGTTCGGATCTTCCACCCTCGACCGTGTGCCGCACGGCGCCATCGTGCCTGCCGCCGGCCCCGCTGACGGGGGCAACAGTCGCCGGCGCGCCGCCGGCTTCGCACTTGTCCTGCTCGCCGCGGCCGGCTTGAGCCTGGTCCTGCTCGTCCGGCGCGTCTCCGCTGTCCGAGGGGTCGCATGAGACCGAGGCACGGTCTGGCCGCGTGTGCAGCGGCGGCGCTCTGCGCGCTCCTCTCGCCGAGCGCGGGTGCCCGCGTCTTCGTCACCGGTCCCGATGTGAATGCGACGTGTAACGGCGGCGCTTGCTCGACCAATTGGTACACGTCGAACGTCACCGTCGCCTTCTATGGTCGGATCCGAGCGGGATCTTGTCGACGAACGGCTGTGACACGAGGACAATCGCGTCCGATACGACGGGGACGACGTTCACCTGCACCGTCACGAATACGTCGAACGTGTCAACCACCATCGGTGTCACGATCAAACGCGACGCAACGCCTCCCTCCGTCAACGGTGCGGCCGCAACACATGGTCCGGACAACGGCGGCTGGTACAACCGGGGTGTCACGTTCCAGTTTTCCGGAACGGATGCGACCTCCGGCATTGCGTTCTGCTCGGCCCCCACGTACGGCGGTCCGGACTCCGCCTCTGCAACCGTCTCTGGCACTTGCACGGACAATGCGGGCAACACCAGTTCCACTGCCGTATCGCCGTCGTTCCAATACGACGCAACGCCACCGGCGATCACCTTCGTCACAACGAGTCGCTCGCCGGACAGCAACGGTTCGTACAACCACGCCGTTTCGATCACGTTCAGCGGGAGCGATGCGCTCTCCGGTATCGCGTCGTGCTCAACGGTCGCCTACAGCGGGCCTGACACCAACGGAACGGTCAACGGGTCCTGCACTGATAAGGCGGGCAATGTCGGCTTCGGATCGGCGCCGTTCAAATACGATTCGACTCCTCCGTCGGTCTCGGGCCAGCCCGCGCGCGGCAGCGACGCAAACGGCTGGTTCAACCATCCGGTCACCGTCAACTTCGTCGGCTCAGACGCCGCATCGGGAATCGCGTCCTGTACGTCCGCTGCCTATTCGGGTCCGGACACAGGTAGCACGACGGTCAACGGAAACTGCACGGACGTTGCCGGGAACACCGGCAGCGGTTCGTACTCCCTGAAGTACGACTCGACTCCGCCGACGGCAACGAGCGTGTCGCTCGCGCGCGGGCCCGATGCAAACGGCTGGTACAGCCATCCTGTGGGCGTCACGTTCGCCGGAAGCGACGGCCTCTCGGGAGTCGACTCGTGCACGTCCGTCACCTACTCAGGACCCGACAGCGGCAGTGCGGCGGTCAACGGCACCTGTACGGACAAAGCGGGAAACACGAGCGCACCGCTCGCTGCACGGTTCAAGTACGACGGGACTCCCCCATCCGTAAGCGCGCAGCCGTCTCGCGCGCCTGACTCGAACGGCTGGTACAACCACCCACTCTCAATCTCCTTCGCGGGCAGCGACGGCGGGTCCGGAATCGCATCGTGTACGTCTGCGAGTTACGGCGGTCCGGATGGAGGCGCCGACATCTCGGGAAGCTGCAGCGACAACGCCGGCAATGTCGGTTCAGCGACGTTCGGGCTGAACTACGACTCGACTCCGCCGTCCGGAATGGTTGGCGCGCTCGCGCGTCCGCCCGACCACAACGGGTGGTACAACCATCCGGTTCCGGTGAACTACTCCGCCACGGATGCCACTTCCGGCAATGTCACCTGCTCGAACCCGACGTACAAAGGACCGGACAGTGCCTCCGCACAGGTCACCGGAAGCTGCTCCGATGCTGCGGGGAATACGGCAACGGGTGCGCCGGTGAGCTTCGAGTACAAGGCGACGCCTCCGTCGATCTCGAATCTCACCGTCGGCGTCAACGATCAGTTCGTGGCGCTGAAGTGGGCGTTGTCGCCGGACACGACCGGGTTGCAGGTGTCACGGTCGCCGGGCGTGGACGGCGCCTCCTCGTCGACCTTGCTGAGCAATGTGACGACGACGCTCTCTGACCGCGACGTCCAGAACGGCCAGACGTATGTCTACACGCTCACGGCGACGGACGATGCTGGGAATTCTGCGACGGAGGACGTCTCAGTCATTCCGGCCGCTGCCCTCTTCTCCCCCGCGAAAGGTGCAGTGGTCCGCGTGGGCCTACAAGGGCAAACAGCACAAGCTCGTGCCCGGGCACTATCGCTGGCTCGTCTGGCCGGGCTACGGAAAGCGCTCTGCGCACAAGTACGGATCGCTCCTCGGTCAGAGCGACTTCACAGTTAAACCCCGTTAGTCGTCTAAGGCGATCACCGCCGCGCAGGAAACGCAGCGAAGCGTTTAGGGACTTCCTACGCTGGAGGTCGCGGGTTCGAGTCCTGTCGCTCCCGTGCTTTACACCTCGCCTTTGCAGCGGTCTTCAATCGCCGCCTTAAAAGGCTGTGCTTCGTCTGCAACTCCGCCGCTCCACGATCGCCCTCATCGGGCGTTAGCTTCGCATGACGCCCGCAGCGAGCCGCGACTCCACCCGAGTTGCAGCGGCCTCGGCGCCGAGCCGCTCGAGCTCGACGAGCGCGCGGCGGAGCGGTTCCTCGGCCTCGGCGTCGGCGAACGCAAGCGCCGCCTCGTACGGACAGCCGATCGCCGTCCAGCGCTCGGCGGCCCGCGCCCAGGCGCCCGCAATCTGCAGCGCGTACGGATGCCCGGGGTCGGGCAACGGTGGAGCATCGAGCCCGGCGCGCCAGCGGAAGAAGGCGAGCTCGGGGAGCGGCCAAGGGCCACCTTGCTCGAGGGCGTCCCTGAACACGCGGTCGGTGGCCACCACGATCCCGTCGCGGTCACCCGCGAGCCACGCCACCTCCGCCTGCGCGAGCGCGACCGGCGCGATCCGCATCACCTCTCCCGAGGGCTGCGCGAGCTCGAGTGCTTCGTCGAGGAGCGAGTCGGCGTTCGCCTCGGCTCGGCGCGCGCGGACGAGCGCGCGCACAGTCAGCGCGAGGACGCGCGGGAAGATCGACGTCAACCGCTTCTGGAAGACGAGCGTGCAGAGCTCGTCCGCCTCGTCCCAGCGGCCGCGGTCGAGCGCGATCTTCGCCCCGAACGCGTGGAGGTAGCTCTCCGACAGGATGTGACCGCGCTCGCCGGTGTACGCCAGCGCGCGCTCGAGGTAGCGGTCGGCGATGCCGTAGAAGCGGAGTAGAGCGGCCGCCTGCAGGAGCGCGATGAACGCCCCCGCGACGTTATTCGGCAGCTCAGCCGCCTCGCTCATCGCAAGACTTTCCTCGAGCTTGTCGAACCCGTCGAGCTGTCCGGCGAGAACCTCCGCCATCGCGATCGTCCTCAACGCCCTGAGGCGCGTCTCGGCGTCGTCGACGCGCTCGGCGAGCGCGTGCGCGCGCGAGGCATACGCAATTGCGTTCTCGGAGTCGAGGGCATCCCTCCGGAGCGCCGCCAGAACGGCGTACGCCATCGCGAGCTCGCGCCCGGGCTCGACCTGCTCCAGGATGGTTATCGCGCGACGAACTGTCTCGTCCGCGACTACCGTGCGTCCAGGACACCAGAGGATGTCGGCAAGCCGACGCAGCGAGTCTCCCTCCCCACGCGTGTCGCCGATCTCGCGAAACGCTGCGGCTGCGCGCTCGAGCGCGTCGAAGGCTTCTTGCTGCTGGTCGGTGAGATAGCACTCATACGAGTACTTGTGGAGTAGCTCCGCACGCTCATGCGGGCCGAGGCTCTCCGAAAAGCGCAGCGCGCGTCCGTACTGTGCCGCAGCTTCGCGATGAGCACCGACCCTGGCCGCACGGTCGCCGGCCGCGGGCGCGTAGCGGAGGGCTGCCACCGCGTCTCCCGCGCCTTCGGCGTGGTGGGCTAGCCGCTCCAGATCCGGAGACCCCGTCGGCGGCTCGGCCAGCGCGCGTAGCGCGCTTCGGTGCAGCGCGAGCCGACGAGTAGGCGAGAGCGAGTCCTCGACGGCGAGGCGGGCCAGCTCATGCCGGAACGCGACGCCCTCGACGCTGTGCACGAGCATCCCCGATGTGAGGCATTCCTCGAGCGCGTCGAGGTCGCCCTGGGTCAGCGCCTGGAGTAGCCAAAGGGGCACGTGTGGGGGCGCCACCGCGGCTGCCTCGATCAACGCCTCCGCCTCCGACGAGAGGCTCGCGGCGCGCGCGAGCACGGCCTCGCGCACCGTCGCAGGCACCTCGGCGTCGCCAGCAGCGAGTGCCTCGGTTGCGAAGAACGGGTTGCCGCCCGTCCTGCGATAGAGCTCGTCCGCGTCGATTCCGCGCGGCGCGGCGAGCCGAGCGAGCGCGTCTCGTGAGAGCGGCGCCAAGTCGACGCGGCGCAGCGCACGCGTCCTCGCGAACGCGCCGAGCACGATGCGGAGCGGATGCCGCCGGTCGAGCTCGTCGTCGCGGTATGTCAGGACCGCAAGGGCGGGGACCGTCTCGATCTTGCGGCCGAGCAAGGCGATCACGTCGAGCGTCGCCTCGTCCGCCCAGTGCAGATCCTCGAGCACAAGGACCGTCGGGCCGCGCACCGCCAGCTCGCGGATCAACGCCGCGGCGACGGCCTGCGGCTTCGCGCCTTCGTCCACCACGTGAAGGAGCTCGCCGTCGGTCGCCTCCGCAACATCGACGAGCGGCCCTAGCGGACGAGGCGTGAAGAGGGGATCGCAGGCGCCCCAGAGCACACGCGGCGCGTCGTGCTGTTCCGCGCAGAACCGTCGCAGCAGCGACGTCTTGCCAACGCCCGCCTCGCCGGTCACGGACACGAGGCGACCGCGGCGGGTTCGCGCGACGTCGCCAAGCGATTCCGCGAGCTCTGAGGTCGCATCGTCACGTTCGAGCAGCACGTCGCCCGCATCGGTGAAGGCGGGATCGACCGCAGAGGCGGGTCGCCGGCCGGGGACGGAGGGGAAGATCTTCTGCAGACCGGACACCTCGAGCTGATACAGACGCTCTGGTCGGTCGAGGTCCTTCAACCAGTACTCGCCGAGGTCGCGGAGGTGCGCGCCATCAAACTCGGCGTCCTCGAGGACGGACGACGCCGCGAGCGAGACGAGGATCTGCCCGCCGTGGGCCGCCGCCATGATGCGAGCGGCGCGGTGCACGCCGAGGCCGTAGTAGCCCTCCTCGGCCGCGCTTGGCTCGGCGGTGTGTATGCCCATCCGGACGCGCACCTCGCTCGCTTCCGGCCACTCTTGCGCCGCGAGCGCGCGCTGTGCATCGATCGCCGCCTTCGCGGCCGCGTCCGCACGCCGGAAGGCAAAGAGGAACGAGTCACCTTGGTTGTCGACCTCCTCGCCGTAGTGATCCTGCGCCGCCGTTCGAAGGATCCGCCGATGCTCGGCAAGAAGCTCGCCGTACCTTGCCCTCAGGCTCTTTAGGAGGTTCGTCGATCCCTCTATGTCAGTGAAGAGGAGGGTGAGGGTTCCCGTGGGGAGACTCGTCGCGCGCACCGATCAACGTCTTACACGGTCGGACGCTGCATCTCAACCGCCCGTCAGGCTAGGCGCTCCGGCGACCGCGTCGCGAGCGCACGCGAACCGGTCATCGCCTTGGCGGCTCGGTCCGTGAGCGAATCACGGGGGTAAAGCGCGGGTTCGAGTCCCGTCGCTCCCGTCTTCGAACTCCGTGCAAATTCGCCGCTTTCCTGACCGCTTGTTGTCGACAGTGGCACCAAAACGGCGTGATGGAAACGTTTCTTGGAAACACAGCCGCCGGAAGTGAGCCCCAACCGTATCCACTCAATTCGACTCCGAGACAGCGCGATGGCCGGGCGACATGCCGGCCTACGCTGTCAATCGAGTGGAACGCGACGCGCGCTCAGTCTTCGTCTTTGATACCGAAACTGACCGGCTCGTGGCCGCATTGGGCACGTACAGCACGCCCGTGCGCGGGTTGCGGTCGAGAAAGCGCGGACACGTCCCCACTGGGACGGTCGCGACCACCGGCTAGTTGCGGCTCGGCCACCGGCCCCGAGAAGGGGTCCCGATTCGGAGTCGGGCTGCTAAACGAACGTCACGTCGCTACCGAAACGCGAAGGAAGGTTGCAGGAATCGAGGTACCGCCGTTCCGGCTGGTGTTCTGCTCGTCGAACAAGGCCTCGAGCTCGGTCAGCAGCTCCGCCGCCCGGCCGTCGGCTTCCGCGGCTTCGAACGCATTCATGGTCGGGCCGTAGTAGCTCCTGAACAGGGCGACGAACTCGGAAGACGACCCCGGGTAGTTGAACGTGTACGTGTTCCTCTCGAACGAGATGTTCTTCTCGGGTACGCCGGCGCTCGTGAAACGCTCGGTCACTTGGCCCTCCATCCCCCAGGTCATGGGACTAACGAACCCGTCCGGCGGTGGCGGCGAGTACGCCGAGCTGATCCTCAGGATCTGAGCCACGAGTGTGGGGTCGTTTGGAATCCAGTTGCCCATGACGATCCTGCCGCCCGGGCGAGTCACGCGGACCATCTCCTTCGCGACGTCGAACGGCTTGGGCGCGAACATCGCTCCGAAGATGCTGATCACGAGGTCGAAGCTGTCATCGTCGAGCTGCTCGAGGTCCGATGCGTCTCCCTCCTGGAAGGAGAGGTTGGTCAGGCCCTCGCGCTGCGCACGATCGTTTCCGGCCTTGACCAGGTTGCTCGCGATGTCGACGCCGAGAACGTCCGCTCCGCATCTCGCCGCCGGCAAGGCGGTGGTTCCGTCGCCACATCCTAGGTCCAGCACCGTCATTCCGTCTGTGATTTCTAGGCTTTCGACGAGTTCTTCACCGCTTTCTCGCATGCTTTCCGCGATGCGGGTGAAGTCGCCTTTCTCCCAGAGCGCTTTGTTCGGGTTCATCGTTCGACTCCTTTCTGTCAGGCCGCGGATGCGGCTTGGATGGAGGGTTGTACCTGCCAAGATGTGACGGATACGAGCACGCCGCTTAGGGCAGTGAGCGCTGCGACGATCGCGATTGCGGTCGTCGACGATGCGGCGTCGGCGACGGCTCCGGCGATCAAAGCACCAAGCACGAAGCCGAAATCACGCCAGAAGCGGTAGACGCCGATGACGCGCGCTCGGTCATGCGGTTTGCTCGCATCGGACACGGCTGCCAGCAAAGTCGGATAGACCATCGCCGTCCCAGCGCCCAGCAGCAACGCGGCCGTAAGCGAGGGGGCAAAGGCGCCGTTGCCCGCGACGAGGAGCCCGAGCGCGCCCGCCTGAACGAGCATGCCGGAGGCGATCAGCGGCTTACGGCCGGTGTGATCGGAAAGCCACCCCGTGACAACTTGTCCGGCGCCCCAGACGACGGGGTAGGCGGCGGCGACGACGGCGATCGCGCCGACGCTCGCACCGTGCGCCGCGAGGTAGAGCGGAGCGAGTCCCCAGACGAGCACGTGGTTGAGGTTGTTGACGAGCCCGGCCTGGCTGCAGGCGCGCAGGATCGGGGCGCCGAGCGCGTCAGCCGCCGCTAGGTAGCCGTCGACGAGATCCTCGTGCGGATCGACAACGGCGAGCGTGGCATGCGTTCCGCACCCGAACAGATAGCTCGCACAGGAGGTTTCGTCGTTCAGGAAGGGCCGCAGCAGCATCAGGGTTTCCTCAGCTCGCGGTCTCGATCGGTAGGCCGGCGCGGCGCCACTCGGGGAAGCCCACGTCGAGCCGACGTGCCTTCAGCCCCTGCTTGCGGAGCAGGCGGACGGCGTCGTCGGCGTAGACGCAATACGGCCCGCGGCAGTACGCGACGATCTCCCGCCGCCGAGGCAACTCGTTCGCAACGGACGCAAGCCTCGGCAGCGGTGCCGAACGAGCGCCGGCGATGTGGCCCGCCCGGTACTCCGGCTCCGGGCGAACGTCGAGCACGACTACTTTCCCGCGCGCCAAACGCTCGTGGAGCTCCGAAGCGGACAACTGCTCGACCTTGTCCCGCTCGCCAAGGTACTCACCGGCCAGTCCGCTGACCTCGGCGACGTGGCGGACGGCGACG
>JBKPJA010000171.1:0-6455 GCA_046730515.1 Actinomycetota bacterium | reverse complement strand
ACCGAGACGCGCAGCGCGAACGTCATCGCGACGAGCAACGCGACATACGGGACCACCGACGTACCGAGGTCGAGCAGGCTCCGACCAAGCCGCGGCTCCGCGTAGGCGTCGAGGACACCCCGCCAGGAGCGCGGCGAATCGGAGCCGGTGAAAGAATCGGGCGACGCCACGGCAGCCATTGTTGCGGAACCTCCGCGCTACCGTGGACACGCGGCCGCCACTTCGGCGGCCGGAGCTCCAGCTTGTCGTTCCTCCTTCTTGCAGGCGTCTCGAGTCTCTCGCATCTCGAACCCGCTTAACAAGGAAGGAACCAGCACATGACCAATCGTTCTCCGCGCTCGGTGTGGCGCACCCAGAAACTGTGCGGCCTCAGCCTCGACGAACCGGAACCCATGGTGCGCAACTTGGTGCGCAACTCGCGGATCCGCGAATGGGAATTCGGTAAGTCGTCCCGGGTCGAAAGCGCGTCGGGCCTGCCGCTACCCTCCCCGCGGGCCCTGCGCGGTGCACAAATGTAGTTTTCGCCTGTGAATCGGGCGTGATCTTGCGGTGTGAACAGAGTTTCGGTACCCCCAGACGCTGTGAGGGTGTTTGACTCGGGCTCGACGCCGCTGGCGATACCGCTCGTTAGTTTTCGACGGTGACGAGCGTGCCGATGGGGGTGTAGGGCCAGACGTTGGCGGCGGAGGCGAGTGGCAGTTCGACGCAGCCGAGGCTCTGTGGTGTGCCGAAGGAGGCGCGGTTGAAGGCGTGGATCGCGTCGCCGCCGTTGAAGTAGCTGATGTAGCGGATGCCCGGGTCGTGGTAATGGGAGCCGTCTGGATTGGTGCCGCTCATTGTTCCGACTGGGATGTGCTCGAACACCTGGAAGGTGCCGAGCTGGGTCGGCGCCGCTGGCACGCCCGTGTTGCCCGGCGAGCTGAGGATGGTGCGGCCGTTGTGCCAGAGGGTGAGCGATTGGGGAACGTTGCTGTGGACATAGACGTAGCTGTAGCCGCTGCTGCGGCGTTTGCTGGTGATCGCGTCGGCGAGCAGCGAGTGCCACACCGCCGTTCCTGCTAGGCCGTCGACGGCGAGCCCATGGTCGTTCTCGAACACCATCACGGCGCCGCGGGTGATCTCGTTCGCGCGGCCGGTGCTCCAGAGCGCGCGCAGCTCGTGGGGCGTGTTTGGGTAGCGCCAGCTGAAGCGGCCTCTTGGTGCGTCAACCGCAGCTTGTAACTCGCTGGCCGGCGTGCGTGCGATCGGGGCGCCGGCCGGCTGCCAGTTAAGTGGCAGATATCCGGCTTGGGCGAGGAGCTGCTGCAGTCGCAGCAGTGAGCCCGGCGGCACCGTCCACTGGATTTGACGGGTTGTGCGCAGGGCTTCTCCTGCTGGGGCGCTGATTGCGACCGCTCGTGGCAGTTGGATGTGCAGCGTGCTGGCGAGGGCTACGCCGAGCCCCGTAGGTGTGAAGACGAGCGTGTGGCTGTCAGCCTGACGCCAGCGGCCGGGTGTGCGCGGCGACAGCTTCGGTCGCGTCGAGCCGAGCACCGCCGCGATTGGCTTGGAGAACACGAGCCGGATCGGAGCGCCGGGGGTGAGCTGCGCGCCTGGCGCCGGGCTGCTCACCACGATCGGCGAGCGCGCGGGCGGGAACCAGCTGACGGCGACCGGGGCACCGAGCCGCTCCCAGGGGCGCGCGGCTGCCGCAACTTCCACAGAACCAGCCGCGGCGCGGTGACCCAACGCGAGCGAGCGTCGTGTTCCGTCCAGCACCCTGAACCTGAGCCGCCCGACTGGGCCTTCTGCCACGGCGCTAACCGGGCGGTCGAACCGCACCTGGACTACCGATCCGGTCCGGACTGTCAGCCAGCGCTCGCTGAGGTGCGCGACCGGTGCGCGCAGCGTCAACCGCTCGCGGCGCTGGCTTCCGAGCGCCCACGCGAGCCAGCCCGGCCGACGAATCACCACCTCGACCGACACCCGCTCCCCGGGCGTCAACTGCACCCGCGGCGTCAGACGCCCGCCGCGTACCGACAGCGCAATCATGCCCCCGTCGGGCCCGTACGCCACCGCGTGCACGAGTCTCCCGCCGAACGGCTGCACCTTCACACTGGCCAGCGCCGTCGCGTCAGCGGCTAGCGTCGCGCCCGACCAGACAAACACAGCCGAAGCCAAGCCCAGCAGCGCGACCACGACCGCAGCAAAAACCCATAGCGCACGCCTGCGCACTCGCACGGGCGAACGCAGATCGCTCTGCGACAAGATGGGCGAGGGCGCCGATCCACGCGCCACCCGCTGAGCATACGCACGACCAACGTGCGACCGACGATGCAGGATCAGCTCGCCGCGGCCCGGTCTGCCGCCAAATCGATCGACGCCGAGCTGTCCCTAAATCGCGCCGGCCATCGTGCACCGCATGAAGAGTTCGTCTGCCGCCCCTGAAGGGTGTCAAAACCTACGTTCAAACGAGGAATCGGAGTTTTGACACCCTTCACGCTCGACCTGATGCAGAGCGATCTACGTGCGCCAGCTGAGACGATCGAGCTTCTCACGCGCGTCCTGCGTGATTACGACCGCGCGCTCGCCGCGCTCTCGTTAGCGTTCGGATCGCGGCAATAAGTCGTTGTGCAGGCTCGCCGGCTTTGAAGCGTGCGTCGTAGCCACGCTCAGCTCGGTCGGGCTGGCGCGCGCGGTTGTGGTCTCAGCCGGCGTTGTCGCTGTTGCTGGCGCGGGTGGCGCGTTCCAGCAACGGCCGGATCAGGTCGATCGGGGCGGGGAAGACAATCGTCCTAGCCTGGGAGCTGCCGAGCTCGAGCAGCGTCTGCAGGTAGCGCAGCTGTAGGGCGGTGGGGTGGTGTTCGATCACGAGCGCGGCGTCCTTCAACCGTTCCGACGCTTGGAACTCGCCCTCGGCGTTGATGATCTTGGCGCGGCGCTCGCGCTCGGCTTCGGCTTGGCGCGCCATCGCCTGCTGCATGCCTGGTGGGATCTCCAGGTCCTTGACCTCGACGCGAGCGACCTTGATTCCCCAGGGCGTGGTTTGCTGGTCGATGATCTCCTGCAGGATCGCGTTGATCTTGTCGCGCTCCGAGAGCAGCTCATCGAGCACATGCTGTCCGAGCACCGCCCGCAGCGTTGTCTGCGCGATCTGCGAGGTCGCGACCATGAAGTTCTCGATCTGGACGATCGCCGCCTTCGGCTCGAAGATCCGAAAGTAGGCGACAGCGTTCACACGCGCGGGAACGTTGTCCTTCGTGATCACGTCCTGCGGCGGGATGTTGAGTGTGACCGTGCGTAGGTCGACCCTGACCATCCGGTCGACGACAGGGATCAGGACGAAGAGGCCAGGACCCTTCGGTTCTGGAAACAAGCGCCCGAGCCGAAAGACGATCGCACGTTCGTACTCACGCGCGACCTTGATCGCCGAAATCAAGAACAGCACGAGCAGCAAAATCAGGATCGCGACGATGATCAGGGCCGTGCTCACGGCGAGTCCCTTCGAGGTCTGCGAAGAAGGTACAAGCCGAAGCGCCTCCCCGCGCCTTCACGTACGCGCGTGTCGAGATCGGGGATCGAGCCGCCCACCGAGGCTCCGCCTGATTAGCAGCCAGCGGCTACTCACCGTTCAGGGGCCTCTTGGGACTCGTCCTTGCGGCGCATCGCCTCATAGACCGCGTCCCAATGACCCGAAATTTCGCCCAAGGCGCGAGCCGTTGTCAGTGCTGCCTCTTCCAGCCGCTCGTTCACCTTCTCGACGTCGGCCAGGCGCTTCTCGATCGCCTCGAAGCGAGTCCGATAGCCGCTGACCTCACGAGCGATGATCTCGAAATCAGTCAACCCTTGCACCTCGGAACGAGAATCGCTCGCGCCTCCACGAAGTCTAGCGTGGTCGAGGTCAGGCGCGACCCGTGACGAATGAAACCGGCGTAGGGTCGCCGTATGACGAGCCTCATCGCAAAGATCCGCAAGTCGTTGGGGACGGGGAAGAAGGCTTAACCGTTCTCACGCCTTAAACGGCGTAAGATGTTCTGAGGCCCTGCAATCAGGTTCCGGCCCGAGCCCGCAACCCACCAACGCGCGATGCGCGCGAGGCGAGGAGCTTTCAGGCGAACGGACTCTCGTTGCGGGGCTAGCCTCTTGCTTGACCGACTTGGCTTACGCCGCGAGCGGCACTGGCGTGTGCTCTGACAAGCGCGTGAGAGAGCCCTACGAGCATCGTGGGATCTTCAGCCCGACCGAGGTTCCCGCAGCCTCCATCGAGTTTCAGACGTACTGCTGACGCTGTCGGCGGGAGCCTCGAGCCCGTCTACGCTGGCTGGGTGGACGTCACTTTCGCGGTTTCCGGTGACTTGCTCACGCTTCCCGAGCGTCAAGCGACGATCCTGGAGAAGCTTCGCCTGTTCGCGGCTGGCCAGTTCCGCGATGACGTGCGCAAGCTCGAGGAGCTCGGCACGAGTCGAGATTGGCTTGCGGGTACGCGCGAGGCCGCTGACCTAATCGAGATGGCGCTTGTGGATGAGCGCAGCGGCCCGGTCCCCATGGTGAGGGGGCGACGTGGCTGAAGCGGTCTTTCAGGTGTTGCGGATCAGCTATGTGGATGCCTCTGCTCGGGAAGGAGCTGCCGGCCTGGTCGAGGCGCTCGAGGCACTCTCTGGCCGTGGCGGCTGAGGCCTGCCGCCGCTGTACCAGCGGTTGCGGCAGGCTTCGAAGCACGGCATCGCGGGCGGGCCGCCCTTCTCACCGCCGAAGTCGCTCCCGAGAGCCTGGGTGCTCCTCGGATGCACCGTCTTCGCTGATCACTCCGAGACGCCAGTTACCCTCGGTCATCTCCGAGGGCGCGTCGGCAACGAGCACGACTGTGCGCTCGGAGACGTCGGCGCCCTCGACGTCGCCGAGCATTTACCGCGATGCTTCATTCAGTCCTCGTCGAACAAGCGAGTGTGTGGTTCTCGCACCGATCAGCGGCTAGGCTGGCACGCCAGCCGAAACAACGGCGGAGAGCGGGGGAGCCTCGCTGAAGTTCGATCAGGTCCGACCCAATGTCTTCACGTTGAGGGCGACGAGCCAAGAACTGTCCACGCTCGTTGCAGCAGCGCGGATGGCGCTCGATCTGATGCGGAGCGATCCACGTGCGCCACCTGAGACGCTCGAGCTTCTCACGCGCGTACTCCGCGATTACGACCGCGCGCTCGCCCGACACGAACAAACCGACGGGCGCTCATCGCGCCCGTCGGTGGACTCTTCCGAGGATGAGTCGTTCTCGCCCTAGGAGACGAGTGCCGGCTCCTGCGACCTCACGTGTGTCGCGATCCGGTCGAACTCCGCCTTGAAGCGGTCGTAGTCGAACTGGCGTGTGTTCAGGTAGGTGCTCCAGCCCATCGTGTGCTTGGCCATCAGTGCTGCCTCGTTGACTTCCTCGTCGGTGGCGCCGAAGAGCTTGGCCGCCTCCGTGTGGAAGTAGACGCAGTAGCGGCAACGAGTCGCGCCAGAGACGGCCAGCCCGATCAGCTCCTTGTACTTGTTCGGGATGGCGGTCTCGGCGAGCTCGAACTCCTTGAAGCTCGCCCACTCCGTCTCGATCATGGTGTCAGGGATCTCCGCGAGGAACTCGGGCACGAGCCCAAGCGTCGCTCGGATGTCTGACTCGACAGCGGTTCTGGACATGGCGTCCTTCCCTTCCCAACACCGCGGGCGATCTTTTCCATTGCACCGCAGGAGGTGTCGAGCTAATGCGCCGCTTCAACTGCCGACGCGTAGTTCGACCCTATCACGGTACGCGCGTTGACGCGTCTCGATTAGAGACTTGAGCGCCTTCAGGTGAGGACTCGCCGGCAGGGGAGTCGCTCCGCGCGCTCGCAGAAAAACACGGGACGGCGACCCGCACCATCGGACATTTGCAAGCGGGTGGTCCGTGGGGCTGTAGGATGCGTTGCGGCTCGAGCTGTCGCCCCTGCGTGCCGGCGTCGGAGCCGAAGGAGGTGCCCGCTGGAATCCGAGGTCCAGATCGCTCCGCGGGTGGAGGCTGACCTGCCGCAGCTGTTCGGCCTCGCAAAGGGCACGTTTGCCGGTCTGCCCGGCTGGAGCGACGAGCGGGTACTCGAGGTGCTGAAGCGTAATGTGATCTTCGTCGCCCGCGAGGAGGGTCAACCCGCCGGCTACGTCGCCTTGAGCCGCGAGGAAGGCGGGGCGATCGTAGTCGAGCAGCTGTTCGTCGCGCCCGGCCACGAGCAGCGTGGCATCGGACACCGGCTGCTCGCCTACGCAGAGGGGTATGCGATCGCGGAGCGAGCGCGATCGCTACAAGTCGTCGTCGAGGAGAGCAACCAGCGGGCTCGGAGCTTCTACAGGCGCTCGGGCTTCGTACCGGTAGAGCCAGAACTGTTCGAACTCATCCTCCCAAGCGCCTACTGAGAACTTCCGGCGCATCTCGTTGGGCCTCCCCCAAAAGGTCGCGACTCCACCTAGCCAAA
>JBKPJA010000170.1:0-41079 GCA_046730515.1 Actinomycetota bacterium | reverse complement strand
CGCCGCTCGAAGAACGAGACGGAGCTGCGCGGGATTCGCAACGCGCAGAAGGCGTGCGAGGCCGCCCTCGACGAAGCCCGCGGGCTCCTGCGTCGAGCCGCGAACGACGGAGCCGGGCTCGAGGTCGACGGTGAGCCGCTCACCTGCGAGCGGCTCAAGCAGGTGATCGAGACGGTCTTCAGCCGCTTCGAGGTCGAGGGCGGCGACATGATCGTCGCGCACGGAGAGCAAACGGCGGTCGGCCACGAGTTCGGCAGCGGGCAGATCCGCGGGGACGAGCCGATCGTGTTCGACCTCTTCCCTAAGGACAAGCAGACCGGGTGCTACGCGGACATGACGCGGACGTACGTGGTCGGGAACGCGCCGGACGAGCTGCGCAAGTGGCACGGGCTGGTCAAGGAGGCGCTCGACCGCGCGACCGCCGAGGTGCGCCCGGGTGAGAACGGGCGGAAGCTGTACGAGCTCGTCTGCGACCTCTTCCACGAAGCCGGCTACAAGACGGGGCTGCACAAGGAGCCGGGCGAGGTGCTGGAGGAAGGCTTCTTCCACGGGCTCGGCCACGGCGTCGGCCTCGAAGTCCACGAGCTGCCGGCGATGTCTCGGGTCGGCCACGATCTCGTGCGCGGCGACGTCATCACCGTCGAGCCGGGGCTCTACCGTCCGGGATTCGGAGGGCTGAGGCTCGAGGATCTCGTTCTCGTCACCGACGACGGCTACGAGGTCATCACGGACTATCCGTACGACCTCGAGCCCTAGCGCGGGTTTATGGCGAAGTCGCGCGCGGCACCTTAAAATCCGACCGCAGATTGTGGTCGCCGTGGCGGCCCGCTCGGCGTCACGGCCGAACGAGGGAGGTTGTATGGCTGTCGTCGAAGAACGACCTGCCGCAGCAGTTCTCCCGGCCGCCGACCCGGCTCCACTGGGGCTTGCAGCGTTCGCGTTGACGACGTTCCTGCTTAGCGGTCACAACGCGAATTTCATCCCGGACCTCATCTGGGTCGGAGCGGCGCTGTTCTACGGGGGGACCGTTCAGCTGCTCGCTGGGATGTGGGAGTTCCGCAATAGGAACGTATTCGGCGCGACCGCGTTCTCGACCTACGGCGGGTTCTGGCTCTCGCTCGGGATCTTCGTCGTCTTAGCGGTCAACACGAAGCTCGGCGGGCTGCTGAAGGGGACGGACCTCAACAACTCGCTGGCGTGGTTCCTCTTCGCGTTCGCTGTGTTCAACCTGTACATGCTCCTCTGGAGCACCCGTGTGAACGGCGCCGTGTTCGCCGTGTTCCTGACCCTGCAGATCACCGAGGTTCTGCTCGCCATCGGCTTCTGGGTAGGGGCGCATCGCGGCGTCCCGCTCTCGACCGGAGCCGATAACGGCTGGATAAAGGCCGGCGGTTGGGCCGGGATCGTCACCGCAGCAACCGCGTGGTATGCATCGGCCGGGCTTGTCCTGAGGGGCATGGCCGGGCGGGCCATCCTGCCGCTCGGGAATCCGCTCTGGACCGGCACGACGTTGCCCTTGGGCCGTGGCGCGATGCCGGCGCGCGCGAAGTAAGCGACGGCGACTAGAAAGAAGAACGAATGGGTCAGGCCCCGCCGAGGGGCCTGACCCGCTTGTCGTCCTCGAGCCTGCGCTTCAGCTCTTCGAGCTCCTGCCGGCTGCGAAGCAGCTCACGCGCAGCCCACTTGCGGCCGCTGACGTCCTCGTGGACTGCCAAAGCACCGACGACGTTCCCGCGCGCGTCGCGAAGCGGTGCAGCGGAGATGCTCACGTCGATCTGGCGACCGTCGCGTGTCTCGCGAACCACCTCGACTCCCTGGAACGATTCGCCCTCGAACACGGGCATGAGGATGTGCGCGAACTCGAGGCTTTGCGTCGCGGCGTCGAACGGGTACTTCTTGCCGATCACCTCTTCCGCCTTCCAGCCGTAGAGCCGCTCCGCCGCCGTGTTCCACGAATGCACGACGCCGGCACGGTTGATGCGAATCGTCGCGAGCGGCGAGCTTGTCACGGTCGCGTGCGTCAACTCGCTCGCTTCTTGCTCGGCCGACCAGCGGCGCGCGAGCTCGAGCGCGGTGACAGCGAGGTTGGCGAACATGCGCAGCACGCGCAGCTTCTCGGGCGAGGGCAGGAGGCGATCGACCGGATCGTCCGCCCACACCAAGCCGATCGTCTTGCCGGTCTCGTCGCGCAGCGGGACGATCAGCCAGTGGCGGTTCCAGGCCCAGGGACCGCGGCCGTTTCGCTGCGACTCGTAATCCGAGCCGTGTGAGGATTGGGCGAGTGCTTCCTCGCAGGGAAGCAAGTAGCAACCCTCGGTCTCGAAGCGCGGCTCGAGCATCGCGGCCAGGTCACGGGCGGTCAAACGGATGTCGGGTGCGGCGCCGTGCCCTTCCCACCCGAACGACGCGACTGGTTCGAAGCCCTCACCTTCGCTCAGCTGAACGGAGACCTTCTCGAACCCGAGTGCTCGCGCGATCCCCTGCGCGACCGTTTTCAACACGTCGGTGTAGGCGCTGACGCCGCTCAGCCGGATCGAGACCTCGTGCAGCTGCTCGAGCGCTGCCCGGTGACGACGTGTCTCCTTGTGACGCTGTAGCTGCTCGACGGCGTTCGCGGCCTGCGCGGCCATCGCGACGACGAAGTCCAGGTCTTCGTCCGCGGGCATGCGGCCCGCGATCGGCTCGTCGATCGACAGGATCCCGAGCAGTCCGCGGCCAGCATACGCGAGTGGGACGATCAGGCTGTCCTCCGGGTCCCAGCCGTCCGGATCCTGCGCCGAGGCGCCGGGCGGAACAAACGTCGGCAGCTCGAGTCGACGCCAGTCGAGCTCGCCGTGGCGTACGACGTATGCGCCGTGCCGATTGAAGCGGTCGGCGAGCAGCGGTTCCCAGTCGTCCCAGGTGCTCGTGGTGCCGAGCAGGGCCCGGCGCGCGTCGTCGTTTCCAAGCACGGTCGACACGTGGAAGTCGTCCCAGGCCGGCCGGTAGAGGTTCACGACGACGGTTCGCCATCCGAGCCCTGTGGAGATCGTCTCCGCAATCGACTCGAGCACGTCCTCGAGCTCGCGCTCGTCACGGACGAGGTTCGCGATCTCGAGCAACGGCTTCAGGCGGGCAAGCGACGGCGAGGCCGTGCCGCTTTCGCGGACACGCGGAAACGCGATCGGTGCGCCGGACGGTTCGAACATCGCTAAAACGCCGCAGGCCGGCAGGACGCCGGTGGTCTCATCTTGGGCGCAGCGCGGTCACCGCCCTATCGCTCGAACGGGGGAATGACGTGGGCGAACCCGTGGTTCCGCCACGGCGCCCTCCTTCCCGGTGCGGTGCCGCAACGGCTAGTTCGCGATCTTGCGCAGCTCCGCGGCGGCAGTCGTGAATCCAGTCGCCTACTTCGCTTGCTTTGGCTTTGCCTTTCCGCCGGACGTATTGAGGGCGACCGCGGCACGGATGAGCGCCTTGAATGCGCCCGCGTCGACCTTCTCCCCCTCATGGATGTCGATCGCGCGCCTGACGTTCCCTTCGAGGCTGGAGTTGAAGAGCTCGGCCGGGTCGGGGAGCGAAGCCCCTTTGGCGAAGGTCAATTTCACGATCGACTTGTACGACTCGCAGGTGCAGATCAGACCGTCGTGAGACCACACTGGAACCCCTGGGTTCGAAGCCTTTCTCCACTTCACCTCCTCGACGACGTCCGGGTCTGCCTCCTTGATGAGCTTGCGCATCCTGCTCAAGGTCTCGCCGCGCCAGTCCCCGAGCTCGGCGATCCTCTTATCGATCAGCTCAGATGCCGACTTCTCCTCGGTCATGTTTTCCTCCTCAAGCGAGCAGCTTGTCGAAGCGCTCCGGGTCGTCGAACGGGCCGATGACGGCGAGGTTCAGGCCTTTGCGGTCGATGATGTCCCGTGCGACACGCTGCACGTCCTCCGCCGTCACCTTGTCCAGCTCGGCGAGGATGTCCTTGGGGTCCGGCGTCTTGCGCTCGAGCACCTCGCGGCGCAGACCGAACATGATCAGTCCCTGCGGCGTCTCGAGCTGGAGGACGAAGCGGCCCTTCGCGAATGAGCGCGCCTTCTCGAGCTCGTCGGACGGAACGGCTTCGTTCGCGATCTTGCGCAGCTCACCGGCGACGGTCGTGACCGCGTCCTCGATGCGGTTGATGTCGACGCCGGCCTGCGCGTAGAGCGAGCCTGTGTCTGTGTAGCTGTGGTTGATCCCGAAGACGTAGTACGCGAGCCCGCGCCGCTCGCGGACTTCCGTGAAGAGTCGTGCCGACATGCCGCCTCCGAGCACCGTCGAGAGGATCTGCAGCGCATACCGGTCGGGATGCTCGAGCGGATAGCTGTACACGCCGAGGCTGATATGCGCCTGATCCGACTGTTTCGCGTGCACCTTCACTCGGGGCGCGTGATCGACGCCGTCGAGCTTCAGCGGCGCGGGCTCACCGGTCTCTGCGGCCTGTAGATCGCCCAGCAGGCTCCCCACCTTTTCGTGCAGGCCGTCGCCGATCGCGCCGCCGAGGCCGATGACCATCCGCGAAGGCTTGTACCAGGAGTCGATGTAGTCGAGGAAGCTCGAGTGCGTCGCGCCGCGCACCGTTTCCTTTCGGCCGATGATGTCCCAGCCGAGCGGCTGGTCGCCGTACAGCAGCTCCTCGTACACGCCGCCGATGTAGTCGCGGGGCGTGTCGAAATACATGTTCATCTCCTCGATGATCACGCCCTTCTCGCGCTCGATCTCCTCCTCGGCGAACTTGGAGTTGCGCAGCATGTCGACCAGCACGTCGAGCGCGATGTCGCGCGACTCCGCGGCGCACTTGACGTAGAACCCCGTGTACTCCTTGCCGGTGAAGGCGTTGAATTCGCCGCCGATCGCGTCGATCTCCTTGGAGATGTCCCGTGCGGTCGGGCGGTTCTTCGTCCCCTTGAAGAACATGTGCTCGGAGAAGTGCGCGATGCCGTTCGTGTCGGCGGTCTCGTAGCGCGAGCCGGCGGCGACCATGATCGCGCACGTCACCGACTGAGCCGCGGGCAGCGGCGCCGTGAGGATGCGCATGCCGTTCGGAAGTGTCTCGAGGTGGTAGGTCGACATGTCGTGCGATGCTAGCGAGGCCGATCCTCTTTGCGGTAGACGAAGCGGAGGGCCTGCCACGCGTCGTCGATCGCCGCGCTCTTGTTATCCACGAGCCCGGCGCCCAGACCAACCTCCTGGACTGCGGCGAAATCCAAGTCCGTCTCGATCTGCGAGGCCTTCTTCGGCCACGCGATCCAGAGGCCGTCCGCGGGCGCGAGCATCCGCTTCAACTTCCCGAAGCGCCGCTCGAGCTCCCTGCGCCGCGTCGTGAAGAGGACGAGGACTTGCGCATCGGCCTTCGCGCCGAGCTTCTTCCCCAGCGGCGTCGCCGAGTAGTCCTTCTCAGGCATTCGCGAGCAGTTCCCGTTCGCGCTCGGGTGTAAGCCCGACGCCTTCGGCGGCCGGCCATTCGCGTTCTGCGTCCCACGCAAGCGTGTCGCGGATCGTCTCCGCGAGCGGACGGAACCGCAGGCCTGCTGCGATCGCTTTGGAGACGTCAGCGCGGTGCGTCGCCGAATACTCGGGGGAGACGATCCACAACGGGAGCTCCATCCACTCGCGGACGCCTGCCTCCGCGAGTCGGGAACCGTCGACCCAGACGATCTCCGCGTCGCCCGCGATGCGCCGGCACTCCTCGAGGAAGCGTTCGAACGTGAGCGTCTCGCCGGTCGCGTTGTAGATGCCCTCCATTCCCGACTCGGTCGCGTGCACGATCCAGGCGCCGAGGTCGCGGACGTCGATGAACTGCACCGAGGCATCCGGCGGACCAGGCGCGAGCACGCGGCCGCCCTTCGCGATGCGGCGCGGCCAGTAGGTGACGCGGTCGGTTGGGTCGTGGGGCCCGACGATCAAACCCGGCCGGATGACGAGCGCCCGTGCGCCGAACGCGTCCTGGACGATCTGCTCGCAAGCCGCCTTCAGCGCCCCGTAGTCCTCGATGCTCTCGCTGTCGGGATCCGCGAGCAGCGCAACCGGGTTGCCCTCGACGGGCGGGACGCTCTGATCCGCGTAGGCGGAGATGCTGGAGACGTAGACGTACCTCTGGGCGCACTCGCGCAACGCGTCGGTGGACAGCCGAACCACGCGCGGCAGAAACGTCGACATGTCCAGCGCCGCGTCCCAGCTGCGTCCGGAGAGGAAGCTCAGGTCTTCCGTGCGGTCGCCGCGGATCTTCTCCGCGTCGGGGAAGAGCTCCGGGTTCGTCCGGCCGCGGTTGAACAGCGTCACCTCATGGCCGCGGGCGAGCGCCTCCTCGACGACCGCGCGACCGAGGAACTTCGTGCCGCCGAGGACGAGCAGCCGCATCAGAACCGCTGCAGGGCTCGGGAGACCGCCTCGGCCCCGAAGTCGACGGCGCCTGCGGGAATCCGCTCGTCCGCCGCGTGCACGAGCGGAAGGAACGCGAAGTCGGGCGGCAGTTTCATCGGCAGGAACCCGTACGTCTGGATTCCGAGCTGGGCGAAGAAGCGCGCGTCGGTGACCCCGGCCTGCAGGAGCGGGATCGGAACGGCATCGGGGTCGAGCTCTCGCAGCACCGCTGCGAGTTCGTCGAAGAGGCCGAGATCCGGTTCGGACGGGCCCGGGTCGTGACGGACGAGCTCGAGCTCGGCATGCTCGCCGACGATCGGCTGCAACTCTGAGATCACGTCTGCGGGGCTGAACCCCGGCAGCGCACGCGCGTCGATCTCCACCTCGACCTCCGCCGGAATAACGTTGATCTTCTCTCCGGCTCGGACGATCGTCGCGCGCGCGGTGTTGCGCAGCAGCGGCTCGAAGCCGCGCACGCGTGCGCCGCCGACGCTCAGCGCGAGATTGGCGAGTCGCGGTTTTATAAGCGCCCGCAGGAGGACGCGCTGAGATATCGGCAGCGCGTCGGCCATGCTCGTGAACATCGCGTGTGCAGCCGGCGTGACGTGGATCGGCATCCGCTTGCGGTCGAGGTCGACGAGCAGCTGCCCGAGCCGCGCCATCGTGCCGCCGCGCGGTTGCATCAGCGCGCCGTGTCCGCCCCAACCACGAACGGTCGCCTTGAGCCAGCAGATCTGCTTCTCTGCGACCTGGATGGGATAGAAGCGGCGGCCGCCCAGCTCCTGCGAGAACGCGCCGAACTCGCCGAGCGCGTAGCGCACACCCTCGAACAGATGTGGGTGCTCCTCGACCATGTACCTCGCGCCGAGGTCGCCGCCGCCCTCCTCGTCGGCGAGCACGACGAGGATCACGTCGCCCGGTAGCGGAGTGCGCTCGCGCGCCGCGCGCAGAAAGGCCGACACGAGCATCGCAACACCGCCCTTCATGTCGAGTGCGCCGCGTCCCCAGACGTAGCCGTCTGCGAGCTCCCCTCCAAAGGGCGGATGCGTCCACTTCTGTCCCGCGGTCGTAACGACGTCGACGTGGCCCTGCAAGAGCAGCGGCGGGCGGTCGCCGCCGCGCAGACGCGCGACGAGGTTGGGGCGTTCCGGCTCCTTCACGTACAGCTCGGTCTCGACCTCTGCCTCTTCGAGCAGCCGCCGGATGAAGTCGATGCACGGCCACTCGTTGCCGGGCGGGTTCGTCGTGTCGAAGCGGATCAGCTGCTGGAGCAGCTCGACAGGGGTCACAGCTCGGCGATCGCCGCGAGCAGCCCGTCGACTTCGTCGCGCGTGTTGTAGTGGACGATTCCGACGCGGACTGCGCCCTCGTTTTCCAGGCCGAGCCGCATCATCACTTCGACGGCGTAGTAGTTGCCGTGCCAAACCGCGAATCCCGCGTCAGCGAGGCGAACGGCGGCTGTCCTGGGAGACGCGTCGGCGATGTTGAATGCGAACGTCGCGACGCGGCCGTCCATCGTCGGTAGCCCGTAGATCGTGACGCGCTCCGGCAACCCTGCGAGGAAGCGTTCGCCCAGCTCGCGCTCGTGCAAGCGGATGGCGTCCCAGCCGATCGACTCGATGTACTCCACTGCGGCCACGAAACCAGCGAGCAGCTCGTGTTGCATGGTGCCGGTCTCGAACCTGTGGTCTGCGGGACGGACCTTGTAAGTCCGCCACGAGTCGCCGAGCTCCGCTCGCGAGAACGCGAGCCCGAGGTGGGGGCCGAAAAATTTGTAAGGCGAGCAGATGAGGACATCGACGCCCCAGTCGGAGACGTCGATCGGGTTGTGCGGCGCATAGTGCACAGCGTCGACCCATGCAAGCGCGCCCGCGCTGTGCGCAAGCTCGGTGATGCGCCTTACGTTGGTGAGCGTGCCGACCGCGTTCGAAGCGGCCGGAAAGGCCACGACCCGTGTGCGGTCGGAGAGCAGCCGCTCGAGCTCATCGAGATCGAGGGTCGTGTCGTCGCGGATGTCGACGAGGTGGACGCGCAGATCCTTGTCGTGCGCGAGCTCGAGCCAAGGTGAGATGTTCGCGTCGTGGTCGAGCTTCGTGACGATGATCTCGTCGCCTGAGCGCCATTCGCGCGCCGCCGTACGCGTGAGCGCGAAGTTCAACGTCGTCATGTTCGCGCCGAAGATCGTCTCCTCGGGCCCGCACTGCAGGAAGTCAGCCGCGGTCAGTCGCGCCTTCGTGATCAGCGCTTCGGTGCGCCGGCTTGTCTCGTACGGCCCGCTCACGTTCGCATTCGACTCGCGGTAGTAGCGCGAGACGGCTTCGACAACGGAGTCCGGCACCTGTGTGCCGCCGGGCGCGTCGAAGAAGGCAAGCGGCCGGCGGAGCGCTGAGAACCCCGCGCGGACGGCCTCGACGTCGAACGCGACGGTTGACACCGGCGACACGCTACTACGATTTACGAATGAGCCCTGCGACGAAGGAACGAGTCGACCGAGGCACGGGCACAGGTCTCGGCGCACCCTGGAACGTGATCGTCCTCAACGACAATCACAACACGTTCCAGGGCGTCGCGTTCGCGCTCTCGTCGACGCTGCCGGACGTTTCATATGACCGCGGGATGGCGCTGGCGAACCGCATCCACAACACGGGCCGCGCGATCGTGTGGTCAGGCCATAAGGAAGCAGCGGAGCTGTACTGGGAGGAGTTGCGCACTCACGGCCTCACGATGGCGCCTCTCGAACGCGTCTGACTCCTGCCGTCCGCCCTCGGGCCTAGCGTGTGTGCATGCGACGGCTCCGTCCGCTGACCGAGGCCGAGTGTTACGCCCGGTGTTACGGCGATTGGGACGGCAACGTGCGTCTCGTCCGCTTGGAGCCACGGCGGCCGCGGCACCGCGTGCTGCTCGACGGAGAGGTGTTCCGGCGGCGGTTCGAGGAAGCGCTCGACGCCCGTGAGCCCGACGCCGTCGCCGAAGAAGCCGCCTAGCGCCGTCCCCGACGTCATCGCGCCCGGACTGCGCGTGATCTTCTGCGGCATCAATCCCGGGCGCGTGTCTGCGGCAGCGGGCGCGCACTTCGCAAATCCACGCAACGACTTCTGGCGACTGCTTCACGCCGCCGGCTTCACGTCGCGGCTGTACGCGCCCGAAGATCAGTTCGCGGTGCTCGACGAGGGTATCGGTCTGACGAACGCGGCGTATCGAACGACGCCCGGCTCGGGTGATCTGCGCCGGGCCGACTTCGCCGGAGCTGCGACGCGGTTGGAGCAGATAGCCCGCGACCTGAAGCCGAAGTGGATCGCGTTCGTCGGCAAGGAGGCATATCGCGGCACGTTTGGCGAACGGGGGGAGTTTGGCGTGCGGAAACGAAAGCTTGGTGACACGCGGCTGTTCGTCTTGCCGTCGACGTCGCCCGCAAACGCTGCGGTGCCGTGGGGCGAGCGTCTGAAGTGGTTTCGCGACCTCGCTAACCGTGCCAGCGGTTCGTGATCGGCGTGCGGCGGTCACGTCCGAATGCTTTCGGACGCAGCTTCACGCCGGGCGGTGCTTGTCGCCGCTTGTACTCCGCGCGGTCGATCATCGCGACCGCGCGCTGCACGATGTCGGGATCGAAGCCGTCCTCCGACAGTTCCTCCAGCGTGCGATCGTGCTCGACGTACTGCTCGAGCACCTTGTCGAGCTCGGGATACGGGGGCAGTGAATCCTCGTCGAGCTGGTTGTCCCGCAGCTCCGCGCTCGGGGCCCGGTCGATGATGCTCTGCGGGATCAGCTCTTTGCCTGCGTGCTCGTTCAGGTAGCTCGCCAGCCGGAACACGTCCGTCTTGTACACGTCCTTCAGCAGCGCGAACCCGCCGGCCATGTCGCCGTAAAGCGTGGCGTAACCGACCGAGAGCTCGGACTTGTTGCCGGTCGCGACGAGCATCCAACCGAACTTGTTCGAGAGCGCCATCAGCAGCACGCCGCGCGCTCGCGCCTGGATGTTCTCCTCCGTCAGATCAGGCTCGCGGCCCGCAAACGGCTTGGCGAGCAGCTCGTCGTAGGCATCGACGATCTGAGCGATCGGCAGCTCGACGAATGAACACCCGAGCGACTCGGCGAGCCGCTTCGCGTCGGCTCGCGTCGCATCGGAGGAGTAGCGCGACGGCATCGACACGCAGTGAACGCGCTCCGGTCCGAGCGCCTCGACCGCAAGCGCAGCCGTCACGGCGGAATCGATCCCGCCGCTGACGCCGACAACGACGCCCTCGCGGAAGCCGTTCTTCTCGACGTAGTCGCGCAGACCGAGCTCGAGCGCGAGCCGCATCTGCTCGAGCTCGCCGAGGAACGGCGTGATCATTCCCTCTGCGCGCTTGCCGTTCGCCGGTGGCTTCTCTGTGCCGACGTGGACGATCGCGACATGCGGAGTCTCCTCGCGTTCACGCAAGAGCGCGCGCTGGCGAACGTCCCGCAGGCGCCGGCCAAGGACCTCCTTGGGGTCGATGTCGACGACGAGCAGTGTCTCCTCGAAGCCGGGTGCGCGCGACAGCACCGTGCCCTCGTCATCGATCACAACCGAATGCCCGTCGAAGATCAACTCGTCCTGCCCTCCGACGGCGTTGCAGAAGGCGACGAAGCACGAGTTGTCGCGCGCGCGGGTGATGAACATCTCCTCGCGCTCTCGTTCCTTACCGACGTGATACGGGGAGGCGGAGACGTTGACGATGAGCTCGGCTCCCGCGAGGGCGAGATCGGTCGCCGGCGGCCCGGGCTGCCACATGTCCTCGCACACCGTGGGTCCGATCAGCGTCTTGCCGAGCTCGAGCAGGATCAGGTCGCGGCCCGGCGCGAAGTAGCGGTCCTCGTCGAAGACGCCGTAATTCGGGAGGAACCGCTTGCGGTAGATCGCCTTCACCTCGCCGCCCGCGCACACCGCGCACGCGTTGTAGAGGTCGCGGTCGAAATACGGCGTGCCGACGAACGCGGTGATGCCGCGGCACGCGTGCGCGATCTCTTCGAGCTTTTGTTCGGCGGCGCGGATGAAGCCCGGCCGCAGGAGCAGATCCTCGGCGGGATAGCCGGTGACGATCAGCTCTGGGAAGAGGATGGCGTCGACGCTGTCGCGCTTCGCCTCCTCGAGCCGCGCAAGGACGCGGTCGGCGTTCCCGTCGAGGTCGCCGACGATGGAGTCGATCTGTGCCAGTGCGAGTCTCATGGTTTACGCCTCATAGTCGAAAACTACCACAGCCAAGGATCTGACCCTCGGGGGTCAGACCCTTGTTTCGAGGACTGCGGCACCAATGTCGTCCAACGACTCCGGATTCTCGAGCGACGAGAGGTCACCAGGATCCTTGCCGAGCACACGCGCCCGCACCGCCCGGCGGACGATCTTCGCGCTGCGGGTCTTGGGCAGGGCCCGCACCCAGACGATCCGCTCCGGTTTGAACGCCTTGCCGAGCTCGCCGACCACCGCGGCGGCTACGCGATCGGAGTCCGAGTCGGCACCGGGTCTCGGCACACAGAAGATCCACGCGACCTCGCCCTTGACCTCATGCGGGATCCCGACCGCCGCCGCTTCCGCGACGAGTCCGCAGCCGACCGCCGCAGACTCGAGCTCCGCAGGGCCGATTCGCTTCCCGGCGATGTTGAGCGTGTCGTCGGAACGGCCGTGCAGGAACCAGTAACCGTCCGCGTCGACCGACGCCCAGTCCCCGTGCGTCCACACCCCGGGAAAGCGTCGCCAGTACGAATCGAGATAGCGCTCGTCGTCGCGCCAGATCCCGCGCGTCATCCCGGGCCACGGCCGACGGCAGACGAGCTCGCCGACCTCGCTGCGCACCGGCTCGCCCTCCGAATCGACCACGTCCATGTCCTGGCCGAGGGCGGGAAAGCCGAGCGCGACCGGTTTGACCGGCTCGGTCACGCACGTCGAGAGGAAGCACGCGCCGACCTCGGTCCCACCAGAGATGTTCACGATCGGCGTGTGCGCGCCGCCGACCCGTTCGAAGAGCCAGACGTAGGGATCACGGTTCCACGGTTCCCCCGTCGTCGTGATCGTGTGCAGCGAGGACAGGTCCGTCGATGGATCGCCGTGCGGAATCAACGCGCGCGTCAGCGTCGGCGAGATGCCGAGCATCGTCACCCGCTCCGCCTCGATCAGCCTCCACAAGCGATCGTGTGGGAAGTCGGGCGCCCCCTCCGCATAGACGACCGTCGCGCCGACCGCGCCGCAGCCGACGACGGTCCACGGGCCCATGATCCAGCCCATGTCGGTCGCGAAGTGCACGCGATCGCCGGCGCGGATGTCGGACTGGTACGCAGTCTCGCGCGCGATCGAGACGAGGAAGCCGGCGTGGACGTGCAGCGCACCTTTGGGACGGCCGGTCGTGCCCGACGTGTAAGCGAGCAGATACGGATGCTCGGAGTCGACGTGCAACGGAGCGAGGGTTCCCGGCTGGGACGCCACGAGCTCCGGCCACGCACGCGACTCGCGATTCCACTCGATCACTTGCGCACCAACGTCGTTTGCCTCGTCCAGGATCGCGCGCATCTCGATGCGCTTACCGCGCCGGTATGACCAATCGGCGCTGATGACGACCTTCGCTACCGCGTCGCGCAGACGCGCGGAGATCGCGGGCGCAGCGAAGCCGGAGAAGATCGGCACCTGAACCGCGCCCACGTGCGCACAGGCGTGGGAAGCGACCGCGACCTCGGGCGTCATCGGCATGAAGATCGCGACGCGATCTCCCGGCTCGACACCGAGCTGCACGAGCGCCTCAGCAAGCCGCGTGACGGAGTGCGACAACTCCGGCCACGTGAGCGACCACCGCGTCCCGTCCTCACCGAGCCCGACTGCCGCGTCACCGGGAAGGTCCTGCATGCGGTGGACGCAGTTGTAAGCGACGTTCAGCTTGCCGCCGCGAAACCAGGTCGCCCACTCGATCCCGCGCGACGTATCGAGCACTTGCCGCCACGGCTCGAAGAACTCGAGCCCGAGATCCGCGATCACCTCCGGCCAGAAGCGCTCGGGCTCCCGCACTGAGATCCGGTGCAGCTCCGCGTACCGCCCGACCCCGAACCTCCGCAGCAAGCGTGTCAGATTCGCGTGGTCGCGGAAGTCGTCAGGTGGCGTCCAGATGAAGTCCGGCATCACGTTCACGTTATTTGACCAGCCCTGCCAGCCGCCCCTAACCTAGTGGCGACTAACATCGCCCGGAAAGGAGCCCATGAAGGCGCGTCTCTTCGCAGCTGAGAACCGCAGGTGGTGGACGCTCGCCGCGGTCGCGGTGGGCCTCTTCATGATCATGCTCGACAACACGGTGGTGAACGTCGCGCTGCCGTCGATCCAGAGCTCGCTCCACATCACCACGTCGGAGCTCGAGTGGGTCGTCAACGCATATGCGCTGACGTTCGGAGTGCTCCTGCTCACGGGCGGCAAGCTCGCCGACCTCCTCGGACGGCGCACGATCTTCATCATCGGCCTGGTCATCTTCACCGGGGCTTCGCTTTGGTGTGGGCTCGCCGGCGGTGCGACCTCCCTGATCGCCGCGCGCACAGTTCAAGGCGTCGGAGCGGCGCTGATGAACCCGGCAACCCTGTCGATCATCACCGCGACGTTCCCGCCGCGTCAGCGCGGAACCGCGATCGGCATCTGGGCCGGTACGGCCGCGCTCGCGCTTGCGATCGGTCCGCTGGTCGGCGGTTTGCTCACCGAAAAAATCAGCTGGAGCTGGATCTTCTTCGTCAACATTCCAGTGGGCGTCGCCGGCGTGCTCGCTGCGCGGATCTTCATCGACGAGACGAAGGACACATCCGTCGAGCAGCGTCTCGATCTGCCGGGTCTACTGACTTCCGGAATCGGGTTGCTTGCGCTCACGTACGGCTTGATCGAGACGAACACGCATGCCTGGGGATCGACGCGCGTTCTGACGCTGTTCGCGATTGCCATTGTCTCGCTCGCAGCCTTCGTCCTGCTCGAGCTGCGCCAGCGGATTCCGATGCTCGACCTGTCGCTCTTCCGCAACTCGACCTTCTCGGGCGCCAACACGGTCATGTTCATGGTCGGGCTCGCGATGTTCGGGATCTTCTTCTACAACTCGCTCTTCCTTCAACGAGTCCTGCACTACGGCGCGATCAAGACCGGCGCAACCTTCCTGCCGATGACGCTCCTGATCATGTTCGTCGCGCCCGCGGCGGGGAAGGTCTCCGATCGGATCGGCCCTCGTTGGTTGATGGGAGCCGGCATGACGCTGCTGACCGGTTCGCTCTTGCTCTTTGCGACGCTCGACGCATCGTCGTCGTGGTGGGACATCCTTCCCGGCTTGCTCGTGGGAGGAGTCGGCATGGCGATCACGATGGCGCCGACGACATCGGCTGCAATGGCTTCCGTCCCTGTCGACAAGGCCGGCGTCGGGTCGGCGGTCATCAACAGCATGCGGCAGGTCGGCGGCTCGCTCGGGATTGCGATCATGGGGACGCTGGTCGCGTCGGCGATCACCGTCTCGCCGCACAGCCGGCACTTCACCGACCAGTTCGTCTCCGGCTATCACCGCGCGTTGCATGTCGGCGCGGCGATCCTGCTCGCAGGCGCCGTCATAGCCGTGACCAGCGTGCGCACGCTCCGCCACGCCGAGCATCCCGCGGCCGAGCAAATCGCCGCATGACGACGGTCGCAGGCGCTGCGACGCGCCTGCCGGCGGCCGAACGCCGGCAGGCGATCGTCGACACCGCCCTGCGCGTATTCGCCGAAGGGAGCTACCGCGGAACGACGACCGCCGAGATCGCCCGCGAGGCGGGAATCTCCGAGCCGATCCTGTATCGCCACTTCGCGTCGAAGCGCGATCTCTATCTCGCTGCGATCGAGGAGGCGTGGCAGAGGCTGCGAACGACGTGGGAGGAGGCGATCGCCACTGAGCCGCCTAGCGCGTGGATCCCGGCCATGGCGAAGTCCTACGTCTGCCTCCGCGACGCGAAGCCGGTCGTCTCGGATCTCTGGATGCAGGCAGTGGTCGAAGCCGGCGACGACGAGGAAGTCCGCAGTTTTCTCAAGCGCCACATGCGCGAGGTGCACGGCTTCATGGCGAGTGTGATCCGCCGAGTGCAGGAAGCCGGCCTCGTCAATCAAGACCGAGACCCGGAGGCCGAGGCATGGATCTCCCTCGCCGGCGGGCTGCTGGGCACGATCGGCCGCCGCGTCGGCCTGCTCAGGGAGTCGGACTTCGAATCCATTCGCAACTCACGTCGCGAGTGGATGACCGGCTCGCCCTAGCGCCGAATCCGCATTTCTCCCTGACTCGGAATCAGGGGTCGCCACGGATGTTGGGAGGTGCTTTGAGGTGTGTGATGAGCGCAATCGACACACGCCATCTTTTGGAGGTACGACATGCGCAAACTCATTCTCATCGGAATCGCAGCGTTGGTGCTCGCGGCGCCTGCCGCAGCCGCGCCGCCGACGCTCATCGTCGCGATGAAGGACCCAGGCTGTCATTGGTTCTACGTCGGCGGCGGGCCGAACCATCGCCAGTACGTCAAGACGGTCACTCGAACCGGGCCCGTGACGCTGGTCAACCTCGACGAGGCGGCGCTGATCATCAAGGGCCCCGGCGGCACGAAGATCGACCGCGTCGGCTCGAAGCTCACGCTCAAGGCCAAGGGCGTCTACGGCATCACGATGGTCAAGCAGGCCTCTGACGACAACCACCTGAAGCTGACGCTCAAGTAACACGCCACAGCGCGTGTCGATCGAGAGGGCCCGCAATGCGGGCCTTCTCGCCGATACGACGCAGATTTGGGCAAGTGTTCGGGAAATGTCCCGTGGGCGAGGTTCGCGAATGCCCGCTGGAGGTCGACCGTCCCAGCCTGAGTAGGGGTGGAGCAATTTTCCTACCTTCGTCTGCTCCCTGGCCTACGGCGGCGGAACGGCGTCGGTTAAAGGGGCAGCGGGTTCGGACCGGTCGCCGTGACGAGCCGCTGGGGGACCCAGTCGTCGACATGGACGAAGCCGACGAATGTCACCCCCTCCTCGCGGAGACACGCGTCGTACAGCGACCAGCGGTAGAACTTCACGTGGGTGAAGTCCTCGAACAGCACGTAGTAGGGCTCGACGTCCGCGCTCTGGAACTGCTGGCCAGTCAGCGCGGCCCGGTGGTCCCGTGAGAACGCATCGACGTCCTCGCCGACGACCACTCCAAGGTGCTCGAGGCCCATCCGGTAGACGCGTTGATGGACCGGAGGGATGAGCTCGATGAGGGAGACGATCTTCCCGCCGAGGACCTCGAGTGGCGTGGCGAGGACGATCTTCGAGATCGGTCGGCCGTTCCAGACGCTCTCGTTGTTGGCGGTCGCATGATGCTCAAGGAGCGTCCGCAGGTGGACATACTGGTCCCATTCCGGGACGCGGACCGCCAGGTGGCTGAGCGCGTACGGCCCGATGTCGATGCCGCGCGCCAGCAGCCGCTCGTGCTGCATCGCGGCGAACCCCCGGTAGTCCCCAATGATGTCGCCGACCGGATCGTCCATCACGTCGTCACCCTCTGAGCCATCATGTCAATCCAAGCTGAGTGGGTGGTAGGGGCCAGAACGCCGTCGTGGTCGAGTGTTCTTGTGCATCGTCCAGTTATGGCCGGGTGTCGGCTGCTGATCGAGGCGAACACGTGTCGGAGGTACGGGACTGTCCTGTTCAGACACTTGCCAACACTCGCATGGGCGAGTGTGTTCTCCCCTGAGTCTTCGCTATCGGAAGTACGCATCACGAATGGCCGCGGCGGCGAAACTGCGCTTGCGCCGCCGCTAACTGCGGCAACTCGAGAGAGCAGCCACCCGGGACAAAAGCGGAGCTTTTGTCCCGGATAAAGGAAGACCCCCCGCTGCGGCTCGGGGGGTCGATTCCCTTTCAGGCAGCTCCACCTTCCTCTGGCGGCTTCCCCGGGACTTGGCTCTGCGGCCCAGCCACGCCCCGAAGCTCTCCACCTGGCGAAGCGCCTCCTGCAGCCGACCCTGGCGTCTGGGCTGGTTGCAAGATGGCCTCACTGTACGAAGGCCTGGTGGGCCTGTCAAGTAGCTCAGTCAAGTGATTTTCGATCCGCTTGGTTGACCGAAAAGTCCCCAAAAACATGACCTTTTCGGGGGATGCTCGACAAGACCCCTTGAATTTTGGTGAAGTATGCCGTCTACTAGCCCTATGGCCGCAGAAACCGTCTCTAAGCAGCGATTCGTCGTCGCCGAAGCAGGCCTTCGCCTAGGCGAGCGGCTGCGGCAGCTGCGGGTCTCGGCGGGGTTGACTCAGACCGAGCTCGCGGGCGATCGCTTCTCGAAGGAGTACGTCAGCCAGATCGAGCGCGGGAAAACGCGTCCCACGCGCGAGACGATCGATTGGCTCGCCGCCCGGCTCGGCGTCGACGCGGGCTTTCTCGCGAACGGCGTGTCGGCGGACGAGCGCGGCCGCGTCGACTCGGCACTCTCTCGCGCGGAAGCGCTCCTCGAAGGCCGGCGTAACACCGAAGCGGTTGAAGAGTTCGAGCAGATTCGCGCGAGCGTCGCGGCGACAGGTTTGCCGGACTTCGAGGTGCGCCAGCTCTCGGGCGAGGCTACGGCGCGAATGCGCGAGGGCCAAGTCCGAGAGGCGATCGAGCTTCTGGGTCGGGCACGGAACCTCGTCGAGCGTCCAGAGTTCTCGGATCTCCAGCGCGCAGACATCGTCTTTCGTCTCGGCATGGCGCGCTACAAGCTCTCGAGCATTCAGACCGCGATCAACCTCTTCGACGAAGCGCTGAAGCTCGCGGAGCGGTCAAATCTCCCGTCGGATCACCTGCGGTCGAACATCCTCGGGTGGCGCTCCCGCTGTTATCGACGGCGGCGGGATCTCGAAGCGGCACGCGAGGACGTCGAGCGGGCACTCGAGCTGGCGGAAGGATTGAACGACCGGCGCACCACCGCAGACATCTTCTTCCAAGCCTCGCTGATCGCAGACCGCGAGGGTCACTGGGTACTCGCTCGGGCCTATGCAGAGCGGGCCAAGGCCATCTTCGAAGAGCTTGCCGACCGTGGAAACGTCGGTCGGCTGATCAACAACCTCGGGTACATCAACTTCCTGCTCGGACATCCGGACGAGGCGATCGCGTTCCTTAAAGATGCCTTCCGGATCCACATCGAGCTCGGCAAGGACGCTGATGCCGCACACGATGTCAACTCGCTCGCACAGGTCCACCTTCGCACGGGCGATCCGACGCGCGCAGAGGAGCAGGCCCGCCTCGCGCTCGAGATGCTCGGCGATCGCGTCGATTTTCTCGACGAGATCGGCAATGCCCGGCTCGTGCTTGGACGCGCGCTGCTCGAGCAAGATCGGCTCGACGAAGCCGAGGAAGCCCTCCAGGCAGCGGAGCAGGCGTACGACCAGCTTTCCTCCGCGAGTCACCGCGCCACGGTCTGGATGGCCGAAGGGGATCTCGAGACCCGCCGAGGAAATCACGCTCGCGCAGCGCATCTGTATCGAAACGCCGCCGAAGCGCTACAAGACGTCCGCTTCTAGTCCTCGAAAGGAGGTGCTCACGTGAGCAAAGCCCGCCTCTACCACCTAGCAGTCGTCGCGTGCTTGATCGGATTCGCTCTCTACGCAGCGATTGGCATGCTTCCTCTGGGAGCGTTTGACGGCAGCGACTGACGGTTGCCTGGCTCCGTCCGGAGCAATTTGGCCCCCACGGCCTATGGCATGAAGCTCTGCGGCGTGTTAAAGCTTTCGCTGAGCTAAATGTGTCCTCTCTCGAACCACAGCCCGAGAGTCTCTACAGCGTCCGTGAGGTCGCAGGCAGGCTCGGGGTCCATCCGGAGACCATTCGACGCCTGATCCATGAGGGCAGGCTCGATGCCGTGCGCGTCGGTCGTGTCCTTCGCGTCCACAAGCATGCAGTGGACAGTTTTCTCGCCCGCCAACGCATCAAGCCCACCCGGGGCGACTAGCGCTCCACCGAAATGGGAAATGAACGGGCCCTACGGGCCGGTTCGAGCGTTCGAGACGAGCTCTCGACGTTACCCGCGTGGCGCGCCGCAGCGGGTTGCTCCGAGTCCTCCGCGAGCTCGGGGTCGTCGGCAGCAGGCCCGCCACGCGTGAGGGTGCGCTGGAGTTTCGCCGCTCGCTCGAAATTCCGCGCGTCCGCGGATTGCAGGTGGCTCCAAACGAGAAGGGTCAGATCCCGAGGGTCTGACCCTTTTTAGGTTCACGCACCGAGGCGCTCGATGATCACCTGTGGGATCCGCGCAGCCGGGCTCAAGCGAAGCAGCGTGCGAACGACCTCGGCGCAGTCCTCCGGCTGGATCATCTCCTCGGACGACATCCCGGTCCATGCCGCCATGGGCGTGTCGACGAAGCCGGGGCAGATGGCGGTCGCACGCACGCCGTCGTTGGTGAGCTCCGCGTTCAACGAACGTGTGAACGCGATCAGTGCGGCCTTTGCGGCGCCGTAGGCCGCGAGCCCTCGCGCTGCGCCCGTGCCCGCGATCGACGCGATGTTGACGATCAGGCCTTTCGCCTCCTTCAGCATCGGGATCGACTCGCGGGTGATGACGAACGCGCCGCGGATGTTGACGTCGAACTGCAGATCCCAGTGTTTCGTCGGCATGCTCTCGACGTTGCCGCCGATCCCGACGCCCGCACAGTTGACGAGCACGTCGATCTTCCCGAACCGCTCTTTGTGTTCTGTAACCAGACGGATGCATTCGTCCTCGTCAGAGACGTCGGTCACAACGGCATGGGCTCCGAGCTCCTGTGCGGCGCGTTCGAGCTTGTCCGCGGTCCGCGACGCCACGGTCACCTCGAACCCCTCGTCGCGCAACATCCGCGCGATCGCGAACCCGATACCGGAAGAGCCGCCTGTCACGAGCGCCGCGCGGGCCATGCGCCATCTTTGCAATTAGGAAGGTGGAATCGCACTTTTGGCGAACTAAACGCGGGGGAACCGTCAAGGCTCCTCCTCTCCCCTGACGGCGGCGGCATTTAGCCGCCGCCGGCTCATTTTGCGTAACGCAGTGAGCCGTGGGCAGTCTGTAGACGAACAGTCCGCGGATCCCTACATTTCCCACTTCATCGATGGACACCGAAACCAGCCGCGTGAAACTCACCGACCTCGCTGCGTGCGGCGGCTGCGCCGCGAAGTATTCGGCTGCGCGCCTGGAGCAGTTGCTCGCCGGATTCGTCCCGGCGGAGGCAGAGAACCTGCTCGTCGGTCTCGCGCCGGCGGACGATGCGGCGGTGTACCGCCTCGACTCCGAGCGCGCGCTGATCTTCACGCTCGACTTCTTCCCACCGGTCGTCGACGATCCGGCGGACTACGGGGTGATCGCCGCGACGAATGCGCTCAACGACGTCTTCGCGATGGGCGGCACGCCGCTGCTCGCGTTGTCGATCGCCGCGTTCCCCGAAGAGCTGCCGACGGAGATGCTGGCGGAGATCTTCGCCGCCGCAGATGCACAGGTGCGAGCCGCGGGCGGCTTGCTCGCGGGTGGGCACACGATTCGTGACGCAGAGCCCAAGTACGGTCTCGCAGTCGTCGGCACCGTGCACCCCGACGGCATCTGGCCGAAGAACGGGGCGCGGCCCGGCGACGCGCTCTTCCTGACGAAGCCTCTGGGGACCGGTCTGATTATGACCGGTCACAAGAAGGGGCTCGCGGGGACGATGCAGCTCGAGCGCGCGATCCACTGGATGCGGACGCTCAACAAGGACGCGGCCGAGGTGCTGCGCCGCGCGAATCCGCACGCGGTCACGGACGTCACCGGCTTCGGCCTCTTCGGTCATGCGTACGAGGTCGCCGATCGCAGCCGCGTGCGGCTCGTGCTCGAGTCGGAGCGCTTCCCGGCAATCGACGGCGCACTCGATCTCGCCCGCAAGGGCGTGCGCACGAGCGGCGATCCCCGCAATCGCGACTTCGCCGCCGCGCACGTGACAACGAACGGGTTGACGGAGAGCTTGGACGCGCTCGGCTACGACCCGCAGACGGCGGGCGGCCTGCTCGTCTCGCTGCCCGCGGAGCAAGGCGCCGCGCTCGAGGCGGAGTTCACCGCGCGCAAGCTCTTCATCCGTCGCATCGGCCGCGTCGAGGAGGGCGCCGGCGTTTTCGTGCAGTGACGCGCGGGATGATTCACGGAAGGTTCCAACCCTTCCACAACGGACATCTGGAGTACCTGCGAGGTGCGGCGGCGCGCTCCGACGAAGTGTTTGTCGGCATCACGAATCCCGATCCGTGGCGGGTGAAGGAGGAGCCGAGCGATCCGTTGCGCCATCTACCGGAATCGAATCCGTTCACGTACGCGGAGCGGTTGCTGATGATCGAGGCCGTCGCGCAGGACGAGGCGATTCCCGTGCACGTGATCCCGTTCCCTGTGAACGAGCCCGAGCTCTGGTCAGCGTACGTGCCCGACCGAGTGACGCAGTACCTGCGTCTCTTCTCGGAGTGGGGCGGCACGAAGCTCGATCGCATGCGTGACGCCGGCTACGAGGTCGTCATCCTCGACGAGGGCTCTGAGAAGCAGATTTCGGGCGCGGACGTGCGCGACGCGCTGCGCGGCGGCGGCGATTGGGAGTCGCTCGTGCCGCCGGGCGTCTCACGCGTGATCAGGTCGCTGCAACCGCTCTCGGTGTAAGTGTTTCCGATCGTCGTCTTCCTGCTGGACGGGTTGGCCGACCGTGCGCACGAGGTGCTCCGTGGTCGCACGGGAGTGGAGGCGGCGGCCACGCCGAACCTCGACCGCCTGTGTGCGTCGGGCTCGTGCGGCGTCATCCACGCAATCGGACCGGGTCGTGCTCCGTCGAGCGAAGTCGCGCACTGGTCGATGCTCGGCTATCGCCCCGGCGAGTTTCCGGGGCGCGCGGTGTTTGAGGCGCTCGGTCGCGGCCAGGACGTGAGCGCGAACGACGTGTTCGCGTACGCGGCGTTGCGGCCTGCGGAGCGACGAGCGGACGGGTGGTGGCTGACCGGCCGCCCCGATCCGGTGCGCGACGCCGAGGAGGCCGATCGGCTCGTCCAGGTCTGCGACGGCATCGATGTCGACGGGCTCAGGTTCTCGCTTGCCCATGTGTGGCGCGGTGAGGCGGTCCTGAGAATCTCCGGCGGCGCGGACGACCGCGTCACCGACACCGATGCGTTCTTCCGCGCGTGGTATCCCGTACTCCGTCCACAGGCGGTCGTGCCGGAGGCGGAACGCACGGCGCGCGCGTGCGAGCAGTGGACGCGCGAGGTGATGCGAAGGCTCGAAGGCGAACGCTTCAACGTCATCACGCTGAAGTGGTTTGGTCGCCCGAAGGGCGTGCCCTCGTTTCTCGAGCGACACGGAATCACGGGAACGTTCGCGGCGGAGTCGGCGTTTCTGCGCGGTCTCGGTCGCTGCGTTGGGCTCGAGCCGGTGGAGAATCCGCACGTCGACGTTGAGCTCGTCCACAAGCGGCTCGACGCGGGCGACACGTTCGTGTACGTCCACGACAAGCGGATCGACCAGGCCGGTCACACGAAAGATCCGAACGTCAAGCGCGAGGCGGTCGAGTTACTCGACGCGACGTTCACCGATCTGCCCACCGATCGCGCCATCGTGTGCGTGACCGGTGACCATGCGACGCCGGCGACGCCGGACGTGATCCACTCCGGCGATCCCGTTCCGTTCGTGATCGCCGGGCCCGGCGTGCGCGCCGACCGCGTGCGTGAGTTTGGGGAGTCGACCTGCGCCGACGGGATCCTCGGGCAGCTGCGCGGGCCGGACATGATGCCCGTGCTGCTGAACGCCGCCGACCGGCCGCTCTTCCTCGGCTCGCGGCCGACGCCGTTCGACGGGGCGGACGGCTATCCGGCGATATTTGAGCCCTTGATTTGAGAAAAACGGTCAGATCCGAAGGGGTCTGACCCTTGTTGAGGGGCGACTACACTCGGCTGCGTGAACACCGAGGCCACGGCGCTGGCGCGGCTGCGCGGCTTCGCCCTCACGCCGGCACAACTCCTACGCATCCTCGCGGTAGAGGCGTTCGCGCTCTGGCTGATCGTGGGCACCGGTGCGGCCGTGCGTCTGACGGATTCAGGCCTCGGGTGCCGCCACTGGCCAGGCTGTGAATCCGGTCATCCGCTGCCTGCGAAGAACTCGCATGCGTTCATCGAGTTCGGCAATCGCGTCGTCGGTGCCGGCGTGATCCTCGTCACGCTGCTCGGCTGGCTCGGCACGCGACGCACACTGGGACTTCCGCACTGGGCGCGGCGGCTTGCGCTTGCCGTGTTCCTTGGGACGCTGCTCCAGGCTCCACTCGGTTACCTCGCGGTAAAGAGCGACCTGCGCTGGCCCGTGGTGATGGCGCATCTGCTGCTCTCGATCCTGCTCCTCGCCGGAGCGGTCGTGCTCCTGCTCGAGGTACGAGGTGCGCAGGAGGGTCACGTCTCGCCACTCGTACCGCGCGAGTTGACGCTGCTCGGCTACACGTTCGTCGCTGCGTGCTTCCTGCTCGTCGTCAGCGGCACGTTCGCAACAGCGGCAGGGCCGCACTCGGGCGGAGGCAGGCATATCGACCGCTTCGCGACGCTGCAACCGGTCGTGTACGCACACGCGACCGTTGTGGGGATCTTTACCGCCGCTTTCGTGTTCAGCCTCGGTTATCTCGCCGCCCGGCGGCAGCGCTCGCCGCGGTTGTTCGTCTTCGCAGTGTTGGTATTCGCCGCGCTGCTCGTCCAGATGGGAATCGGGGAAGTCCAGTGGCGGACGCATCTGCCGTGGGGAGTCGTGCTCGTCCACGTCGTCCTCGCGGCGACCGTGTGGGCCGGGACCGTGGCGCTCGCGACGCTCTTCGTCCGCCCGCTCCGCTCGCTCGCACCGAACGTAAGATTTGACGATGGCTGACGAGCTCCGCATCGCGAGTAGGCCCGAGCTCCGCGACCCGGTCCTCATCACCGCGTTCCGCGGCTGGAACGACGGTGGCCAGGGCGCATCACTCGCCGGCGGCTACCTCGCCAAGACCTGGGCCGCCGCCCGCTTCGCGGAGATCGAGCCCGAGGGCTTCTTCGACTTCCAGGCCACGCGGCCGCACGTGTCGCTCGTGGACGGACGAACGCGACGGATCGACTGGCCGGACAACGCGTTCTACCACGCGCACATTCCAGGCCTCGAGCGTGACGCCGTCTTGATGCTCGGCATCGAGCCGAACCTTCGCTGGCAGACCTTCACCGACCTGATCACCGGACACGCGAACGAGCTCGGCGTGCAGCTCGTCGTCACGCTCGGCTCGCTGCTCGCGGACGTTCCGCACACGCGTCCCTCGCCCGTGACCGGAGGCGCCACCGATCAGGAGTTGATCGAACGACTCGGCCTGCAGCGCTCGCGCTACGAGGGCCCGACCGGGATCGTCGGCGTCCTGCACGATGCGTGTAGCCGCGCAGACATTCCGTCGGTCAGCCTTTGGGCTGCCGTTCCGCACTACGTTTCGCTCGCGCCGAGCCCGCGCGCGGCGCTTGCGCTCTGCGAGCGGCTCGGCGATATCCTCGGCACGGCGATCGACACCGAAGAGCTCGACGAAGCCGCCGAGCGCTACAGCGAACAGGTCAGCGAGGCGGTCGCGGCCGACGAGGAGACCGCGGCATACGTCGCCGAGCTCGAGCAGCGCGCCGACGTTCTCGACGACGAGGAGAATCTTCCTTCGGGCGACACGCTTGCGGCAGAGCTGACGCGCTTCCTCCGTGAGCGCGAGCGCGGCAACGGCGGTCCCGAAGAGGGGCCCTCTGAGCAGCCTTAAGCCCTAGCCAAACGTGAACGAGTAGGCGTTCACGCCTGGCGTGAATGCGAGCTCGAGCAGCGCATCGCGTACCTGCTTCGACGAGACGACGGTGTAGAGCCGGTCGCCGTTGACCGCGATGGTCCGAACGGGCCGTCCGTCGACAGTCGCTTTCACAGCACCGTGGCCGCCGAGCACGACGTACACGTCGTGCGCGTGGAAGCGCAGTCGGAGCCGTGCGCCGGTGCCCGCCACGATTCGTTCGCTCTCGACCGTCCACGTCCCGGCGTAAGCGAGATGATCCGGCGCGAGCGACCGCGGGAACGCGTACGCGTGCGGCGCGTTCGCGTCGATCCGCGGGCCGGAGTAGCGGTCGAGTCGTGAGTACCCGAGGTACGACTCTGGTGTGAGGCTCGTCATCGGCGTGAGATTCGGCTCCTGCTTCGCCGTCGGGAGCAGGCGGTTGCCGCCCGCGCCCAGCAGTAGCCGGATGTCTTTGTCCGTCGTTCCGTAGTCGCCCTCGCCGAAGTTGAGATGGCGGACCTCGCCGCGCTGGTCGACGAGGTACTCGGCCGGCCAGTACTGGTTCTGGTACGCGTTCCAGGTCGCGTAGTCATTGTCCATCGCGACCGGGTAGCGGACACCGAGCCGCTTGACGGCATCGCGCACGTTCCCGTAGTCGTGCTCGAATGCGAACTCCGGCGTGTGCACGCCGACGATGACGAGGCCGCGCGAGTGATACGCGCGATACCACTGCTCGAGGTGCGGCAGCGTCCGCAGGCAGTTGATGCACGAGTAGGTCCAGAAGTCGACGAGGACGACGTGCCCGCGCAGGCTCGAGATCGAAAGCGGCTTGGAGTTCAACCAGCGCGAGATGCCGTGGAAGCTTGGAGCCGCGCCGAAGTCGCCGAGCGGCACTTTCAAGAGCCGTGACGCAAGCTGCGTCGGCTGAGCTCTCGCGAAGTGCTGCGCTTCGCTTCTCCCTTGCAGGCGTGCGAGCTGCCTGCGCGCGGTGTGATTCCCCTCGATTGCGCGTTGGAGCGAAGCGACGTAACCCGGCACCTCCTTCTGCAGACCCTCCGCCCAGTGCGCGGAGATCACGACGGCGGCGGCCGCCAACACGATCCCGGCCGTCATGCGCACAGTCCGCGCATGGGCGCGAAACGCCATCGCGACCCGCCGGCTGCCGTGCGCGAGGATCAGCATCGGGACGGCCGCCCCGATCGCGTACGCCAGCGCGATCAAGACGGTGTCGAAGCCGACTCGGTGCGTGCCGGCGTTGACGCTCACTGCGGCGAAGACGGGACCGGCGCAGGGAACGAACACGAGTCCGAGCGACGCACCCAGGAAGAAGCCGCCGCCGAGATCGCCCCCGCGCCGCCTCGTCAGGAAGAGGAAAGGACGTTCGACGAGCTCCGCCGCCTTAGGGACGATCAACGTCAGGGCGACGAGCAGCAGCAGCGCCGCGCCGATCTGGATCTGGTACTTCGCGGGGATGTGCAGCTCGTGGAAGATCCACGCACCCGCGAGCGTGAACAGCGTGAACGTCGTGACGAGACCCGCGACGATCGCGTAGGGACGGCGTCGCGTTCCCTCGGCGCCGCCGGCGAGCACGATCGGGAGCACGGGGAGGATGCACGGCGTGAACGCCGTGATCAGCCCTGCGGCGAATGCGATCGGGATGAGGATCGCCATCCGAGTTCCTACTTCGTCAGGCTAGCCTCGGTTTCGTTACAGCGGTCTTAAAACCACCAGGGTCAGACCTCGACAGGGTCTGACCCTTTTCCCGGTTCGACTGGAGCCTGTGCCTCGGTGGAAGTCTCGGTAGCCGGCTGTTGCTTCTTTCTGCGGCGGCGCTTCCGCCGCCGCGAACGGCTGGAGGTGAGCTTCGGCGGCGGCAGGTTCTCCGCGAGCGCCTGTGCAACTTCCGGCAACGTCCCGAGCCGCTCGCGAGCGGCCTCGAGCAGTTGGGTTGCACGCGGTGTATAGCCCTCCGCGGAAGCAAGCAGCGCCGCGCCGACCGGTAACGGCAGCTCGAGCGCCGCGTTGACGAGCTTGGCCGCGTTCTCCTCGTGACGATGTCCGCGGGAGTTCGCGAGCGCGCCGAGCAGGCGCTTGGCTTCCGGGAACTCAGAGCTGGCTCGGCGGTCCTGGACTTTGCGGGACGCACGCGCGAGCCGCCACGTCCAGCGCGCCAGGATCTGTTCGGGTGCGTCCACCTTGCCTTCGGCGATCGCGCGCAGGAGGACCCGGATTCCACTCATGCGATCCTTCTCCCACGTCGGCGCCTGCGTCACGAGCGTGACGAGATCGTCGAAGTCCGCGCGCTCGATCGTCATCGAAGCACGGTCGGAGAGCGCGATCATCCGCAGCCGCCGATTCGGATTCTCGGCCGCGCAGGTCGCGAGGAACTGCTCGAGCGTGGACTTCGACGCGCCGCGCGCTGTGAGCTTCTCCACGAACGCGACGCGCTCGTCGAAGCGAATTTGCCGACCGGCGATCGTCGCCCAGTAGCGCTGCTCTTCCTCGTCGAGATACTTGGGATCGACGCGTTGCCACTCCCGCGTGATCACGGCGAGGCGTCGGCGTGCGTCGGGAGTAACCGGCACGAGCCACGGCGCAGGCGTCAACCGCCGCCGCGCGCGACGCTGCACGCGTCGGCGAGGCGCGGGAGTCACGCGTGCACCTTCGCGATAGAAGTCCGCGTCGAGCAACGAATGCAGTGAGATGACTCGCTCGTTGTGTGTCGCCGCCTTGGGGACGAAGTCGACGACGATGCCGGCTTCCTTGCGCGGATGCATGCGCATGATGCGGCCGATGCGCTGTTGGTAGACGCGGCGCGAAGCGGTCGGCGCGAGGTGCATGCACACGGTCGCTCGCGGCGAGTTCCATCCTTCCGCGAGCAGCATCGCGTTGATGAGCACGTTGATCTCGCCGCGCTCGTAGGCGGCGAGCGTTTCCGCGAGTCGCACCGGCGGCGTACGTCCAGACACGGCCTCTGCCTTGAGCCCCGCGGCGCGGAATTCCTTGGCGAGGTTGTACGCGTGATCGACGCCGGCCGCGTAGACGATGCCCGGCGTGTTGTCGAAGCGGTCGCGGTAGAGCGAGGCGGCCGCTTGATTCAAGGCTTGGTGGTCCAATGTCTTGGCCAGGATCTCCTGGTCGAAGTCGCCGCCGACGATCGGCACCTGGTTGATCGCCGCCACCGGTGGCACGCGCAGGTCGCGCAGCGGCGCGATCAGCCCGCGGCGCGCGGCGTCCTGCAGCGGCAGGTCGTCCACGGACGCGGGGAAGACGTCGGAGACCTGCTTCGCGATCAGCTGCTCGGTCGCAGTCATGCCGATGTAGATGGGCTCCGGGAACGACCGGATGGCTCGCGACGTCTTCTCGCCGAGCGCCGTGTGCGCCTCGTCGCAGATCACGAGCTGATACGCCTCCCGTGAAAGCGAGTCCTGGTGGCGCGCGAACCAGGCGTACGTCTGGATCGTCAGCGGATTCCCGCGCATCGGCTCTTCGCCGCGCTCGATCGGAGGCGAGAAGCGGTCGCCATACCCCTCGGTGGTCAGATCCCGCTGGAACTGCGAGACGAGCAGGCGGCGGTGCGTGAGGATGAGGACGCCCATCGTCCGCGCCGCCTCCACGAAGCCGGCCGCCGCAATCGTCTTCCCGGAGGCAGTTGGATGACGGAACCGGTAACGCCGAACGGCGCCGGGATCCGGACCGGTCCACAAAGCCGATCCGTCCTCGAGCGCATCTTCTCCGGTGTCCTCGGGGGGCTCTTCGTCGTCCTCCTCGTCGGGAAGGGCGGCTTCCTCGAGCGACACGGCGCCGTTGCTGCCGTTCGGGTGTTGCTCGTGCGAGGCGATCAGCTCGGTAAGCATGCCTGCGAGCGCATCGACCTGGTGGCGGCGTAGCTCCGTGCCCGAGGCGAGGTGCGGCGGCTGCTCGGCGAGGACGCGCTCGAGGCCGAGCATGAGCGCGAACCGGACTTTCCATTGCGGCGAGGGAACCTTCCGGCCTGCCTCGATCTCGGCAAGCGCCTCGTCGAGCGCGCGCCGGCGGGACGTCCCCGGCGCGAGGACGTGGGCCGGGTCTTCGCCTTCACGGAGGAAGGGCTCGCCGGCCCAGGCTTCTGCTCGGAGGGCGGCGGCCTGTAGGCCGTCCGTAGCCTCCGACGCAACGGTCGGAATCTCTGTCGTCTCTTGCATGCACGCAGCGCTTCCAAGCGCTGCAACTTCGAGAAAAGGGCGGGCCCGCGAAACCCCTTTAGCAAGCCGCCGCCTCAGTATATACGCGTCACCCCGCCAGGCCGCCGAACACCGCGAACGGGTTCTCGGGCTGGACCTCGTAGACCAACTCCCCACCGGGCTCGACCTCGCCGTGGATCCGCCGCGCCAGCTCGACCGCCTGCTCCCGTGTATCAGTGCCGGCGAAGACGTACGTGAAGGTGCGCGAGACGCCATAACCCTCGGCGCGCAGCTGCTCCGCGAGGTCGTGCGCTTCGCGCAGCGTCTTGGTCTCGACCCGGACTTCCCACGGGGCGTAGCCGCGCTCGAGTTCCTCTTCCTCCCACCCTTCCTGTGGCGGCTCGTCATCCCAGCGCTCTTCGTCGTGAAGCCAGTGCTCGGTGACGAGGCGAGACGGGGTTATGCCCTCGTCGTTCAGCTCCTGGTCGATGATGCGCATCGCCTGCTCGGCCTGCATCGCGGAGGACGTGTAGACGAAGATCGTCTCGTCGTCCTGCGAGACCGCGAGCCGCTGCTCGCGCAGCTCGTCCGCGAGCTCCCCGGCGTCGCTCCGCGCGAGATGCAGGCGCTCGAGCATGCCTCGTGCACCCTCCTCGTTCGGGAGCTCGATGCGGATGCGCCAGTCGTCCGCCGTCATCGTCCCCGTAGTACCGGCTCGCGCATGTCTGCGAAAGAGTGCCCGAACAAGCGCTCGCTGAGCTCGGTTTGGTCGAGGTGCTTCGTAATTCCGCCGAGGAAGAACGGCCAGCCGGCCCCGAGCAATAGGCAGGTGTCGACATCCGCCGCCTCGGCGACGACGCCCTCCTCGAGCAGGCGATGGATCTCGTCGGCGACCGTCTCCAGCACGCGCTCGACGACGAGGTCGCGCGGCCAGGGATCGTCGTCGACGATCACCACCTCGTCGTTGCCCGCCGCGTAGTTGGCCAGCGTCGGGGAGAGTGGAAAACGATCCGGCCACGAACCGTGCATCGCCTCGAGCACGTGGTTGGCGACGCGTGGGCCGACTATCGCCAGCAGCACCGACGGGGCCATCGGCATGCCAAGCGACATCACAGCTTCGTCGATGTCCTCGACAGACGTTCCGTGCTCGAGCGCGTCCATGATCACACGCGTCATTCGCGTCAACACGCGGTTCACGACGAAGCCGGGTGTGTCCGCAACGAGCACGGGACGCTTGCGCAGCTTCGTCGCGACATTCCAAGCAGTCGCGAGCGTCGTCTCGTCCGTTTCCTGTGCGCGGACGATCTCGACGAGCGGCATCACCGCAACCGGATTGAAGAAGTGCATGCCGACGACTCGCTGGGGCGCGCGGAGATCTCCCGCCATCTCCGTAACGGAAAGCGCGGACGTGTTCGTCGCGAGGATGCAATCGTCGCCGACCACGTCTTCGAGCTCCGCAAAGACCTGCTTCTTCACCGAAAGCTCCTCGAACACGGCTTCGAGGACGAGATCGCAGTCGCGAAAGCCGTCGTAGCTCGTCGAGCCGGTAACGAGCGGCGAATCGAGCTCGGAGATCGCAGCGTCGACGATCTCCTGCTCGATGTCGCGGATGACGAGTGGCGTGTCGAAGCGCTTCACGAACAACGCTGCGAGCTGGCGTGCCATCAAGCCGGCGCCGACGATGCCGACGTTCGCTACCGCCCGGGGCTCGCCCCCCGGACGCATGCGCTTCGCGCGCTGTTCGACGATCTGGAACGCATAGATCGACGCCTGCGCCTGCGGACCGGGAAGTAGCTCCGCAATCGTGTCCTCCTCGTGGCGGTAGCCCTCTTCGATGCTCCACTCGTGCGCGCCTGCGATCAGGTCGAGCGCGATGTACGGTGCGGGCGCGGCGCCGTGGACGTGATCCTCGACGTTTGTGCGCGCGCGGCGGAAGATGGTCTCGGCGTCCGACCAGTCCGCGTCCTTCCGACCGACTATCAGACCGTTACCTGCCAGTTCTCGGGCGAGCGCCAGCGAATGCTCGAGGACTTCGTCCGGTTCGAAGATCCGGTCGACGACCCCGAGCTCCAACGCGTCGTCCGCTCTGAGCAAGCGGTTTTGCCGCAACGGATTGGTGACGATGACCTTCACTGCGGCTTCGGGACCGACGAGACGCGGCAAGAGCTGTGTGCCGCCCCAGGCGGGGAGGAGCCCCAGAAACACCTCCGGCTGTCCGATGTGGCGAACCGCCGAAGAGACCGATCGTGCCGTGCAGTGCAGCGCGAGCTCGAGCCCGCCGCCGAGGCAGATGCCGTTGATCGCGGCGACGGTCGGAATCGGAAGCGCGCGCAGCCGGGCGAACAGCTCATGGCCGACGCGGCTGCCCTCACGCGCGCGGTCAGCGGTGATATTCGGGAACTGCGTGATGTCGGCGCCGGCAGCGAAGAACCCTGGCTTGCCTGTGACCACCGCAGCGGTGTAGTCGCCGCGCTCGAGCTCCGACAGAACGCGGTCGAGCGAGCGCAACGCCGTCTCGCCGAAGAACGTCGGCTTCGTCTCGTCCTCGTCGTTGTCGATCGTCACGAGTGCGACGTCGTCGGCGCGCTCGAGTCGGAACTCTGTCTCTCCCACCCCGGCGAGTCTATGCCGCCTGGCGCTGCTCGAGCTCCGCACGCAGATCTTCGAGCTGCCAGCAGTCCGCGGCGAAGGGCTCGCGGTGGTACTGGACCACGACCCGCCCTCCGGGCGTGACGAGGCGTCCCTCGCGACACGCGTTCAACAGCCGCCGATACGGGCCGAGACCGTCCCCCGGCGCGTAGATCGCATCCGCGGGCTCGTCGTCGTAACGCGAATCGTGCAACGAGTCCGGAAGGTACGGAAGGTTCGCGACGACGACGTCCATCGGCAGCGGCAGCGGCTCGAGCAGATCGCCTTCGAGCACGTGGACGCGGTCGTCGACACCGTGGCGCTTCGCGTTGACACGTGCCAGCTCGACGGCGGCCGGATTCGTATCGGTTGCCCAGACCTCCACGTTCGGCCGCGCGACTGCGAGCGCGACCGCGATTGCCCCCGTGCCTGTGCCGACGTCCGCGACGCGCGCATGTTCGTCGGGCGAGATCAGATCGAGCGTGGCGTTCACGAGCCGCTCCGTCGCAGGGCGCGGAGTGAAGACGCGTCCCGGCGCGAGCGACAGCGCGAGGTCTTGGAACGTTGCTTCCGTCATAAGCTCCCTCCGTGCCCGATTGGCGTGGACTTGCAACGCAGGCGGAAGCACGTTATCGAGACGGCGAGGGTCGTCTGCAGGACGAGCCGGACTCCCGCCAGCGTCAGCTGACGCGGATCGCGAACGCCGCGTACGCCGTGGGCCTCTGCCGCCTGATGTCAGGCGACCGACCGAGCGCCGGAGAGTGGCTCAGACGTGCGGCCGAGCGGTACCGCGAGAGTTATGGAACCGCTCCGCCCGGAAGTTGGGGCAGACCGATCGGCGCCGTCAAGTCGCGGTTGCTCGCGGAAGACTGGGACGGAGGGGTGCGCGACGCCGAGTGGGCATTGGACGAGGGCGCCGACGACGCGGACTCCCCGATCGGCCGTTACGCCGGCTGCCTTGCTTTGCTCGTGCTCGACCGCCGGCCGGAAGCGCGCTTCCTTGCCGACGATCTCCGCACGCACGACGGCTTTCCGACCGACGTCGCCGATGCACTCGCCTTCATCGCTGCGGACGACGTCGTCGGCTACGAGATCGCCGCGGAATCGGTGCTCGAGTCGTTCGAGACGCGCGACGAGTACCTCGAGGACGTCCCGGTTGCAGACACCGTGCTCGTCCTGCAGGCGCTCGCGGAGCGCCGCGGCTTCAGCGCCGACCTCGAGTCGGACCTGCTTCCCGCCTAATCCTGCGACGCCGGGGGGTGCGCGAACATCGTGAGGACGATCTTCTCGGCCCCTGGGTCCTCGACGTCGCGTGCCGCGCTGAGGAATGCAGTCATCATCTCGACGGCTCGTTCGAGAGGCAGTCGTAGCTCGAGCTGCGCGGTGCGGAATGTTCCCTGTGTCGAGTAGACCGGGTACGCGCGCTGGACCTGGTCGATCATCGCGGCCTGCACGTCGCGCGCGCCACCTGAGGCAAGCAGCTCCGGCGCTACCCGGAAGACCTTCGCCACGGCACGGTACGGCTTCTCTCGCCCGCGCGCGCCGTTGTCCGCAAGCTCGATCAGCCCCGCCTTGAGGAGCATGCGCACGTGGAAGTGCAGATGTCCCGGATCGACCCCGAGCCGCTGGGCGAGTTCCCGGTTCGTGAGCTGCCACTCCTCGCCCTCCTGGCCGAGCATCTCGAGCACCCGGACGCGAAGCGGATGACCGAGCGCCTTCAGCTGCTCCGGTTTGTCGAGAACGAGTGTGTCTTGCACGAGACCTGCCCCGAGTGCACTTCTACATATAGCCGCAGTCCTGTCAAGCCCGGATCTCGGCTCCGGCGGCCCGATCGAGGATTGCGGTCGTCCTCCCGGAGGAGGCGCGGACGAGGCTCGCGGGGGTCTCCGGGCCTGGTTCCTCCACGAACGCGCGCCCGGCCGCGTCGGCCTTCGCCTCGCCGGACACGACGAACAGGATCTCCTCGGCGCTCCGCAGGGTCGGCAGGCTGAGCGTGACACGGTCGATGAAGGGCTCGAAGCCCGCCTCGGCGGGGAGGACGCGCTTGCGCTGCCGCAGCGTCGGCGCGTTGGGGAAGAGCGAGGCGACGTGGCCGTCGGGGCCGATGCCGAGCAGGAGGAGGTCGAGCTGCGTGCTGCCGAGCTCCTGCTCGTAGTCGGCTGCCGCGCGCTCCTTGCCGAGCTCCCCCTTGATGCGGTGAACCTCGCGCGGCCGGCGGTGAAGCTTGTTGAGCAGCGACTCCTTCGCCATTCCGTAGTTCGAGTTCTCGTCGTCCGGAGGGACGCAGCGTTCGTCGCCCCACCACAGCGCGACGTTGCTCCAGTCGGGGGCCCGCTTGGCCGCGAGTTCGTATGCGCGACGCGGCGTCTTCCCGCCGGTGAGAACGACGTTGCCGCCCTCGCGCGCGGCGCGGGCGAGCCGATTCGCGACCACGGTGGCGACCTCGTCCTCGTCCTCGACGATGACGAGTTCGACGTCGCGCCCTCTCACTGTTCGCCGGCTGCGAGCTCTCGCGAACGTTCCATAGCGGCTTGGATGGCGTTCAGGAACGCGGCGCGGACGCCGGCCTGCTCGAGCTCGCGGATCGCCTGGATCGTGGTGCCCCCCGGCGATGTGACCGCTTCGCGCAGCTCCACGGGATGGATCTTCTCGTCGCGTAACAAGCGCGCGGTGCCGAGCATCGTCTGGACGACGAGCTGCGTCGACGTCTCGCGCCCGAGGCCGAGCAGGATGCCGGCTTCGATCATCGCCTCCGCGAGCAGCGCGAAGTACGCGGGGCCGGAGCCCGACACGGCGGTCACGGCGTCCATGTACTGCTCGGGGACACGCGCGACTGCCCCGAGGTGTGACAGGACTTCCTCGGCGAGCGCGAGATGCTCGTCGTCGGCATGCGCGCCCGCGCAGACGCCTGCCATCCCTTCGTGCACGAGTGCCGGCGCATTCGGCATCGCGCGGACGACAGGCACGCCTGCGGTGATGCGCGCCTCGATCAGCGACGTCGGGATCGCAGCCGCGACCGAGAGGATGGTCTGCTCCGGCGTGAGCAGCCCGCCGATCTCGCCGAGGAGGATGTCGAAGTCTTGGGGCTTGACGGCGATGACGACGAGCCCGGCTCCGGCGACCGCCTCGGCGTTCGAGAGCGTTCCTCGCACCCCGTAGCGCTCCGCGAGCTCGTTCATCCGCTCCTCGCGGCGCCCGGTGACGACGACGTGGCGCGGCTCGCGCCAACCCGAGCTGAGCAGGCCGGCGAGGAGCGACTCGCCGATCTTCCCAGCCCCAAGGATGGCGACCTTTCGTGTGGCCATGCCGCGAGTCTACGAGCCGAGCGCGTGCTTGTAGACCGCGAGCGTGGCCTCATCGCGGAGGACAAAGCGCGCGCGCTCGACCTCCGGATGCTTCTCGAGGGCTTGCTGAGTTGCCTCGATCGCGACCGGCGCCGCAAGCTCCACGGGATAGCCGTATGCGCCGGTTGAAATTGCAGGAAAGGCGAGAGATCGCGTGCCGAGCTCCGCTGCGAGCTCAACCGCTCGGCGGTGGCATGACGCGAGCAGCTCGGGCTCGCCGGCGTCCCCGCCGCGCCAGACGGGGCCGACCGCATGGAGGACGTGCCGTGCGGGCAGGTCTCCGGCTCCCGTCACCTTGACGTCTCCGGGCTCGCAGCCGCCGAGCTCGCGGCACTCCGCGAGGATCGACGGGCCGCCCGCGCGGTGGATCGCCCCGTCGACGCCGCCGCCGCCGAGCAGGCTCGGATTCGCAGCGTTGACGATCGCGTCGACCTCCTGCGCGGTGATGTCGCCGATGACGAGCTCGATCACCGGACGGCCGGGGCGGTGCGGAAGAAGGCCGGCGGTCTGTTGGCGATCGACGGACGCGGCAGCTGAATCAATCCGTTTGCATACGCGAGCACCAAGTACCTGCCTGCGAGCCCGGCCCACTCGCCGTACGGCTCGAGCAGCTCAGCCGTCTCGTGCGCCTCGACCCAGCGTCCGCGCAGGTCGGAGAGCAGCTTGACGTGTGAGAGATCGCCTACGAGCCCGCGTTCGGGCCGCCCCAGGCCTTCGAGGCACACGACCCCGACCGTCCACGGGCCGACCCCGCGCTCGCGCCCGAGCCGCGCGGCGACGACGTCCGTCGGCTGGTCGTGCAAGCGCTCGAGCTCCATCGACCTGCAGATGCGGACGAGCCCGGCGCCGCGCCGTGCGTGGAGGCCAAGTGCGCGAAGGCGCATCGGTGCGACTGCGCCGAGCGTGGCGCAGGTCGGGGGTCGGCGAAGATCTGCGGAGTCGACCCGCGGGCTGAGCGAACGCACGATCCGCTTTTCGAGTGCGCGTGCGCGGCTCGACTCGATCAGCTGCCCGCAGAAGGCTCTGAGCAAAGAGTGTGCGACCGTCGGCAGTCGCAAGCTGCGCAGGCCACGGAAACGACGCGTCGCTTCGCCGATCATCGGATCGTTCGCGAATCGACGGAGGAACTCCGTGTGATCGGCGTCGAGCGCGAGCACGAACCGAAGTCGCTCGAAGCCCTCGTCACTCTGCGCACGTAGCACCATGCGTCCGTCGACGAGCTGATACGCGGCCGCGAGCTCTCCCCGGTTGCCGATCGGCAGGGCCATCGTGAGCACACCGTCGCGGATGCGGCGCGTGGCATCGCTTGCGTGACGAGTGCAGAGTGCGAACGAGTACGGACCGGCAGGCCGAACGACTCGCTCGAGCGTCAGCGCGTGCGCGCCGCTTCCACCTCCAGGTCCACCCCGAGAGCCGCCGCGCGTTCCGATGCTTTCGCGGCGTCCTGGCTGCGTCCCGCTTTCTGAAGCATGTCTGCCCATTCGCCGGCTGCCCTCGCCGCATCATGACGGCGGCCGTGGACGCTCAGCAGATCGACCGCGCGCCGATATGCGTCGTCCGCCCCGGTCACGTCGTCGGCGAGCGCCAACCCACCGGCCAGACCCCAAACCGCTGCTCCCTGCTCGGACCCATAATGCGATCCCAAGACGTCCAGCGCCTGGCGCGCGCGTTCCACCGCTTCAGTCGCGTCGCCTTCCATCGCCCCGAGCCAGGACTGACCGGTGCGAAGCATGCCGAGGTCGCGAGGCTCCGGGTCCGGGCCGACGAGCTCGGCCGCGCGCTCGAGGTCGGCACGCATCTTTGCGGCGTTCCCCTCGCGCGCTTCGATGCCCGCGGAGAGGAGGTACCCGCGTGCAAGCTGAACCGTGTCGTCGGTCGCTTCGAGCAGCCCGATCGCGCGGCGGATGTAGTCGAGCGCCTCGAGGTGGCGTCCGTCGATGTTCGCTGCACGCGCAAGCGCCCAGTAGAGCCGGATCCGCTCGTGTGGTCCGACGCGCAGCTCGTCGCTTCGCAAGGCGTCCTGCACGACCTCGGCGGCGCGCGCGGGATCGCCGGCGTCACCGAGGGCATAGCTCAGGAGCGTGGCGAACCGGATCTGAACCGGCTTGTCGTCGGGAACAGCCGTGCGGACCTCGTCGAGACAATCTTCGAAGAGCCTGACGGCGCGATCGGGGGCGCCGAGCGCCGCGTAGGACTGCCCGAGCGTCGCGTAGACGTCCGGTCGGAGATGTGCAGGCGCGTGATGCTGTTTCAGAGCCGACTCGAGTTGCTCGACCGCGTCGAGGTGATTTCCTCGCCGCGCGGCCGCGAACCCGAGCGCGTAGAGCGCGCGCGCAGCGGAGACGTGGTCGCCGGCGCGCCGCGCGTCCTCGAGCACCTCGCGCAGCTTCGCCTCGACGGCATGCATGTCATCTGTGAGCCGCAGCTCGAGCTCGGCGTCACTCAGCTTGAGCTCGCGCTGTTCGGCATCTCCGATCTCACGACCCGTTTCGAGGTACTCGACGGAGACGCCGAGCTTTCGCGCGAGCATGCGCAGCGCCTTGACGGACGGAGTTCGTGCGCCGGCCTCGATCCGCGAGATGTACGCGTACGAGACTCCCGGCGAGGAAAGGTCGCGCTGAGACAGGCCCCGTTCGAGCCGCAGTCGTTTCAGGCGGATGCCGATCGGCTCCGCCTGGGAGTCCGCCTCGGGTCCCCACATGAGCGGGTGAATCTTGGTCAAAGCACGCGACATAAGTCAATAGGCCATTTAGGCCCCCGCACCTAGTCAATCGGCGCGTACTCGTGACAACATAGATCCCTCGAACTGCGGAGCCGAAGGAGGGGAGCCCATGAATCCGTGGGGCGAATAACGAGTGCTCCTTAGCGGGCGGAGGCGCCCTGGAGCGCCTCCGCCCTTAGTACGCTCGCCGCATGACCACGGCCGTCGCGCTCGCCGTGTACGCGGTGCTGCTGGTAATCGCCTGGGCGGCCGTCTGGCGCCGCCCGGTGGCAGCCGTCTACCTCTGGATCGTCGGCGTCGCCGTTCACAACTCCGTCGGTGCCGCCCTCTACGGGGCCGGGGTCCGCGGTTCGGCGCTGACGGCGATCCAGGCCTGGAAGGAGATCCTGCTCGCAGTTGGTCTCGGCCGGGTCGTCTTCGACGTTGTGCGAACACGCGCCCTCCCCTTCCGTCCGCTTGTCGTGGACTGGCTGGCGGTTGGGTACGGGGCGCTCGTCGGCCTCTATGCGGTCGTCCCGCAGCACGTCCTCGGCGGTGCCGCGAGCTCGCACGCGGTTGCGCTCGCGCTCAAACACAACCTCGTTCCGGTCGGCGCCTACTTCCTCGGCCGCTCGGTGATCATGCGCCGCGAGCAGCTCGTCCCGATCGCGTGGACGATCATCGCCGCAGCCGGGGTCGTCGCTGCGTGTGGTCTGATCGACGACTACGCAATCTCGATCTCGTGGTGGCGGGGCTCCGCGGTCGTCCCGTACTTCCACAAGCAGCTCGGCTATGACTATCACGGCACCGGCGGCCTGCCGGAGAACTTCATCTACAACACGGGCAGCGAGGTGCACTTCCTGCGGCGGCTCGTCTCGGTGTTCTTGTCCCCGCTTGCGAGTGCCTTCATGTTCACCGTGGCCCTCCTGCTCGCCGCTGCACTCTGGCGTCGCCTGCGGGTGCTCTCTGCCCTGTGCGTTGTCGCTGCGGCTGGATTGCTGTTCACCTTCTCTCGGTCGTCGCTGATCGCACTTGCCGCTGGGCTGCTCGTTTTCGCCTTCGCCGCGCGCGTGCGTTGGCCCGTCGTCGCGGCGGCCGTGACCATCGCCGTCTTCGTCGGCTGGGCGCACGTCTTCCCGCGCGTCGCGCCGCAGGGACACTGGACGAAGCAGGATCTCGTTCTTCAGCGGCAGATCTCGAAGCGGAGTCCGACTGCAACAGGTAATCCCGTCTCGACGAGCGAGCCGTCGATTCGCGAGCACCTGGCGAGCCTGCGCGACGGTGCGCGAACGGTGATCCACCACCCTCAGGGCTACGGGCTCGGCAACGCGGGCCAGACGGCGTCGCGCACGGGAACTCCGATCAAAGCCGGTGAGTCGAACTACACGGAGATGGGCGCCGAGATGGGGATCCTCGGATCGATCCTGTGGACGGCCTGGATCGTGGCGCTGCTCGTTGCGCTTCTGCGGTCCGCGCGCCGGACGCGTTGGTGGGCGGCGATCGGAATCGCGTCGGCCTTTGCCGCCGCGGCCGTGCTCGCGATCCAGACGGACGTGATCGGGGATCCGTGGATGGGCTACGTGCTCTGGACGCTCGCCGGGATTGCGGTTACTCCGCCGCTTCCGCGTCCGCACGACGAACCGGATGTCGACGATGCTGCTGAGCAACCCACAGTGGGCAAGGTGTACACATCCACATCTGTGACGTAGGCGTTACAACTCCGTCGGAGAATCGCGATGAGCATCGATCCACGCGTCGACATCGGACACGTCCATCTGAAGGTTTCGGACATCGAGCGGTCGCTCGGCTTCTACCGCGACGTGCTCGGCTTCGATGTGCAGCAGCAGTGGGACGCGGCCGCGTTCATCTCCGCGGGGGGTTACCACCATCACATCGGGCTCAACACATGGGAGTCGAAGGGCGGATCACCACCCCCGCCGGGAACGACCGGCCTCTATCACGTCGCCATCCGCTATCCGGATCGCAAGACGCTCGCGGATGCGCTTCGCCGAGTGGTCGACGCCGGCATTCCGATTGAGGGCGCAAGCGATCACGGCGTCAGCGAGGCGATCTACCTTCGCGATCCCGACGGGAACGGCATCGAGCTCTACCGAGACCGACCCCAGGAGGAGTGGCCTCGCCCCGAGGCCGGAGGTGGCGTTGCGATGTTCACGCGGCCGCTCGACCTGCGCGCCCTGCTCGCCGAAGCTCAGTGAGAACGGTCGCAGGGCTCGGCTTCGCCGTCACGTTCGTCGCCGGCGCGCTTGTGTACGGAAGCGGCGCGGGAAAGACAACGGCCGAGATTTCGGCCTATTACGCGGATCCGTCGCACCGGGCTCGTCAGCTCTCGGGCTTCGCGATCGTGCTCGTCGCGAGCCTCCTCCTCGTCGTGTTCGTGAGCACGCTTCGCTCGCGTCTGGCCGTTCTCAGCGGTGGGGTCACGGCGGGCCTGCTGATTGGTGCGAACGCGCTGTGGGCGGCCTCGGCGTTGGTTGTCGAGCTCGAGCCGGATTACCGTATCGACCCGCGAACACACTTGCTGGTCGAGGACGCCGGCTTCGGCCTCTTCATCAGCGCCGCCGCAGCGGCCATCCCTCTTGTCGCTGCGGTCTCGATGCGCAGCTCTGCCCCGAGCTGGTTCCGCTGGGCCGGTGTCCCAGTGGCAGCTGCGCTAGCCGCGTCGTTCCTCTACATCCCGTTCTTCGTCTTCGTGGGCTGGATCGTGGCGGCTGCGGTTCTATCGCTCGGCGACACGCCGGAGGAGTACGCGTTCTAGTCGGGCCAGCCGGGCGTCTCGGGACGGAGGTCGAGTCTGCCGCCGGGACGGCACTCCTTCGCGTCGAGCTCTTGATTGATCGTTCCGGGACAGAGGCCGTGTGGGTCCGACTCCGCGCAGGCGATGCTCGATGGGGTCTCGCTGCCGAAATGGCCGAGGTCGATGCACACGCGTTTGTCGAGAGTCGCCACGTTGCCTCCCGGCAGTGCCTGTCCGGCTTCTCCGCTCTCGAACAGACCCAGCACACACGAGACCGTGACGGGATGTCTGGCGATCTCGGAGGCGATCGTGTTCAGAGCGATGTGGTCGGCCTCCGGACCGCGGATCGAGATGCGGTGCCATTGGCCCGAGTGCCACCTTGCCTG
>JBKPJA010000169.1:0-4032 GCA_046730515.1 Actinomycetota bacterium | reverse complement strand
CGCTCGATGGACGCGATCGTGCTTATTCGGTCTGAGTCTGCAAGCCGACCGCCTCGATCGCACCGCGCGCAAGCGCCTCGTCTTCGTCACCCGCGAGACCGCTGACGCCGACCGCGCCGATCCGCTTGCCGTCGCGAAACGCCGCGACGCCGCCTTTGAAGAAGGTGAAGTGCGGATCGAAGCTTGCGAGCTCGACGGGATCATCGCGGATCTTCGCAGCCAGCTCGCCGGTCGAAAACGTGTCGCTGCGTGAGGACGTGTACGCCTTGCGCTGCGCATTCAATCGCGTGTCCGGTGCAGCGCCGTCCATGGTCGCCGCGAGCACGACCTCTCCGTGGTCGTCGGAGACGTAGATCGACACCGGCGCGCGCGCGTGCCGCACGATCCACTGTGCAATCGTGAAGGCTTCGTCGAGCGTCACGGCGGTCACTCTAGACCGGCGAGCGCAAGCGTCTCCTTCAAGCCGCGCAAACCCTCGGTCGCGCCGATTGCCGTCGTGGCAAGCGCGCCGGCGGCGTTCGCGATCCGCGCGGCGCGCTCGAGCGTCCACCCCTCGAGCAGACCGAAGAGAAGCCCGGCCACGAATGCATCACCCGCGCCGGTGCCGTCGACGGGGTGAACGCGGACCGGCGCGACGTGTCCGACCCCGGCGACGTAGCAGCCATCTGCGCCGAGCTTGAGTACGACATCCCGGGCGCCCGCTCGCCGAAGTGACCGGGCTACCGACTCGACGTCGCGCTCGCGGGTTATCGCCATCGCCTCGGAGCTGCTGGGTGCGAAGACGTCGACGTACGGAAGAGAAGGAAGGATGCGCGTCCACCGGTTCGTGGCGTCCCAGACTGTGTCGACGCATGTCGTGACTCCTCGCCGTCTCGCCTCTGCAAGCACGCCGGCAAGCGGCTCGCCGTCGAGCCCGTCCATCACGAGCGCGCCGGCGATGTGGAGAACCCGACCGGCGCAGAGCAGGTCGATATCGAGCTCATCCGCGCGGAGCTGCGCATTTGCGCCGCTCAGGTGGAGGAACGTGCGCTCGCCGTCGCCGGCGACGAGAACAACCGTCGCCGACGTGGGGGCGGCGAGATCGCGGACGAGGCTGCGCCGATCGATCCCGCGCTCGTCGAGCAGATGCGTCAGGAAGTCCCCAAACGGGTCTGCACCGATCTTTCCTGCCACAGCCGCGCTTCGCCCCAGACGAGTCAACGCAGTTGCCGTGTTCAGCGCGCAGCCTCCGCCGCGGAGCGAGATCGATTCGATGAGTTGCAGCGAACCGATAGGCGGAAGAGCGTCGACGGGACGGGCGATCACGTCGGCCACGAGGATGCCGAGGCAGACGACGTCGAGCATCACGCCGGATCGGGCGCGAGGCACCGCAGGATGCGCAGGTCGCCGTCGACGGCGAACGGCTGTGCTGAGGCGGGAAGGACGAACGCGTCGCCCGCGCGCACGCGTTCTCCGTCGATGCTGCCTTCGCCTTCGACAACGAGGAGAACCGCGAACCGGTCGGCCGGCTCGGGCCGATTGTCCACCCAGAAGAAAGCACGTGCTTCATCGGGCAACTCGCGAATCGGCTCGTGAGCGTCGAGGACGAGTGCCGTGAGGGCGGTGTCCCAGCCAAGCCCGAGATGGCTGTCCTCCGGCCGGATTGGGAAACCCCGCCACTCGCAGACGATCGAGAAGTCGGTCGGCTCCTGAAGCTCCGCGAGGAGGACACCTGCGCCGATCGCGTGCGGGACGCCCGCGGGCACGTAGACGACATCACCCGCAGAGACCGAAATCCTGTTCAGCGAGTGGAGGAGCCGGTCGACATCCTGGTCGGCGATCCACGCGAGATAGCGCACGGCCTCGACCGGCTCACGGAGGCCGACCCAGACCTCAGCCTCGTCGTGGCGCGTCTCCACCACGATCCACGCCTCCGTCTTCCCGAATTGCGAGTCGAATGCCTCACGTGCGAAGGCTCGATCAGGGTGTGCGTGCACGGGAAGCCGCTCGGCAGTGTCCAGCAGCTTCATGAGCACGCCCGTCGACGCACCGAAACGGGCGACATGGCCTTCGCCCAGCCACCCGATCGGATCGGCCTCCAGCGCGTCGCGGAGACTACGCCCGTCGGCGAGGCGCGAGAGGCCTTCCTCGGGATCGCTGCGACCGGGATTCCTTGCGGGCGTCACGGAGCCGAGCCAGTCCTCAGGGAAGAAGCCGTCCTCCTCAGGCTCACCGCGCAGCCGTCCCAGGAGCGCTCCTCCTCTGTAGAAGCGGTGGACGCGGGTCGGTTGCAGAGGCTCCGCACTCATCGCCGGAAGTATCTGATCACCGAGCATGGCTGGCGGCGATGACGCGAAACGTGCTGTAGTGCAACTCGATGCATATCGACGTCGCCCGCCTCGCACGGCGAGCCTCGATGCTGGTGTGCCTCTCGGGCTTCCTCGCCCTGTCTCTGACAGCCTCCTCGGGCTGGCCATCTACGCCTACTAACGCGGCCCAGGCCTCGATCGACAGTTTCGCTGGGCTTCGTCTCGAGAACATCGCCAGTCGGGTCGGGCTCGACTTCCGTGAAGGCGCGTTTCGCTTCGGTGTCTCGCCCGACCCGGCGGCGATGACCGGGGGCGGCCTGTGCGCGCTCGATTACAACAACGACGGCTGGCTCGATCTCTTCGTGGTGAACTCGTATTCGCAAGCTGACGTGGATCGCTGGCAAAAGCACGGCGGGCTGCCTCGGAGCGCGCTCTTCCGGAACACGAGAGGCCGCTTCCGGAACGTGACCCGCGCCTCGCGAGCAGGGCTCGCGGTCCGTGGCCAGGGCTGCGTCGCCGCGGACTTCAACGGGGACGGCTATACCGACCTCTTCGTCACTGCCGACGGGCAGGACAAGCTGCTCTGGAACAACGGCAACGGCACGTTCACCGAGGGCGCGCGGGCCGCCGGGATCAGGGACCACGGCTGGCATACCGGCGCGACGGTTGCAGATGTGAACGGCGACGGCCGTCCCGATCTCTTCGTCGCCGGCTACACCGACGTCAACATCCCGATTCCTGGCTCCGCCGCCGGGTTTCCCAACAACGACACCGGCGTTCGTGACCTCCTCTACCTGAACCTGGGACACGACAAGCGCGGCCGTTCACGCTTCCGCGAGGTCGGCGTTCAGGCCGGGCTCGAAGCCGCCCGCTTCGACCACAGCCTCGGCGCCGTCTTCGCGGACTTCGACGGCGACGGGCGCCCGGATCTGTACGTCGCCAACGACGGCGATCCGAACCGGCTCTACGAGAACGTCGCCTGGCCCGGAGGCGCGAAGGCAGACCCCGCGGGGCTCGGCTTTCGCTTCGAGGAGCGAGCTGCGAGCGCAGGAGTCGCGGATCCCAACGCGGGCATGGGCGTCGCCGCGGCCGACTACTCGGGCGACGGGCGTACCGATCTATTCGTCAGCAACTCGCGCGGGCAGGGCCACGCCGTGTATCTCGGGCAGCCCCCGACGCCGGCGGGCCCGTCCTTCACGGATGTGCGGGCAGGCTTCCCGTCCGCCTTCGGGCACACCTTCACAGGCTGGGGCGCAATCTGGACAGACCTCGATCTCGATACGGATCTCGACCTCGTCCTCGGGAACGGGGCCATTCCGATCACGAACCTCGCCAGGGACGCCGAGCCGATCCAGGTGCTCGAGAATCGCACGGCAGAGGGCCAGCCGGGGCAGTTCGTGGACGGTAGCGCGCTCGTCGGGGTCGGGAACCTACCGCGAGTCGTCGGGCGGGGTCTCGTTGTGGGCGACTTCGCGAACGATGGCCGGCCAGATATCGCCGTCAACACCATTGGAGGCCGTCTCCAGCTGCTCCGGTCGACCGGCGCGAAGGGGCACTGGCTCGAGGTCCGGCTGGCCCGGTTCTCGCCGGGCGCGGTGGTCACGGCGGTGCTGCCGGACGGTCGACGGCTCGTGCGGGAGGAACAGACCGGCTCGAGCTACCTCTCCTCGCAGGATCCCCGCCTGCTCTTCGGGCTCGGCGACGCGACGACCGTCAGCGAGCTCTCCGTGCGTTATCCCGGCCG
>JBKPJA010000168.1:0-17831 GCA_046730515.1 Actinomycetota bacterium | reverse complement strand
GCCTGCGCCTTGATCGTGATCCCGCGCTCGCGCTCGAGCTCCATCGTGTCCAGCACCTGCTCCCGCATCTCCCGCTCCGAAATGGCATGCGTCAGCTCGAGGATGCGGTCGGCGAGCGTCGACTTGCCGTGGTCGATGTGCGCGATGATCGAGAAGTTGCGGATTCGTTCCTGTGGCATGGCGATCTACGCCCGTTTGAAGCGCGTCCGCAACGCTAGCAACGCGTCCAGCTCGCGCACCCGCAGCGCCCGGCAGGCGAGGAGGTATGAAAGCGTCCCCGCCGTCAGGGCGAGGCCGACCGACACGACCTGGCCTCCGAACGAGCGGCCGAGACCGCGGTCGACCAGGTACCAGACGCCGAAGGCGACGCCCGCGAGGACGGCCGACGCCGTGATCACCCGTGCGAGCGTGTCGGACGTCGCCCGCAGATCGATTCTCCCGAGCCTCCTCCGCAGGAGGAAGAGCAGGACAGCGGTGCCGGCGATGTTGACGAAGGAGGTCGAGAGTGGAATACCCCACGTCCCGAAGCGGTAGAAGGCCCAGTCGAGCACGGCGTTGAGCCCGAGGTTGGCGAGTGCGACCGCGGTCGGAATCCAGTTCGACTGCAGGCTGAAGAACGCGCGATTCAGCATCAGCATCGTCCCGTTGAACATCAGTCCCGCGGAAAACGCCGCGAGCGCGGCTGCGACGACGGGCGTTTGCGATGCATGGAACTGCCCGCGTTGATAGACGACGCGCGTGATCGGTTCCGCAAGCACAGCGCTGATCACGCTCGCGGGTACGAGAAGGAACGCGATCTGTCGCAGACCGAGGCTGACGGTGCTTCGGAATCCCGGAACGTCCCTGCGCGCAGCGAGCCGTGCGAGGGATGGGAACAGCACGGTTGCGATCGCAACCGAGAACATCCCCTGCGGGAGCATGTACAGGCGGAACGCCTTGTCGATCGCCGTCGGCGCGAGCGTCGGATCGATCAAGCGCGACGCGAAGATCGAGTCGATGACCGCGTTGAAGTTGATCAAGCCGAGGCCCAGCGTCACCGGCAGCATCAGTTTCAGGACTTGCCAAACTGCCGGATCACGCCAATCGAGCACCATGCGCAAGCGGTCGTCTCGTCCGCGCAGCCACGGCACCGGCAACAGCACCTGGATCACCGTCCCCATCACGATCGAGATCGCATAGATGTAGAGCTTCGTGTCGATCGTGTGTGCCCGCGGGACGCCGATCACGAGACCGGCGATGATCGCCAGGTTCCAGAACACCGGAGTCAGTGCGGGGATGGAGAATTGCTCGTAGCTGTTCAGGATCCCGACGACGATCCCCGAGACGCCGAGCAACGTGACGATCGGAAACAGCACCCGCGAGAGGCTCACCGCAAGCGCGTAGTCGCCGCCCGGGTTTCCGAACAACCGCATCACGTACGGCGCGATCACGATGAAGAGCGCTGTGAGACCGCCGAGCCCGAGCAGCATGAGCCAAAAGAGGCTCGATGCGACGCGCCACGCGCGCTTGCGTTCTCCCTTCTCCAGCAACTCGCTGAAAACGGGAACGAAGGCGGACGACAACGCAGCGTCGGCGACGAGGGCTCGGACGAGATTGGGCACCTGGAACGCGACCGTGAACGCGTTGATTCGGCCGGACGCACCGAAGTAGTACGCAGCCACGACTTCCCGGATGAGGCCGAGGATCCGGGAGAGCCCGGTGGCGAGCGAGAAGATCGCCGTCGACCAAGCGAGCCGGCGGCCGGTGCGCTCGTCCACGTGGCGAGTATAGGAACGGTCTCTGCTACCATCCGCCGCGCCCGCAACCGCGGGTCTTTTCACGATGCCGAACATCAAACAGCAGAAGAAGCGGGTCGGGATCGCAGCGCGTCAGCGGCTCGAGAATCTGCGCTACCGCTCCACCGTGAAGACGCTGACGCGTCGGCTGGAGGCAGCGGTCCGCAACGGTGAGAACGATCGAGCACAGACCGAGCATCGTGAGCTCGTGCGATGGATCGACCGGGCGGCAGCGCATGGCGCACTCCACCGGAACACCGCGGCGCGGCGGAAGGCTCGCGCCGCGAAGCTGCTCTCCGGCTCTTCTTAGGCAGCAGCGGTTTCTCGTGCGCGCGTGATGTCGATCAGCGCGCGCTCGAGCTCGAGGTCGACAGCCAGGCGCGAACCGCCCTTGACGGCGTGGTCGAGGTCGGCGAGACGGACGACCGCGTCGCGAAGCTCGTCGGTCGTGAAGTTCCGTGCCTGTGCGAACAGCTTCTCGACGTAGAAGGGGTGGCGCTTCAAACGCGCCGCAGCCTCACGCGAGGTTAGACCTTCCTCGGCCATCGACTGGATCGCGCGCACGCGGCCGACGTGGCCGACCAGCAGGCCGACGAGTCCGGGAACCGAGCGCGGCACCGGATCGCCGGACCGCTCGATCAGCGTCTGGCACGCGGCGAGTGCGCCGGGGAGGTCGCGTCTTCCCCAAGCATCGGTGAGCTCGTAGCCGGGAATCTCCGCGCACCCGGCTGCAAGCTGCTCGACGGCGGGGAGGCCGACCGGCTCACCGCCCGACCAGGTGGCGAGCTTGTCGATCTCGGTCGCGAGCTCCTCGGGATTCTCGCCGACGATTTCGACCAGAGCGCGACAAGCCTCGGGGTCGGTGCTGATGCCACGCTCCGCGAACTGTTTTCCGACCCACTCCGGCAGGCGGCGCTTCGTGACGTCGTAGACGAGGACGTCGCCTGTCTTTGCACACGCCTTGCCGAGAGCCGAGTCCTTCTTCGTCTCGTCACCGACGAGCGCGAGCACCGTCCCCGGCGCCGGCGACGTGAGATAGCCGGTGATCGCCTTCGTATCGGCCGCCTTCCAGCGATCGACGTCGGTGACGATCACAAGCCGCTGTTCGCCGCCGAAGAGACCGCGCGCATTGCATGCTGCGACCGCATCCTCTCCCCCGGCCTCGAGCGCGGACAGGACCTCGGTCGCCTCGTCGCCGACGCGGTCCCGCAAGCGGCGGAGCGCACGTTGAATCTTGGGCCTGTCGCCGCCGGTGATCAGGTAGACGGGTTTGAGCTCGGTCGCCACTTCGGCCAACTCAGACGCCGACCACGCGACGCCGCCGAGAGGCCGTGCGGGCTTTGCCCGCGCGGCCGCCTTCATCCGCTTCTGGTTTTCTCCAACACACGACCTTCACGACCGCACCAAGCATAGGCGGCGAGGAAGAGGCCACCCGCAAGCAGGAGGAGGGCGGCGCGCGTCGAGCGGATCTGTGCGCCGGGGAGCCCACCGATGAGGCGCGCGCATGCCGCGAGATACGCGGCGCACCAACCGTTGACCCACGCGATCGCAGTCGTCAGCTCCGGAAAGATCGGAGACGCGAGCGCGCCGACGAGCGCGAGCGTGAGCAACGGCACCATCGCGGGCGCCGCCAGGGCATTGGCCGGCACAGTCAGGAGCGGTACGGCGTGGAACTGCAACCACAGCACGGGTGCGGTCGCGAATCCGCACGCCGCGGACAGCGCGATCGCGTCGGCCAGGCCGCCCGGCAGCGGATAGCCGTCGAGCGCACGTCTGAAACGCGGCACGAGCAGGAAGATCGAAGCCACCGCGGCGAACGAGAGCTCGAACCCGGCGTCGAGCAGCGTGTAGGGATTCCACGCGAGCAGGACGGCAGCCCCAACCCAGAGGAAGTACCAGCGATCGGTCATCCGAGCGGTCAGCCAGGCAAGCGAGCCGAGCGCGCCGGCGATGCCCGCGCGGATCACGGACGGTTGGGCCCCGACCGCGAGGACGTACCCGCCGATGCCGGTTAGCGCTCCGAGCTCGCCGAGCCAGCGCGGCACGCCGAGCAGCCAGGCAAGCGCGAGCGCACCGGCGGCGACGAGCGCGACATTCTGGCCCGAGACGGCGAGGAGGTGGTAGAGACCCGATGCACGGAATCGCTGTCGAAGCTGGTCCGACAGACCACTGTCGTCGCCGAGCACGACTCCCTCGAGCACTGCCGCGCGCTCACCGTTCACACCTCGCGCCACCGAGTGCCTAAGCCACCCGCGCAGACGGTCACCGAGACCCCCGATCCCGCCCCGGCGGCCCGCGATCGTCCAGGTGTCGAGTCGCAACACCACATGGATGCCGTGGCGGCGTAACCACGCGCGCTCATCGAATCCGTTCTTGGCGGGACGCGGGGCGACCAATTCGCCGAGCGCGTCGAGGATTGCACCCTGTGGCGGCGCACGCCCGAGTGGCAACCGCATCAGCACGGGCTCGTGCGGTTGCGTCAGGCCGAAGCGAAGCACGAGCCCCGTCGCGCGCAAGTCGAATCGGCCCCGGCGCGGCGTTGCCGTCACGACGACGCGCGTGCCCTCGGCCGTGCCGATCCGGGCCTCGAGCGGGCTACGGTCGAGCGCCTCCAGGCGTGCACTTCCCCACAACCAACCGCCGATGGCGAGCGCAACCATGATCAGGATGCTTCGCTCGACCCCCACAGCGGCCGCGCAGGCGACCGCCGTAAGTGCGGCGAGAAGCAGCAGCGTGGATGCGCGGATGAGATTCGGGAACGCAAGCCCTACGCAGAGCGTCGCGCACGCCGCGTGGGTTGGACGCTTGCGCAGCAACGTCACGGCGCGACCAACCCCTTCAGCTGATCGAGCCTGACCGGTCCGATGCCGGGCACAGCATCGAGCTCGTCCACCGAGGAGAACGCGCCGTGTTGCTGACGGTAGTCGAGGATCTTCTGCGCAGTCACCGGCCCGATGCCTGGCAACGCGTCGAGCTGTTCGAGCGTAGCCGTGTTGAGATGGACGGGACCACCCTCTGCGCCGACCCCTCCGCCGCCGGCAGCGACGGCGCCGGCGGCGCCCCGGCGCGGGACGACGACCTGCTCACCGTCCGCAACCGGCGCCGCGAGATTGACGAGTTCGAGTTGGGCTTTGCGAGTCGGCCCACCGGCACGCGCGAGCGCATCGGCCACACGTGCACTGCGCGAGAGGCGATAGAGGCCGGGACGCCGGACGGCACCGACCACGTCCACGTAGATGAGCGCAGCCGCGACCGGTTCAGTCGCAGCCGCGGTGGGAATCGGCGGCGCGGCCGCCGCCTTTGGACGCGTCAGCAGCTTGGCGCCGATCAGCACGACGGCGATCAAGACGATTGCGCCGACGACGATCTGCCGGCGCGTAAGCGGGATTTCGGGCACTCCACCGAGTGTCCCCGCGAAAGTCGTACGGCTGGGTGACGACTTCGCTCCAAAACACAGGCACACTTGAGACTGAATGCTCATTGTGGCCGCAGTCCTGTCTCTCGCCGGCGGCCTTCATGGAACGGTCGTCATCTCGCCGTCACAGCCTGTCTGCATGGTCGGCCAACCGTGCAGCAAGCCCGACGTGAACGACACGCTCGCGTTCTGGCGACGGGGAAAGCGAGTTGCCACAACGCGCACGGACAGCTCGGGTCAGTACCGTGTCTCGTTGGCGCCGGGTCGCTACGCCGTGACGGCACCGCAACACAAAGGCATCGGCCGCGGCCTCGAGCCGCACTATGTCAGCGTTCCGACATCGCGTTACGCGCGCGTGAACTTCACGCTCGACATCGGCATTCGCTAGCCGACGACGAGGTTCACGAGCTTCTGCGGGACGACGATCGTCTGACGGATCTCGCCGCCGTCGAGATGGGCCTGCACCTTGGCCGACTCCTTGGCGCGTGCGACGAGCTCGTCCTCGGTGGAGTCACTCGGAACGCGAATGCGGTCGCGCACTCTGCCGTTCACCTGGACGACAAGCTCGAAGGTCTCCTGGACCAGCATCGCCGGATCGACGATGGGCCACGGCTCTTCCCACAGGCGCTCGTGCCCGAGCACCTGCCATAGCTCTTCCGTCACGTGCGGCGCGTACGGCTGGAGAACCGATACGACAGTCTCGGCGGCGAAGCGTGCATCAGGGGCGGCCGGGTCCTTCACCAGCTCGTTTACCAGCTCCATGACCGACGCGAGCGGCGTGTGGAATTGGAACCGGCGACTGATGTCGTCCGTGGCCTTGTCGATCGTGGCGTGCGCCTTTCGCGCCAGAGCGCTGTCGCAGGGACCGTTGGCTGGGGCGCGTTCTGCGACGTCGTGCACGACGCGCCACAGCCGGCGCAGGAAGCGGATGATGCCCTCGATTCCCTCCTCCGACCACTCCATGTCCTGGTCGGCGGGGGCCAGGAACAGGATGTACATGCGCACGGCGTCGGCGCCGTACTCCTCGACGAGCGCGTCAGGCCCTGCGACATTGCCTTTCGACTTCGACATCTTCGTCCCGCCCATCGTCACCCAGCCCTGGTGGAAGAGGCGTGCGAACGGTTCACGGAAGCCGACCATCCCGAGGTCGTTCAGCACCTTGACGAAGAAGCGCGAATACAGCAGGTGACCTGTCGCATGGTCGATGCCGCCGATGTACTGCGAGACCGGACACCAGTAGTCGACAATGTCGCGCTCGAACGGTGCCTGGTCGTTGTACGAGTCGACGTACCGCAGGAAGTACCAGGCCGAGTCGACGAACGTATCCATCGTGTCTGCCTCGCGGAGCCCCTCCCCACCGCACCGCGGGCAGGGGACATGAAGCCACTCGTGGTTTGACGCGAGCGGCGGCTGACCCTTCGGCCGGTAGTCGTCCACCTCGGGCAGCAGAACCGGCAGCTCGTCTTCGGGGACGGGCACGGCGCCGCAGCCTTCGCAGTAGACGATCGGGATCGGTGCCCCCCAATAGCGCTGGCGCGAGAAGCTCCAATCGCGGAGCCGGTGGCTGACCGCGCGCTTGCCGCGGCCTCGTTTGTCGAGCCAGTCGACAATCGCCCGCTCACCTTCCGACGCGGGCAGACCATTGAATTGCGCCGAGTGGACGAGTCGATCGGTCTGCTCTTTCGATTCGTAGGGCAGCTCGACTTCGTTCCCGTCCGCCGGCTCGATCACCTGGACCACCGGCAGCTCGAACGTCTGCGCGAACTCGAAGTCGCGCTGGTCGTGCGCCGGCACGGCCATGAGCGCACCGGTGCCGTACTCCATCAGCACGTAATCGGCGATCCAGATCGGGATCCGCGCCTCGTCGGCCGGGTTCGTGGCGAAGAAGCCGGTGAAGACTCCTGTCTTCTGCGTTGCTGTGGCTCGCTCCTCGCCTCGCTTGGCCGCCGTGTGGCGAACGTAGTCGCGGATCTCGTCGCCGTTCGGGGAGCGCTCCGCGATCCCCTCGACGAGTGGGTGCTCTGGCGCGAGGACGAAGAAGGTCGCACCGAAGAGCGTGTCCGCGCGTGTCGTGAAGGCCGGAATGTCGATGTCGAGCTCCTCGACTCGAAAGAGCAGCTCTGCGCCTTCCGAGCGGCCGATCCAGTTCCGCTGGATCGTCTTCGTGCGTTCGGGCCAATGGCCACCCGGCGGCAGCTCATAGCGGAGCAGCTCGTCGGCGTACGCGGTGATGCGGAAGAACCACTGCTCGAGATTCCGTGCCTCGACCTCGGTGCCGCAGCGCTCGCAACGGCCGTTGATCACCTGCTCGTTCGCCAGCACCGTCTGGTCATGCGGACACCAGTTGACGGGTGCCTTCTTGCGGTAGGCCAGGCCCGCCTCGAAGAACTTCAGGAACAGCCACTGCGTCCAGCGGTAGTACTCCACCTGGTGCGCAGAGATCTCACGTTCCCAGTCGATCCACCACCCGAGCCGCTTCATCTGCTTGCGGATCAGCGCGATGTTGCGCTCGGTGATTTCGCGGGGATGGCCGCCCTCGGTGATTGCGGCGTTCTCCGCCGGTAGGCCAAAGGAATCGAAGCCCATCGGCCGCAAGACGTTCCAGCCCTGGCGCCGGCGCAGGTGTGTCTGAACGTCGCCCATCGTGTAGTTGAGGACGTGGCCGATGTGCAGCGTCCCCGCCGAGGGGTACGGCAGCATCTCCAGCTGGTACCAGTGCCGCTCGTCGGTGCGCTCGTTCGGAGGCGGGTTCGGAGTGTGGAAGACGTCTTCGTCCTCCCACACCTTCTGCCACCTGGCTTCGATCGCTTGTGGGTCGTACCTTTCCATCGAGTCCTCCGGGAACAAAAAAGCCTCTCGATCAGAGAGGCCAAGGGGGAGCTGACGCGGCTTCGCCGCGGTGGCTCCCTGCGCTAGAGAAGCAGTTCCTCCATTGCTCTGACTCTAGCAAGCAGGGAAAATCGCGTCATCCTGCGAGAGGAGACACGTGGCCGACTACACGAAGATCAATCTGAAGAATGAAGTCGAGGATCAGGCTCCGAAGTTCGGGCTTGCGCCGCACATCGAGGCCAGGATGGCGCGGGTGCCGCTCGAGCTCGAGAAGTGCGGGATCAGCTATCAGCGGCTGGCGCCGAACTTCCGGCTTCCATTCGGCCACCGGCACAAGCAACAGGAGGAGATCTACGTCCTCGTCAGCGGCAGCGCCCGCATCAAGCTGGACGACGAGGTGATCGATCTGAGGCAATGGGATGCGGTGCGCGTGCCGAAGGACACGATGAGGAGTCTCGAGGCGGGTGCTGAAGGTGCGGAGCTGATCGCGGTCGGAGCCCCGAATACTGGTCCCGGCGACGCCGACATGGAGGAAGGGTGGTGGAGCGACTGAAACTGTCCCCCACCCTCCTTTAGGTACACGCGCGCGTGCGCGTGTAACCCCCACCCAGAGGCGGGGCTTAACGCCCACCTCCCTCGCGGTCGACGATACCGGTGATCCACGCACCCGTCTGTGCCATTTCGGTGACGGATATGCGACTCGCGCCCGGCAGACTGTGTAGCCCGTGCTCGAGCTCTTCCCCGAAAGCGCAGCGATTGTCGACGGCCAGCTCACGATCGGCAGTGTCCGTGCGGAAGAGCTCGCCGGCGAGTTCGGCACTCCGCTGCTCGTCTACTGCGAGGCGACCCTCCGCGCCCAGGCGCGCGCCTACGCGAGCATCGAGCCGGACGCGCTGATCGTCTACGGAACCAAGGCGCTCCCGAACGTCGCGATCATGCGGCTCTTCGCCGGGCTCGGATTCGGTGCCGACGTCTCCACGCTCGGCGAGCTCGAGTTCGCTCGGCGAGCCGGCCTCACCGGCGAACGGATCGTCTTCCACGGCAACAACAAGTCCGACGAGGAATTGGCGGCCGCGTCGGCCGCCGGCGCACTCGTCGTCCTCGACGCGACGGAAGAAGTCGAGCGCGCACACACCGCCGGAGCCGAACGCGTCCTGCTGCGACTCACTCCCGGAATCGATGCGGAGACGCACCGCTCGATTCAAACGGCGCACGCCGAATCGAAGTTCGGGTTCGATGAGCCGCAGGCACTCGACGCACTCAACAAGGCGCGCCGCGTGCTCGAGCCGATCGGCGTGCACATCCACATCGGCTCGCAGCTCTCCCGGGCCGACGAGAGCCTCGAAGCCGTCGACCGACTGGTCTCGTTCTGTCGACGCTGCCGCTCGGAGCTGGGCTGGACGCCGCAGCTCGTCGACCTCGGCGGCGGGCTCGGGGTTCGCCACTCGCACGACGAGGTGCTGCCGGCACCGGAGGAGTTCGCAGGCGCAATCGTCACCCGCTTCCGCGCCGCCTGGGACGAACCGGCCCGGATCGTGCTCGAGCCCGGTCGCTCGCTCATCGGCCGTGCGGGCATGACTATCTACCGGATCGGCTCGACGAAGCACAGCGGGGGCGTCGATTACGCGGCGATCGACGGCGGTATGTCGGACAACCCGCGACCGCAACTCTACGGCGCACGCTACGAAGCGCTGCTCGCGAACCGAGCCGAAGAGGAACCCGCCGGCGACTTCCGGATCGCCGGCAAGCACTGTGAGTCCGGTGACGTCCTGATCGACAGCATCGCCCTACCGCAACCGCGACGCGGCGACCTGCTCGCAGTCCCGGCGACCGGCGCCTACACGCTTGCGATGTCGTCGAACTACAACGGCTTGCCTCGACCGGCCGCCGTCCTCGTCGCAGACGGCCAGGCACGGCTCATTCGCCGGCGAGAGACAGTGGACGACCTGATCAGATTCGAGCAGTAGCGAAGCCGGGTCGCACGAGCCGCGGAGGCGCGACGAGCTTCGCATCTTTCACCGGTGGATTGAGCGGCTCCTCGAGCGGCGCTGCGCCGAAGCTCGCCCGCACGCGCTCCGCCGGCGCGTCCGCGTAGAGCGTCGTCCGCTGCCGCGGAACACGTTCGCACGCGCGGATCAGCTCTTCCATCGACTCGGGCGCGAGCTCCTGACCGTGCCGTGCGCCCGCAGAACGCGAGATCGACTCGTTCATCAGCGTGCCGCCGAGATCGTTCACGCCGGCGCGCAGCGCGGCGCCGATTCCGTCGCGACCGAGCTTCACCCACGACGCCTGGATGTTCGTGATCCAGGGATGCAGCGCGAGCCGCGCGACCCCATGCACGAGCAGCGTCTCGCTCCACGTCGGACCGCTGCGCGCGCGTCCCTGCAGCCACATCGGCGCCTCCATGTGCACGAACGGCAGCGGAACGAACTCGGTGAAGCCGCCGCTGCGCTGCTGCTGTTCGCGGGCTCGCAGCAGATGACGCGCCCAGTGCACCGGCCGCTCCACGTGTCCGAACATCATCGTCACGTTGGAGCGCAGACCGACTCGGTGTGCGATGTCGTGCACCTCGAGCCATTGCTCGGTCGTCACCTTGTCGGGACAGATGACGCGGCGCACGTCGTCGTCGAGGATCTCCGCGGCGGTCCCCGGCAGGGAGCCGAGTCCGGCGTCGCGCAACCGCGAGAGATACACCTCGAGCGGCAGCCCGAGAGTCGCGGCGCCCTGCCAGACCTCGAGGGCGGAGAACGCGTGCACGTGGATCTCCGGCAACGCGTTCTTGATGGCCCTGACGACGGACTCGTAGTACTCGCCGGTGAACGCGGGATGAATCCCGCCCTGGAGGCACACCTCCGTCGCGCCTCGCGCCCACGCTTCGCGCGCACGGCGAACGATCTCGATGTGCGGCACGAGGTACGGCGCCCCACGCAGGTTCGCGGCGAGCTTTCCCTTCGAGAACGCGCAGAAGCCGCAGCGGAAGTAGCAGACGTTCGTGTACTGAATGTTGCGCGTGACGACGTACGTCACCTCGTCGCCGCACACCTCGCGCCGCAGGCGATCGGCCGCGGCGAGCACGCGCCCGAGCTCGTGGTCGCGTGCGCGGAACAGGCGCACGAGCTCCTCCTCCCCCAAATCGCTTCGCGTGTCGACGGGGAGCGCGTCGCGCGGAACGAACGGCAGCGGCGTCTCCTGACCCGGAGACCAATCACCCTCGCGTGCGAGCCCCATCGCATCGGACGCGCGCAATACGTGCGGCAAAACGTGCGGATCGATCCATTCGCCGCCGATCCACTCCGGATAGACGGCGAGCCGAGGAGCTAGCTCGAGCCCCCGGCTCGCGCACGCGGCGCGCAGCCGCTCGACCTCGGGCCAAGGCGCCTCCGGATTGACGTGGTCGATCGTCACCGGCGAAACGCCGCCCCAGTCGTCGATGCCCGCATCCAGCAACCGAGCAAAGTCCTCGTACGAGAGGTTCGGCGGCGCCTGAACGTGTCCATTCGGGCCGAGCACGACGCGTGCGACCGCGATCGTCCACAGAAGCTCGTCGAGCGACGGCTCAGGAGCGTCGGCCATCCGCGTCCGGGGCTTCGCACGGAAGTTCTGGACGATCACCTCCTGCACGTGGCCGTACTCCTCCGCGGCCGCGCGAATCGCGAACAGTGCGTCGATCCGCTCCGCACGTGTCTCGCCGATCCCGATCAGGATCCCCGTCGTGAACGGCACGCGCGCTTCACCGGCCGCGCGCAGCGTCCCGAGTCGAACGCTCGGGAGCTTGTCCGGCGAGCCGAAGTGCGGGGCGCCGCGGTGCGACAAACGCTCGGAGGTCGTCTCCAACATCAGCCCCATCGACGCGCTGACGAAGCGCAGCGCACGCACGTCCTCGATCGTCATCACACCGGGATTCAGATGCGGAAGCAATCCCGTCTCTTGCAACACGGCGTCGGCCGCGCGCGCGAGGTACTCGACCGTCGTCTCGCACGCGAGGGCGTGGAGCTCATCGCGCGCGACCCGGTAACGCAGCTCGGGCTTGTCACCGAGCGTGAACAGCGCTTCCCGGCAACCGGCGCGCGCGCCCGCACGAGCGACCGCGAGCACCTCGTCGATCGTCATGTAGGCGCGTTCGCCCCGCCGCGGCGGCCGCGCGAACGTGCAGTAGTGGCAGACGTCGCGGCAGAGCTTCGTCAGCGGGATGAAGACCTTCGGCGAAAAGGTGACAAGCGTCCCGCCTTCGGCCCGCAGTCGCCGCGCCTCGGCACACAACTCCTCGAGCGGTGCCTCGAGCAGCGCGGCCGGCTCCATATCGGCAGCTTAGGTGTTGCTAGGAGGGTCGCGCGAAGAGCAACTTGCCGAACGGATGCCAGGCGCCGTGTGTCCAGCGCTGCAGCTTCACCAGGGTGACCGGAAAACGGAAGGACGGGCTAGTGCGGACGACGATGCCCGGAATGAGGAACGGATTCCCCTTCTCGTTCAGATGGATCGCCGCGTTGATCACGCTCTGGCGCGTCGGGTTCCGGCCGGCCTTCCGGAGTGTGTCGACCATCGTGTATGCCGCGCCCATGCCCGCCACGTAGTAGCCGTCCTTCAGATCGCGCGAGCCGATGCCGCTCCCGTATTGCTTGAGGATCGTCTGAAAGAGCTTGATGCCCTTGTCGCGCGCCCAGGCCGGGGCGGCCGGGTCCTTCCCGAACACGATCGAGATCGACCCGTTCGCCGCGCGCTGCGGCACGATCGACATCAGCGACGACGCCGAGGACACGTCGTTGACGAACACCTGCGGATGCCAACCGAGGCGCGCGAGCGCATTGAACGCCTGCAACGAGAACTTGCCGAACGCGAAGATGCAGAGGACGTTCGCTTTCGACGCCTTCAGCTGCGCGATCTGCGGCTGGACGTCGGCGGACGTCGGGTCGTAGCCCACCTTTGCCACGATCTGGCCCGCCTTCTCGCCGAGACCCTTGCGCAAACCGCCGTAGAGGTCTCGGCCGTAGTCGTCGTCCTGGTAGAGGACGGCGACCTTCGCGCGCTTGATGTGCTGCACGATGTAGCGCCCGTACAGCTGTCCCTCTTCGGAGTACGGCGGGATGTAGCCGATCGTCCACGGGTACTGCTTGTAGTCGCGTCCGAATGTCGTCGCTCCGGCCGCGACAAAGAGCTGCGGCACGCCCTGCTGGTTCAGGAACTTGCGGATCGCGAGGTTGTTGTTCGTGCCGAGCGTGTTGAACATCGCGAACACCTGGTCCTGCTGCACGAGGCGGATCGTGTTCTGGACGGCACGGGCGGGGTCGTAACCGTCGTCGAGGTACGTGAACGCGATCTTGCGGCCGAAGACGCCGCCGTGCGCGTTCACGTACTTGAAGTACGCGTCCGCGCCGCGCGCGACGTTGCCTGCCGCCGCAGCCTCGCCGCTCAACGGCACGCTCGAGCCGAGCTTGATCTCGGTCGAGCTGACGCCGGGAGTCGCGAGCGGCCGCGCGCCGGCGGCCGTCACGCAGACAGCGGCGACGATGGCACCCGTGAGAACGACCCGGTTCCGCACGTCGACCTAAGACCGAGTGTACAACCGACTAGTTAGCGGCCCCAGCGCCCTGCGCAAGAGCCCGCCCACTCCGGTTGGGAGGATCAGCATCACGAGGACCAGCACGGCGCCGAACACGAGGTCGGTAACGCCGGGCTTCGTCGGGTCGAACGAGACATACGGCAGGTGATTCACCCACTGGCCGACCGCACCGGCGTGATACTCGAGGTAGTAGACGAGCGCAGCTCCCGCGAGCAGACCCGCGAGCGAGCCAAGCCCGCCGACTGCAAGACCGACGACGAGGTAGACGGAGAGGAGGATCGGAAAGACGTCCGGGCTGATGAAACCTGTGACGATCGCGAAGAGCGAGCCGGCAACACCCGCGTAGAACGCCGAGATGCCGAACGCGAGCGTCTTGTACCGCGCAACGTCGATTCCGGCAGACGCTGCTGCGATCTCGCTGTCGCGGATCGCCTGCCACGTTCGCCCCGGCTTCGTGCGTAACAAGATCCACGCAGCGATCAGCAGGACGAGGGCGATTCCCCAAGTCAGGTAGTAGAACCAGCGGTTGGCGGTCGTGTGCCATCCGAACGGCGGCGCCACGACGTTCAGAACCTTCCCGGTCGATCCGCCGGTGAAGTGCTGGTACTTCTTCAAGAGCTGGGGGAACGAGACCGCGATGCCGAAGGTGACGAGCGCGAGGTAGAGGCCCGAGAGCCGGAGTGCCGGGATGCCCACGAGCAATCCGCCGAGTCCCGCGACGACCCCGGCAACCGGAATCGTCCAGAGGTCCCGCACTCCGTGGTCGACGTTGAGGATCGCGGTCGTGTAGGCACCGATCCCCATGAACGCACCGTGCCCGAGCGAGATCTGACCGTTGTAGCCGGTGAGGATCGCGAGGCCCACGAGCGCGATGAAGTAGAAGCCGACGTAGGCGAGCTCCCGAGTGTGGAAGTCGCTCAATAGGTGCGGCATCGCGGCGAGCACCGCGACGAGCACTCCGAAAGCAACAACCTCGAGGGCGAGCTTCACCCTCATACGCGCCTCGCTGCGACGCGGCCGAAGAGGCCTGTCGGTCGGATGAGCAGGACGCCGAGGATGACAGCCAGCGCCACCGGGACTTTCAGCGCGGAGTCGATGTAGCCGACATAGCGGCCCAGGAGGTCTGTCATCAAGCCGAGCAGGAGACCTCCCACGATGGCGCCGATGAGGCTGTCGAGACCACCGAGCACCGCCGCCGCGAACGCATAGAGCAGAACGGCATGCATCATGTCGGGCCCCAGAAACAAGAGCGGGGCGATCATCATTCCTCCGATCGCGCCAACCGCAGCGGCGAGCCCCCAACCGAGGCCGAGCATCCAGCCCACGCGAACGCCGGTCAGCCGCGACGAGTCGGGATTCAAAGCGGCCGCGCGCAGCCCGAGGCCCAGCTTCGTGAACCGAAAGAACAGCGTGAGCACGACGACCACGGCGACGAGCACGCAGATCGTGCCGATGTACTGAATCGCGATGTGCGCTCCGGCGACGCTCACGGTGCGGTTCGAGAAGCCGCCGTTGAACGGGCGGTCGTAATCGCCCCAGATCAGCTTCATCAATCCGTTGAGGAGGAGCGCCAGGCCCAGCGTAAGGATCACGATCGTGATCACCGGCGCGGACTCGATCGGACGGATCACGACGCGCTCGATCGCGAGCCCGCCTGCGAATGCGATCGCGAGCACGAGCGGGAACGCCGCCCAGAAGGAGAGCCCGTGGTTCATCAGCGACCAAGCGATGAACGTGGCGAACGTCGCCATCTCGCCCTGGGCGAAGTTGATGACGCGCGTCGTTCGGTAGACGATGACGAGCGCGAGCGCGAGACTCGCGTAGACCGATCCGTCCGCGAGGCCGCTCGTGACCTGCTCGGCGAACTCCGACCAGGTGAAACCGAGGATCACGCCGCACTCCCGAGATACGCCAGGATCACAGCGCGATTCGCCTGCACCTCTGCGGGCGTTCCCTCGGCGATCTTCTTGCCGAAGTCGAGCACGTGCACCCGGTCCGCGATTCCCATCACCAGTCCCATGTGGTGCTCGACCACGAGGATCGTCAGCTCGAATTCCTCGCGCAGCCGGTGGATGAAGCCCCCGAGCTCCTGCACCTCTTCGTGATTCAGCCCACCGGCCGGCTCGTCGAGGAGCAACAGGCGGGGTGACGAGGCGAGCGCACGCGCGAGCTCGACACGCTTCTGCGTTCCGTAGGGCAGTGCCGCTGCGGAGCGGTAACGCAGCGACGAGATTCCGACGTAGTAGAGGATGTCCTCGATCGAGTGCTCTCCGCTGCGCGCGTGTGCGCCGACCTGGACGTTCTCGAGTACGGTCATTCCGCGAAAGAGCTCGACGTTCTGAAACGTCCTCGCGATGCCGCGCTGCACGACCTTGCTCGGACCGGCGCGCAGGAGACTCTCGCCGTCGAAGCGGACGTCTCCTTCCTCGGGGGTGTAGAGACGCGTGATCACGTTGAACGCGGTTGTCTTCCCCGCGCCGTTTGGGCCGATCAGCCCGACGACCTCGCCCGCCTCTGCGCTCAGCGAGACGCGGTCGAGCGCCACGATGCCGCCGAACCGGTTCGTTACGTTCTGCACCTCGAGCAGGGGCAAGGCCGCAGTACCTTAATGTGGTGCTCGGCGCGATTCTCGCGGCTGCGGTGTTGCTCCCGCTTCCCACCCAGCTCCCGACGGTGCCGCGGCTCATTCAGCAGGCGAACCCGATCTATTGCGGCGGGACGCGCGGACACAACGTCGCGCTGACCTTCGACGACGGGCCAAGCCCGTACACCCTGGCCCTCGCGCACGTGCTACGGCGGCTGCACGCGCGCGCGACCTTCTTCGACGTCGGCAGCCGGATCGGCTACTGGCCCGCGGGAGTTCGCGCGCAGGCGCGCGTCGGAGAGCTCGGCAACCACACGTGGAGCCACCCTCGTCTCGACGCCCTCTCGCTCTTCGACGTGCGCCGGGAGCTCGACTCGACGCAGCGGACGATCGGCCGCACCGTCGATGCCGTGCCGCGGCTCTTCCGACCCCCTTACGAGCGGGCGACGTCCGGGATCGATCTGGTCGCGCGCTCGCTCGGGCTGCTCGATGTCCGCTGGAGCGCAGACAGCGGCGACTCGCGCCCCGGGGGGACTCCCGTCACGGTCGTGCGTTCGGCGATTGCGGGGTTGCGTCCCGGCGCGATCATCCTCTTCCACGACCCGCACCCGTCGACGCCGGCTGTTGCGGCCGCGGTCATTCTCGCGGCCCGGCGGAAAGGCTTACGGCCCGTGACCGTGTCGGACCTGCTGGCGCGAGAGCCGCCGTCCGGGGAACAGCTCGCCTCCGTGGGTTCATCGCGATGCGTTCCATGAACAGGTGCAGGGTTTCGCTCCCAGCGCGTGTCTGCCTAGTGGGGGTGTCGCGCGGTCGGCGGCCTTGCTAGGGGGCCGCCGCCGCGCTAGCACCCCATAGCTGCGCCGGATCGGTCACCGGTGCCTGGCAGGCGAACCGCTCGCAGACGTAGACCGCCGGCGTGCCGTCGACGTAGTCCTTGCCCGCGAGCAGCGGGACTTCCTCCGACGGGCCGAAGACGACGACCGCATTCGGATCGAAGGGCTCGAGCGCTCCGCGCGCGACCTTGCTGTCCGGCGGTCCGATGATCGCGAGCTCGTGAGGCGGCGCGAAGTGCAGATCGAGTGCAGAAAGGAGCTGGCCGAACGCAGACGGCACTCGCGCCGCTGTCGGCCCGACGAGCCTGAACACGCCCACCGCGCGCCGCTCGACCTCGTCGTCCCCGTAGATGCGCGCAAGGCGGAGGAGGATGTAGGCGAGCATGGAGTTGCCCGACGGGGTCGGATTGTCGTCCAGCTCCTTTTTGCGGTGCACGAGCCGCTCGCCGTCCGCAGGCGTGTGGAAGAAGCCGCCCCGCTCGTCGTCCGTGAAGAGCTCGATCGCGAGTCGTGCAATGCGCCGAGACTCCTCGAGCCAGCGGAGCTCCGCCGTTGCCACGTGCAGCTCGTACAGCCCGTTTGCGACATCCGCATAGTCCTCGAGGAAGCCGGTTGTGTGCGCTCGGCCTGCACGCCAGGTGCGGAAGAGCCGACCGTCGGTCGTGGAAAGCGGACCCAAGAGAAAGTCTCCGAGCTCGCGTGCGACGGTGAGCAGGTCGTCCCGCTGCAGCCTGCGCGCGGATTCCGCGAGCGCCGCGAGTGCGAGGCCGTTCCACGACGCGATCGCCTTGTCGTCGCGCAACGGCTTCGGTCGCTGCTCGCGCAGCGCGAAGAGACG
>JBKPJA010000167.1:0-13581 GCA_046730515.1 Actinomycetota bacterium | reverse complement strand
ATCCTCGAGCTGCTCGCCGCGGTACGAGTAGCGCCGCGCGAGCGAACGGACGAGCGACATGTACTGCTCGATCAACTGCTCGCGCGCCTGGAGGTCACCCTCCTCGTGGTAGCGACGGAGCAGAACCTTGTCGGATTCGCTCATCGCTCGTCACTCCTCAGTTGCACCCGCTTCGTGATCTCGACCCATTGCATTCCGTCGCCGTCCGAGACTTCGATGTCGTCGCACACGGCCCGCAAGATTCGCCTGAGGTCGATGGCATCGCCGGAATCGCCCGTGAGCTCAGCGCGGATTTCCTCGCCGAACGGACCGACGATGGTCCGCATCTCTTCGTCGCCGACCTGCACTCGGATGACGACCTCGTCGCCGTACGCCTCCTCGGAGCGCTGCAGCAGCGCCTCGAGCGCGTAGGCGAGCTCCTCCAGCGTCTCGACGGTGAGGTCGAGACGCACGGCAAGCCCGCCCAGCACCAGGTGGGCGACACTGTGGAAGGCCTCATCGGCGGGTAGCGTCAGTGCGATTTCGTCCATGCTCAAACCGAGCCGCTAGGTGACCCGGACCCCTAGGGATAACGGACGACCGCGCCTCACGGTTCCGGGCCGGATCAAACCGGCGCCGACGACGACGTCGCCCTCGTAGAGGACGGCCGCCTGGCTTGCGGCGGCGCCGAAGACCGGCTCCTCGAGCTGAAGCCGGAAACCGCGGCCCTCCGGCTCGACCGTCGCCGAGACCGCGGGCGAGCGGTAGCGGAGCTTCGCCGCCACGCGCCGGACCGGAACGTAGAGGCGGCCGTTCACCGTGACGCTCGTCGTTGCCAGCGCTGCCCGAGGTCCGACGACGACGGTGTTCGTCCGCGGCTCGGAGCGCAGTGCGTACAGCGGCTCCGTCGCCGAGACCCCGAGACCCCGCCGCTGCCCCGGCGTGAACCTCCAGTAGCCGTCGTGCCGGCCGAGCTCGTGACCGTCCTCGTCGACGATCGGCCCGTCGGACACTTCGAGCCCGCGACGCTCGAGGAACGACCGGTAGTCGTCGCCGGCGAGGAAGCAGGCCTCCTGGCTCTCCGCGCGTCGCGCAACGGCGAGGCCCAATCGCTCCGCCTCGGCGCGCGTCTCCTCCTTCGTCTGTTCACCGAGTGGAAACTCGATCCTCTGAAGCAGCCGGGGATCGAGTCGCGCGAGCATGTACGACTGGTCCTTGGCCGCATCCACCGCGCATGCAAGCAACGATCGGCCGCGGTGCTCGACGATGCGCGCGTAGTGACCGGTAACGAGCCGAGCGGCGCCCGCGCGCCGCGCGAATGCGAGCAGCTCCGCGAAGCGGAAGCTCCCGTTGCAGCGGATGCAGGGATTCGGTGTCTCGCCGCGCGCATAGCCCTGCACGAATGGCTCGACGATCGCGCGACGGAACTCCTCGCGCAGGTCGAGCGTCACGTGCGGGAGGCCGAGCGCGTGACACGTCTCGCGTGCAGCAATCACCGCCTCCGGCGAACAGCACGCGCGTTCCGCGTCGGGTCCGTCCGGATCGAGCCAGAGGCGCAACGTGACACCGATCGCATTCGGCGCGTATCGCAGCAGCGCCACCGCGCTGTCGACGCCGCCGCTCATCGCAACCGCAACGCGCGCCGCGGATGGTTCGGCCCGAAACACCTGAGCGAGCGCATTCGCAAGCGCATCGACCGCGAGCGTCTCCCCGCCGACGGCTGCAGCCTCGAGCAAGGTCAGCCCTGCAATCGGCCGCTCGAGCCCGTCAGCCTCGGCATCGACGATGCGATCGCGCTCGATGCGGAGCCGGACGAGAGCAAACTCGCTCTCACGAGCTGAGTCGCCGAGAACCTCGATCACCCATCAAGGCTAGCTGTCATCGCCGTGGGTGCCGGGCTGCCGCGCTCCACCCTGCCGTGGCCCGCGCCCGATGTGAACCTGGCGTGCCAGGTGGGTGCCTGCCGACCTACCGGACAAAGCCTCGGCCGGACGAGAGCTCCCTCATCGATGGTGTTGGTTCTACATTGGTCTGCGCGGGCCACGCGCAGGGTCGAGCCGTCGCACTGTAGCGCTTACCTAGCGAAACGCCAGTGGATCGTCTGCGTTCCGTGCAGGCCGATTCGGTCGGCGAGGGCCTTCGTGATGGCGAAGTCGCGCCCGGGGACGCTCGGTCCGCGGTCGACGACCTCCGTCAGGACCTGCTTGCCGCTGAAGCGGAGGTAGAGCTTCACGCCGCACGGAAGCGTCGGATGCGCGACGCCTTCGAGCTGCGTCGTGAACGCCTCGCCGCAGGCTGTGCGGCGGTGTGACGGCGTGGCTCCGTACGGCGCCGCTCGAGAGGTGTAGTACGGTCCGACTCCGGGCGGAACTGCTTCGTGGCCTCGGGACCGATGCGCCAGCGCAAGGGCCGCGAGCCCGACCAGGAGCGCGACCGCCGCCAGCCATGCCGTCCGCTGCAAGGCGGCGGCAGTCAATACGGAATGGCGTCGAGCTCGTCGCCGAAGGTCTCGCGGACGACGCCGTCGAAGTCCGCCGACAAATGGCCCTCCGGGCTCGCGAACTCGCGGAGGTACATCAGCAGATAGGACCGCTCCTCGTCACGCACGACGTCGGCGCCGGAGTGCGCTCGCACGAGCCGTTCGAGCTCCCAAATATTCCACTCGCGCGGCTCGCTCCGGCGCGGGGAGAGGGGAACGACCGCGGCAGCCGGTTCGGGCGTCGGCGGGATCGGCTCCGGTTTCGCCGCCGGCGGCGGTGGAACCGCAGCGATCCGTGGCCGCTGCGAAACCGGACGCGGAGGCTCGGGCGCGGGCACCTCCTCGGGCAAAGGTTCGGGTTCGGGCTCGGGCGGTGGAGGTGTCGAATCCGGAAGAGATTCTTCTGCTCCCAGAGCACGCACCGCCGGACTCGGCCGGACCTCGTGTTCCGACGCCGACGGTGAGGCTTCTGCCGGGGTCGTTTGCCCTGACTGCGCAGCGGCACGCCGCTTCCAAGCGAACACCAGCTCAACGGCGGCGACCACGAGCCACGCCGCGGCCATGACGATCACGATCGTCACCGTCCGGAATCGCTCGACGCCCGCCACCACCGCGACGGCAATGATGAAGCCGGCCTCGATCAGGAATCTGGGGCCGAGGGCGCCGGGCACGAAGGCGATCCTACGTCTGTTGTTCGTCCGACTCGCTGCGCTCGGAAGTTTCGCTCTCGGCTGTCGCCTCCGCCGTCGACGGCGGTGACACCGGCGGCACAGCGGGCGTCGGCGTCGGGGCCGGAGGCGTGTCCTCGACCTGCGGCGCGGCAACCACGGTCGACGGGCGAGGTGGGCCGCCGCGGGAAGCTTCGGTCGCCTGCCGCGCGGCCTCCACGACCGCATCGGCGACACGACGGATCTCCTGCTCGCCGAGTCCGGCCGCCGCGAGCAGCTGCTCGGCGCCGTTCTGCGCGCGCGCCAGGATCGCCGAAGCCTGAGCCCGAGCCCATTCGAGGGTCTGCTCGACCTCAGCGCGCGCCGCGTTCGTGAGCTCCGTCGCCTGATGACGTGCCTGCTCGAGAATCCGGTTCCCGCGGGCTTCCGCCTCCTGGATCTCCTGTGTCGCCTCGCGGTTCGCGTTCGCGAGCAGCTCGCGGGCCTCGTTGCGTGCGCTGTTCAGCGTTTCGGCGCGCTGACGCTCGCTTTCGGAGCGGTAGCGCTCGACCTCGGCGTCCCGCTGCTGGATCTCGCGCTGCCGCCTGCGAACCTCTTCCTCGGTGGTCTGGAGCTGCTTCGCCGACGCGGTCTGCGCGTCGGTTTCGATCGTGTCGGCGAACTCGGAAGCGGCGCGGATGAGATGGAGCGCATCCATCCGCACGGCGTGCCCCGTCGGTTCGACGTTCTGGGGACTGCGCGACGCCGCCTGGAGCACGCGAAGCTGTGCCTGCAGCTGCGAGGTGTGGCGACGGAACGACTCGAACGCCTCCCGCACCTTCTCGGCGTCGTAGCCGTCAGCGGAGCGCGGCAGATCTTCGAGCCGTGGCAGCGATGTCAGCGACGGCTGCTGAGTGCCTGGTTCCTGTGTCGACATTCCCTCTGCTCCTCCCGGGGCGGCCTGAACAAGTATGCCCTTTCCATCGGTTGGCGGACAGTCAGGCTTGATCCTCGTTCAACGTCCGCACGGCGATTCCCAGTTCGCGGAGCACCGGGTCCGGAATCGCGGTCGGCGCTCCGGTCAGCGGCTCGGAGCCGCCGGCGGTCTTCGGGAAGGCGATGATCTCGCGGATATTTCCCTCGCCCGCGAGCAGCGCGATGAAGCGTTCGATGCCGAGCGCGAAGCCCCCGTGCGGCGGCGCACCCATCTGCAGCGCGTCGAGGAACCACCCGAACTTTGCGCGCGCCTCGGCGTCCGTCATCCCCATCGCGCGGAAGACGCGCTGCTGGACGTCTTGCCGGTAGATCCTGATCGATCCCGAGCCGAGCTCCCAGCCGTTCCAGATCAGGTCGTAGTGCTGGCTCAGCGCGCGGCCGGGATCGGTTTCGATCAGGTCCTCGTGCCCGTCCAACGGGCCGGTGAACGGATGGTGGACGAACGTCCACTGGCCGGTGTCCTCGTCGTGCTGGAAGAGCGGGAAATCGAGGACCCAAAGCAATTCGTCGTGTGTGTCGTCGATCACCTGGAGCTCGTTCGCCAGGTGGATTCGCAGTCCACCGAGCACGCGCCCCGCGATCGCCGGCGTGTCCGCAGCGAACAGCACCGTTGAGCCGGCCGGCGCGGCGAAGGCTGCCAGCTCCGCTTCGGAGAGAAATTTCGCGATCGGTGAGCGCACCTCGCCCGACTCGTCGTAGACGAGATAGGCAAGTCCCTTCCCGCCCCACTCCTTTGCGATCTGTTCGAGCCGTGCGAGCTCCGCGCGGGAGAACGCGCGCGGCGCGACGAGGAAACGAACCGCCTCCGCGTTTGCGAACACGCCAAACTCAGAGCCGCGCGTCAGATCCGTCGCCTCTTGGATCTCGAGCCCGTACCGGAGATCGGGCTTGTCTGAGCCGTAGTGCAGCATCGCCTCTGCGTACGGCATGCGCGGAAACGGTCGCGCAGGCGGGGTGCGACCGAGCGACTCGAACGACGCGACGACGACGCCCTCCATCACGTCCATCACGTCGTCGCGGGTCGGGAACGCGAGCTCGAAGTCGAGCTGCCGAAACTCGAACTGCCTGTCGGCGCGCAGGTCCTCGTCCCGCCAACACGTTGCGATCTGGTAGTAGCGGTCGAAGCCGCTGATCATGAACAGCTGCTTGAACAGCTGCGGCGACTGCGCGAGCGCGAAGAAGCGGCCCGGCTGCAGGCGGACGGGGACGAGAAAGTCGCGCGCTCCCTCCGGCGTCCCGAGCGTGAGGCTCGGCGTCCAGATGTCGATGAAGCCCTGCTCCTCCATGGTGCGGCGGATCGCCGAGATCACGGTGTGGGAAAGCCGGAGGTTCGCCTGCATCCGGGGCCGGCGCAGGTCGAGGTACCGGTAACGCAGGCGTACGGTCTCGTCGACGTTGTCGTCGTCGAGCTGAAACGGAAGCGGCTCCGAGCGCGAGAGGACGTCGAGCGTGTCGACCTGGATCTCGATCTCGCCGGTCGGGAGATTCGGGTTGACCGCCTCGGGCGCACGGCGAACGATCTCGCCTTCCGCGCGGAGCACGAACTCGGACCGAACCTCGTGCGCGACCGCAGCCGCTTCGCGCGTTCGCTCCGGGTTGACGACGAGCTGGATCACGCCGGTGTGATCGCGGAGGTCGATGAAGACGAGGCCGCCGTGATCGCGCCGCCGCGCCGACCAGCCGGCGACCGTGACCCGGCGGCCGGCGTCGTCGGCGCGCAGTTCGCCGCAGAGTGCGTCGCGCCACGGATTCATCCGGCAATCCTGTCCACGAGTGCGTCGAGCGGCGTCGTCCAGTCCTCCTTGCCCTGTTCGCGCACGGTCGCCTGGCCGCCCGCGACGATGACGGTCCAGCCGGCGCCGAGCCTGCCGGCCTGCGTGAACTGGCCCTTGACCGAGCGGCCCGCGTAGTCCATGTCCGCGGTGAGCCCGCGCCGCCGCAACTCGGCCAGCAGCGGGGCAACACGAGCGCGATCGGCCGACGGCTCGCAGACGAAGAAGACGTCGACGTGCGGTGCCGTTGGTTCACGCGTCGGGAGCGACAGCAGCAAGCGCTCAACACCGGCGCCGAAGCCGATCCCCGGCGTCGGCGCGCCGCCGATCTCCTCGATCAGGCCGTCGTAGCGACCACCGCCGGCGATCGTGTCCTTCGCGCCGATCGCCTCGTCCTTGAACTCGAACGTCGTCCGCGTGTAGTAGTCGAGGCCGCGCACGAGGGTGGGAACGAGCTCGTATCGAACACCGTAGGCATTGAGGAGCGTCCGCACCTGTGCGAAGTGCTCGCGGCACGCTTCGCAGAGCGAGTCGCCGATCTTCGGCGCGTCGGCGAGCAGCGCCTGCACACGATCGCTCTTCACGTCGAAGACGCGTAGCGGAGTCGTCGCCCGCTTCGCACGCGCCTCGTCGTCGAGCTCCGGTTCGTGCTCGTCGAGCCAGGCGTTGAGGCGTTCGATGTACGCAGGACGGCAGTTGCGGTCGCCGATCGAATTCAGCTCCAGGGTGTAGTTCGTCACGCCGATTCGTCGCAGCAACTCGTTGTAGAGCTGGATCACCTCCGCGTCGATCGCGGGATCATCGGTGCCGATCGCCTCGACCGAGAGCTGCCAGTGCTCGCGGTAGCGCCCACGCTGCGGACGGTCGTAGCGCCACATCGGGCCGATCGTGTAGAGCTTCTGCGGCTGCGGCTCCCGATGCAGCCCGTGCTCGAGGTACGCGCGGCAGATCGGTGCAGTTGCCTCCGGCCGCATCGTCAGCGAGCGCCCGCCGCGGTCGGTGAACGTGTAAGTCTCCTTCTGGACGACGTCGGACCCCGCGCCCGACGTGCGGATGATCAGCTCGGTGTCCTCGAGCGCAGGCGTGTCGATGCGCCTGTATCCGTAACGGCGGCAGGCCTCCTCCATCTCTCCGATCACCCAGCGCCAGAGCGGCTGCTCGGGTGGGAGGATGTCGTGCGTTCCGCGCGGCGCCTCGAACTTCGTCACGCGCGGAGCTCGGCGAGGAACGGATTGCGTGCGAGCTCGGCGCCGAGTGTCGTCTCGGGACCGTGACCCGGATAGACGACGGTCTCCGGCGGGAGGGTCTCGGCAAGCGCGCGGATCGATGCGACCAGCGTGTCCCAGTCGCCGCCGGGCAGGTCGATGCGCCCGACCGAGCCAGCGAAGAGAAGGTCGCCGGAGAAGAGACACCCGTCGGCGTGATAGGCGAGATGCGCGGGCGAGTGACCCGGGACACGGATCGTCTCGAACCTGATCCCGGCCAGCTCGAGCGTCTCGTCGCCGTCGAGCAGGACGTCTGGCGTGTACGGCCGCAGATGCACGCCGGGTGGCGTGAACGCGTTCACGTCTTCGAGCAGGACCGCCTCGTCGGCAGCCATATGCACGGGAGCGCCGGTCGCTTCCGCGAGGTCCGCAACCGCGCCGAGGTGGTCCCAGTGCCCGTGCGTAATCAGAATCGCCGTGCAGCGGGCGCCGGTGTGCGCCAGCTCCAGACGGAGCTGCGCCGCATCTCCACCGGGATCAACGACGACGGCTTCGTCCGCGCCGCGCTCGAGGCGAACGACGTAGCAGTTCGTCCCGATCGGACCGAGCTCGTAGCGATCGATTGCAAGTGACACGAGTTGGTGAGTCTACGCGGCAGCCGACGTGGCTCGACCCTCGTTTAGGATCGTCCGCGTGCAGACCTGGAACCTGCGCGACATCGATGCGCCGGGCGGCAGCCGCTCCCCTGTCGTCCTCCGCTCCGACAACGAGGCTCGTGCGGTGCTGATCGCACTCGAGCCCGGGCAGGAGTTGGGTGAGCATCAGGTGAAAGAGCACGCGCTCCTGACCGTCGTCGACGGTTCGGTGCGGGTTCAGGCAGGCGGTTCGATCGTCGAGGGCGGAATCGGCTGCTGCTTCTACTTCGACGCCGACGAGCGACGCACGATCTCGACGGACGAGGGCGCGCGGATCCTGCTCGTGCTCGCTCCATGGCCCGGGGAAGGCCACTACCGGGGCGGTTAGCGGCTCTTCGTCCCCTGTCGGCGCAGATACGCGCGATAGACGATCCGGTCGATGAAGTACTGCAGCGGGATGAACGCGACCGCATAGATCACGCCGTACAGCACGGCGATGGTCGGGTTCGTGTGCTTTCCGCGCAAGAGGAAGCCGAACACGATCACAAAGAACACGCCGAGCACCGACGCCCGCTTCGCGGCCCGCGACCATGACGGCTGTGGCGGGACGCGTGCTTGTCGCTGTCCGCTGCGAGCGGGAGCTTTGCCGTCGCGTCGTTTGCCGTCCTCGCTTCGCTGCGGACGTTGAACTTTCGTCTGCTGCTTCAGCTGTTCGGGATCAACGTCGACCTCCTGGCCTTCCTCGTCGACCCAGACGTACTCATACTCGTGGCGGCGCTCCTTCTGCTGGCGCCGCCGTTGCTTGCGTGTCGGCATCCCTGACTAGCGTAGCTCTGCGGGCTTCCCGGCGACGATGACCTGGGCGACCACGTCTCCCGCGAGGTGGTACGCGAGGTAGCGCCAGTCCGGAGCGTCGAGCAGGACGATGTCGGCGGCATAACCCGGCGCCAGACGGCCGACGCGGTCGGCCCGCTGGAGGACGTGTGCCGCATTGACCGTGCACGCGCACAGCGCTTCGGCGGGGGTCAGGCTCAGCTGGGTGGCGGCAAGGGAGCAGACGAGCGGCAGGCTTTCGCAGAATGCGCTGCCCGGGTTGAAGTCCGTTGCGAGCGCGACCGCGGCTCCGGCGTCGACGAGCGACCGCCCCGGTGGCATCGACCTTCCGAGGAAGAGTGCGCTCGCCGGCAGCAGGACGGCGGTCACGTCACTGGCTGCAAGTGCGCGCACCCCGTCCGCCCGCGTTGCCTCGAGATGATCGATCGACCGGGCGTCGAGCTCGATCGCAACGGCGACAGCGCCCTGCTCGGTGAACTGGTCACCGTGCAAACGCAGCGCGAGCCCCGCCTCGCGGCACGCGCTCAGATAGCGCCGCGCCTGAGCGGCGTCGAACGCACCGCGCTCGAGGAACACATCGGCCGCCTCCGCGATCTTCGCCGCATGCGGCAGGACATCGCGCAGGGCAAAGTCGAGGTAGGCGTCGGCGTCCGCGAACTCAGGCGGGACCGCATGCGCGCCCAGCCACGTCGGCACGGCGCCCGCGTCTCGAATCGCGTGCAGCGATGCGAGCTCGGTGTCGGCGTCGAGCCCGTAGCCCGACTTCGCTTCAAACGTCGTCGTGCCGGCACGCAGCATCCACTGCCCGTGTCGCTCGACCGCATGCCGCAGTTCGTCCTCGGTTGCGGCGCGAGTCGCGCGGACCGTCGACATGATGCCCCCGCCGGCCGCATGGAGTTCCTCGTAGGTGGCGCCGCCTGCGCGCAACGCGAACTCGTCCACGCGGTCGCCGACGAAGCACGCATGCGTGTGGCAATCGACGAGCCCCGGCAGCGCGCAGAGTCCGCGCCCGTCGAGCTCCTCGATATCGCCGTCGACTCGTGCGAGGTTGCTCATCCGACCGACTTCGGCAACACTGCCGCCTTCGCACAGTGCATAGGCCTGCTCGATTACCTCGACACGACCGAGGTCCGGGCCTCGCAACGGCGCACCCGTGCCGGCAGGCGTCACCAACTGGACGAGGTCGCGGATGAGCAGCCGGCGAGGCCCGCCGTCACGGCTCATTCGCCGTGCATGCTTCGCCGCATCGGCACTTCGAGCCCATGCTCCTCCGCGGCAGCGATCGCCTCTGCGTAACCCGCGTCGGCGTGGCGTAGGACGCCTGTGCCTGGATCGGTCGTCAGGACACGCTCGAGTCGTTCCGCCGCGTCGCCGGTGCCGTCCGCGACGACGACCATGCCGGCATGGATCGCGTTCCCGATGCCGACACCACCGCCGTGGTGAACGCTGACCCACGTCGCCCCTGCGGCGACGTTGACCAATGCGTTCAGGATCGGCCAGTCGGCAATCGCGTCCGACCCGTCCCGCATCGCCTCCGTCTCCCGAAACGGTGACGCGACGGAACCGGCGTCGAGATGATCGCGCCCGATGACGACCGGTGCCTTCACCTCGCCCGAACGCACGAGGTCGTTGATCGCGCGCCCTGCCCGCGCTCGGTCCCCGTACCCGAGCCAACAGATGCGCGCCGGGAGTCCTTGGAAGGCGACGCGCTCCGGCGCGAGCTCCAGCCACCGCTGGAGCAGCGCGTCATCCGAGAAGGTCTCCCGCAGCATCCCGTCGATCGCAGCTATGTCCCCCGGATCGCCCGACAGCGCTGCCCAGCGAAACGGCCCGATTCCTCGGCAGAAGAGCGGCCGGATATAGGCCGGGACGAATCCCGGGTATGAGAACGCCTCCGCTAGCCCACCTTCACCGGCCTCACCTCTGAGATTGTTGCCATAATCGAAAACATAGCTCCCATGTCGGACGAACTCGAGCAGCCCTTCGACGTGTTCCACAATCGACTCACGCGCGCGACGAATGTAGTGCTCGGGATCGGAGGCGCGGAGGTCGGTGGCCTCCTCAACCGACAATCCCCTCGGGATGTACCCGTTCAACGGATCGTGTGCGGCGGTCTGGTCAGTCACGAGGTCGAACTGCTCGCCGCGACGGGCGAGCTCCGGAACAACGTCTGCGGCGTTCGCCAGCAAACCGACCGACAACGGGCGCCGTTCGCGCGCAGCCCGACGCAAGCGGACAAGCGCATCGTCGAGCGAGTCGGTGCTCTCGTCCAGGTAACGCGTCTCGATTCGCCGTTCGATCCGAGCCGGGTCGACCTCCACGCAGAGGATCGCAGCGCCTGACATCGTTCCGGCCAGCGGTTGAGCGCCGCCCATTCCGCCGAGACCGGCTGTGAGGATCGTCCGTCCGCGCAGGTCGGACGTGCCGAAGTGCTGCTCCCCGGCCGCCGCGAATGTCTGGTAGGTGCCCTGCAAGATCCCCTGCGTACCGATGTAGATCCACGAGCCCGCGGTCATCTGGCCGAACATCGTCAGTCCTTCCGCTTCGAGCCGCCGAAACTCGTCCCACGTTGCCCAGCGCGGGACGAGGAGCGCATTCGCAATCAGAACGCGCGGTGCATCGGCGTGCGTGCGAAAGATGCCGACCGGCTTGCCGCTCTGCACGAGCAGAGTCTCGTCGTCGCCGAGCTCGAGCAGACAGCGAACGATCGCGCGTAAGGCCTCCGGATTGCGCGCGGCCTTGCCCGAGCCGCCGTACACGACCAACTCTTCGGGCCGCTCGGCCACCTCCGGGTCGAGGTTGTTCAGGAGCATCCGGAGCGGAGCCTCCGTCGACCACGATCGCGCGCGCAACGCAGTTCCGCGCGGCGCACGGATGTGCGCGAGGTCACCGCACAGCTCGTCGACCACCATCTCGATGGGCGGAGTCGTCGTCATGCGAGCTCTCCGAGCTCCACCTGAACGGCCTCGACGAACGAGCCGTCACGAATCGCAACCGCCACCGCCTCGATGTCGCCCGAGAGCGGCCGGTCGTCGTCGAGCCGCGGCGAGAGGGTGCGCACGAATCCGCGCGCAGCCTCGACGCCCTCCCCAGGGTGCAGCGGCGCGAGAAACTCCACGGCCTGCGCGCCGGCAAGCAATTCGATCGCGAGCGCCCGCTCCGAATTTGCGAGCACCTGCCACGCCTTGAGCGCCGACGCGTTACCCATCGAGACGTGATCCTCCTGCCCCGCGCTCGTCGGAATCGAGTCGACGCTCGCCGGATGGCAAAGCGACTTGTTCTCGCTGACGAGCGACGCGGCGACGTACTGCGGAATCATGAATCCGGAATTCAATCCCCCATCGCTCGTCAGGAACGCCGGCAGACCCTCGGACAGATTCGGATTGACGAGCCGGTCGAGTCGCCGCTCCGAGATGTTCGCAAGCTCAGCCACCGCCATCGCGAGGGCGTCGAGCGCGAACGCGAGCGGCTGTCCGTGGAAGTTGCCGTTCGAGACCAGCAGATCGTCCTCGACGAGGACAAGCGGATTGTCGGTTGCGGCGTTCAGCTCGACCGAGACGGTGTAGTCGACGTAGTCGAGCAGGTCGCGCGACGCGCCGTGCACTTGCGGCGCGCAGCGCAGCGAGTACGCGTCCTGCACCTTGTCGCACCAGCGATGCGCCTCGATGATCGCGGAGCCTTCGAGCGCGCGGAGGACGTTCGCGGCGGAGTCAGCCTGTCCGCGCAGCGGGCGCAACGTGTGGATCTGCGGGATAAAGCTGGTGCGCGAGCCCTGCAGCGCTTCCAAGGATTGTGCACATGCGAGATCCGCAGCCTGTGCAAGACGGCGCGCGCGGACGAGTCCGAGCGCCCCGATCGCCGCCATGAACTGCGTCCCGTTGATGAGCGAAAGGCCCTCTTTTGCCGATAGGCGCACGGGCTGAACTCCTGCGGCGGCAAGCGCGTCGCTTCCGTCGAGCAACTCACCGTCGAACCACGCTTTCCCCTCTCCGATGAGCGGAAGAGCGAGATGTGCGAGCGGAGCAAGATCACCGCTCGCCCCGACCGAGCCACGGCTCGGAACGAGCGGCAGCACACCGCCGTTGAGGCAGGCAAGAAGCGTCTCGACGGTCTCGACGCGCGCGCCGGAAGTCCCCTTTGCGAGCGCGTTGGCGCGAAGGAGCATCGCCCCGCGCACGACTTCGTCCGGATACGGATCGCCGACCCCGCATGAATGACTGCGCAACAGGCGCACCTGCAGCTCCTCGGTGAGCTCTTCCGGAATGGAACGCGAGACGAACCGCCCGAACCCCGTGTTGACCCCGTACGTGTGCTCGCGAGCACCGTGTGCCGCTCGTTCGACCAGCTCGCGAGCCGTACGCATCTTGTCCCGCGACGCGTCGCTCAGCTCCGCCGGCGCGCACTCGATTGCGACCGCCCACACGTCGGCGACACTCAGATCGTCTCCGGTCAGGCGGATTGCCGTCGCCTGTGCCATTTCGCAGCCAGTCTAGTGCCGCTAACGGTTCAACAGACGGAGCTCGAGCAGGCGCGACGCGTCGAACCCGTCGATCCTCAGCATCGCGCCGGCAGCCGCAGCTGCTGCAGCGGCGGGCATCAGTCCGACGAGCTCCGCGCCGGCAATCTCCACACCGCGCGCTGATGCCTCTACCTCGACACGCGCCAGGATGTCGTGAAGCGCGGCCGCCTCGTAGTCCTCCACGTTAAGGCTCACCTGAGCGTGGCCTGCGCGCGGCAGCATCAGGCCGAGCGCACGCACACCGCGGAAACCGCCGTCCGTTTCACGTACGGCGGCGGCGATTGCACGCGCGGCATCGACGTCCGCGCTCGCGAGGTTGACGTTGAACGCGATCAGCGGAGCCCGTGCACCGACGATAACGCCGCCCGCACGCTCGTCGAGGCGGGGTGGTCCGAAGTCCGGCTCCAGCTCGCGGGCGGTCAACCGGCGCTGCAGCTCGTCCGGCCCACCGCGGCGGAAGAACGCCGGTCCGCGGCCGTCGGACAGATCCCCGTAGAGGAAGACGGGCAGCTCGA
>JBKPJA010000166.1:0-6962 GCA_046730515.1 Actinomycetota bacterium | reverse complement strand
ACGCGACTGGATCTACGTCGAGGATGACGCCGAGGCGATCGAGGCGCTGATCGCCGCTCCGCTCGAGTCAGTCGCCGGCGAGGTGCTGAACATCGCCACAGGGATCGACATTTCCGTCTCGGAGATCGCCGACCGCGTGCTGTCGGCCCTCGGGAAGCCCGCGGCGCTCAAGGCGTTCGTCCCCGAGCGTCTGGGCCAGGTCGACCGGCACGTCGGCTCGACCGAGAAGCTCGAACGGCTCACCGGCTGGCGGGCGCGTACGTCATTCGACGAAGGGCTGGCGCGAACGATCGCGTGGTACCGCGAGAATGAGGCGTGGTGGAGGGGGATCAAGAGCGGGATGCACGAGGCGCACGTCTCCTCGTCCTAGGCGCAGGACCGGCGCAGCTCGGGCTGCTTGCGGCCGCCCGAAACCGCGATCTGTATGTGATTGCGGCCGATCGAGACCCGGCGGCGCCCGGGTTTCGCTTTGCCGACCGCCGCGCCCTCATCTCCGCGGAGGACGAGCCCGGAATCGAGCGGCTCGCGACGGCCGAGAACGTGGACGGGATCATCGCGCCGGGAATCGACTGGCCTGTGGCGATCGCGGCGCGCGTTGCGGAGCGGCTGGCGCTGCCGCATCCGATCCGGGCGGAGACCGCGCTGCTCTCTACTTCGAAGCTGCGCCAACGGGAGCGGTTCGCGGAGGCCGGCGTGCCGCAACCGGACTTCGTCATCTGCTCCGGCATCGCGGAGGCGGCGGGGGCAGCCCGGGAGCTGGGCTACCCGTGCGTCGTGAAGGCACCTGACCGCCAGGGTCAACGCGGCCTCACGCTCGTCTCGGAGGCGCGGGAGCTGCGTTCGGCCGTGGAGCTTGCGCTGGCGGCCTCTCGCAGCGCGACGGTGCTCGTCGAGGCGCTCGTGCCCGGCCGCGAGCTGACGGTGAACGCCTTCTCCGTCGCCGGGAGGTTCCGGCCGCTGACGGTGACCGACCGGCTGACCGCGGAGCTGCCGGCCTTCGGCGTCGCGGTCGCCCATGCCTGGCCGAGCGACCGGGAGCCGCAGGTGATCGGTGCTGCGATCGAGGCCGCGGGAGCCGCCGCGGAGGCGCTCGGCATCGAAACAGGGCCGACATACACGCAGATCCTGGTTGCCGACGACGGCCGCGTGCTCGTCGGCGAGCTCGCTGCCCGGCTGGGCGGTGGGCACGACGCGGAGCTCTGCCGGGCCGTGCTGGGGGTCGACCTCAACGGGCTTGCACTGGCCGTCGCGCTCGGCCGCTCCGTTCCTCCGGCTCAGCTCGCGCCGGCGGCAAAGGCGGGCGGAGGGTGCATCCGCTTCATCGTCGCGCCGCCGGGCGAGCTGCGCGAAGTGGAGGGTGTCCGAGCCGCCTTCGACCTGGACGGCGTCAAGGGAATTCGGCTCTACCGTCGCCCCGGCTACCGGTTCGGCCCGCTCCGCCGCGGCGCCGACCGAGCGGGGGCAATCCTCGCCGTCGGCGATTCGCGTGACGACGCGCTTGCCCGTGCGGACCACGCGGTGAAGCTGATCCGCTTCGACGTTGCGCCGTTCGAAGCACCTTTGGAAAGGGTCTGACCCGCGGGGTCAGACCCTTGTTGGCTTGAGGCCCGGATACGCTCCCTCTCGATGCAGGACGTCTCGCAGCGACGCGAAACGATGCTCGGGTTCCAGCCGCCGGCGATCGGCGAGAAGGAGATCGCGGCCGTCTCCGAGACGCTGCGCTCCGGCTGGTTGACGACCGGTCCGCGCGCAGCGGAGCTCGAGCGACGTCTGGCCGACTATCTCGAAGCCGAGCACGTCCTCGCCGTCGCGTCGGGAACCGCCGCCCTGCATCTCGCCCTCGTCGCCCTCGGCATCGGGCCTGGGGACGAGGTGATCACGACGCCGATCACGTGGCCCGCGACCGCGAACGTGATCGTCCACACCGGCGCGACTCCGGTCTTCGTCGACGTCCATGGCGGCGATCTCAACATCGACCCGCGACGAGTGGCCGACGCCGTCAGCGACCGGACGAAGGCGATCGTCCCGGTCGACCTCGCCGGACAGCCGTGCGACCTCGACCCGATCCTCGCCCTCGGCGTGCCGGTGATCGAAGACGCGGCGCACGCTGCCGAGTCGCGCTACCGCGGCCGCAAGGTCGGCTCCATCGCCGACGCGACCTGCTTCTCGCTCTACGCGACGAAGAACATCGCTGCCGGAGAGGGCGGGATCATCGCGACGAACCGTTCCGACATCGCGGAGGCAGTCAACGACCTTCGCCTGATGCGGCGCGGCGACGGATCGCGCTACGACCTCGTCGTGCCCGGCTACAAGGCGAACCTGTCGGACGTCCTCGCGGCGATCGCGCTGGTGCAGCTCGACAAGGTCGACGGCCACGCCGAGATCCGCGCGCGGCAGTTCGCCCTGTACGACGACGCAGTGGCCGAACTGGAGGGCATCGAGCCTCTCGCTCGCGACGAGCGCGACACGCATGCACTCCACCTCTACGTCGTGCGCATCGATGCCGAGCGCGCGGGTGCGACCCGCGACGACTATCAGCGCGCGCTCGCCGAGCAGAACATCTCGACCTCGATCCACTTCCTGCCAGTGCACACGCTCACGTGGTACCACGAGCGCTTTCCGGATCAGCCGGCGCTGCCGGTCGCGGAACGCGCCGGCGCCGAGGTGCTCTCGCTGCCGCTCTCGCCGGCGCACTCCGACGACGACATCCGTGATGCAATCGCGGCGCTGCGCCGCGTGCACGGACGATTCACATGAGACGCGGCCTTCGCTTCTTTCTAACTCTCGCGGTGACCGGCGCGTGCGTCGCTTACCTCGTCTGGAAGATCGACATTCGCCGGACCGCGCACATCCTCGCCCACGCGAACGTCGGCTACTTCGCCGCGGCAGTCGCAATCATGGCCGTCTCGGTGTTGCCGATGGCATGGCGCTGGCAACAACTGCTGCGCGCGACCGGGATCCACGAGCGCCTCGGCTGGCTCGTGCGCGCCTACTTCGTCTCGTACACGGCCGGGCAGGTCTTGCCGACGTCGATTGGCGGCGACGCCTCGCGGATCTACGAGACGGTGCGCCGCCATCCCGGCCGCGGCGGGCCCGCAGCGGGGATCGTCCTGCTCGAGCGCGCGCTCGGCGGCGCCGCGACGCTGACGCTGGCGGCTGTCGGGTTCGCCCTCGCCGTCGGCCGCTACGACGTCGGCGCGTACCTCTGGATCGAGGCCGCGTTCGTAGTCGCGACGATCGTCGCCGGCGTTCTGCTTTTCTCACGCGCCGCCCGCCGGCCATTGCGACGGTTCGTCCCGTTGGTGCGGGCGCTGCGCATCGAGAAGCCGATCCGCGCCGTGTACGAGGCGATCCACGAGTTCCGCTCGCGCCCGGCGCTGCTCGCCGGCGTTTCGCTGCTCACGCTCGGCGTCCAGGCCGTGCGCGTGCTCGCGATCTGGTGCGCCGGAAAGTCGGTCGGCGTCGACCTGTCGCCGCGGCCGTACTACGTGATGGGGCCCCTGCTCTTCCTCGTGCTGCTCATCCCGTTCACGATCAACGGGCTCGCGGTCCGCGAGGCGTTCTTCGTCAGCTTCCTGGGGCAGCTGAACGTCGACCACGACGCCGCCTTCGCGACTGGATTCCTCTTCTTCATCGTCACGCTCGTGCTGGCGCTGCCCGGCGCGGTCATCCTGGGGGTCGAAGGCGTGCGCAGAGGCGCTCCGATGCAGGGGAGCGCGCTAGACGCGACGAACGCGGGGCGTCCGGGGCGCGTTCCGCCCGGGACGACTTAGGAGCGACAGCCGAGCCGGCTGCAGCTGACACAGCCAGGCGATCCCTGCGTCTCAGGCGGCAGGCCGGGCGCGATGTCGGCGAGTTGCGGCCACACCGCGTGCAATCAGGGCCACCACCAGGATCGTCACCAGCGGGTCGGTCACGAACCGAACCCGCTGATTCTCCTCGATTTCGCCGAAGGTCATAGCCGCCGTCGCGTAGAGGACGAGGAGCCACGTAAACGCGAGCGTGGCCTCCCCGCGGCGCCTGAAGAGAACGCGGAACGCCTCGACAAGCCCGAACACGAGAGCGGCGACGTAATAGACAACGATTCCCCATGCCGTCCCCGTCGGGACGTTGTCGACGACATGCGTACCCGGCTGCCAGAGCACCGCCGTGTCATATGCGCGCACCCACGACAGGATCCGCGCGCGATTCGACAGGAAGAAAAAGTAGTCGCTCGACGGCACGACGGCCGTTTTGATCCCGAGCCAGACGCCACGGAAATACACAGACGGTGCGTGGAGCAGCACCTGCCAGAAGTCGTGCATGTAGAGCTTGGAAACAGCGACGTACTCGATGTTGTTGAAGTTTGGGGTAGTGCCGTCGGACTTCGTCACCTCGGTCAGCGCTGGGATCCCGTCGAAGCGATGGTTCGGCTTCACGTAGCTAGCGTAGGCGGCGACGGCCTGAAAGACGGGCTCGCTCGCGATGTTCGTGAGCACGCCCGAGTTCTCCATCGCCTGCTCCTGGTTCGGTCGGAAGCCCGGCTGCACGACCTGGTACAGGTTCATGCCGGCCCATGAGCTCGTCGTCGCGGTCCCAAACACGAGCTCGTTCTTCACGGAGAGCGCGGCGACAAGCAACACCGGAACAAGCGCTCCGGTCACGACGCCGCGCCACTGGCGCCGGAATACCGTCACCATCAGCACGAGCGCAAGAAGGAGCACCAGGATCTGGAAGCTTGCGCGGACGAAGCACAGCGCCGCGAGTGGGGTGAAGACGGCAGCGCTCCGAAGCGCGGTCGGACGTCGCTCGAAGGCCGCGAACGCGACAACGGCGACCATGAGCAGCGCTGCGACGAGATACTCGTAGAAGAGCCAGTTCTCGAAGAGAAGCATGGCGGGAGACGCCACGAAGAGTGCGGTGACCGCCGCGCTCCACCAGCGCGCGATGTTGACGGCGACGAGCGCAAGGTAGAGCGCGATCGTGATCACGACGCCGATCGCGACCTGCCCGACATCGGCGGCTGTCGAGAACCCTCCGCCGAAGAGCTTGAGCCCGATGCCGAGCAACAGGTTGTAGAGCGGCGGCTGCGCATGCAGGTACCAGACGCTCTGCAGCAGCCGGTCGCGCAGCAGGTTCACGTCGAGGAACTGCCAGAACGACGTCAGCGTCGACGAGTCGAATCGGACGCCGTCGGCATGCGCCCACACGCGCGAGGCGCAGAAGATCAGCAGCGTCGCAGCCACCGGCCACGCGTGCCGCATGAACGGTGCCCTCCACGCCGGCGCACTCACGGCCGCCGAGTCTATTGCCGGCCGAGGTCAAGGCTCGAGCACTGGCTTGGTAGCCTCACGCGCGGTCATGCGCGTTCTCATCACCGGCGGGGCGGGCTTCATCGGCTCGCACCTCGCCGACTATTTGCTCCGCCAAGGCCATGTCGTGCGTGCGCTCGACGACCTCGATCCGCAGGTCCATGCGGACGGAGGACGCCCTGCATATCTCGATCCCGAAGTCGAGCTCGTCAGCGCCGACGTCCGCAACCGGGACGCCGTTCGTCGCGCGCTCGAACGCATCGACGCCGTCGTCCACTTCGCCGCTGCGGTCGGCGTGGGGCAGTCGATGTACGAGATCGAGCGCTACACGTCGATCAATGCGATCGGCGCAGCGGTGCTGCTCGAGGAGGTCGTCGAGCGCCGAGATGCCATCCGCAAGGTGCTCGTCGCGTCGTCGATGTCGATCTACGGCGAGGGGCAGTACCGCGACCCGCGCACGGGTGAGTCGGGGCTCGCTCCGAGCCAGCGCTCGGAGTCGCAGCTCGCCGCACGTCGGTGGGACGTGTTCGCAGACGACGGCGCCGAGCTCGAGCCTGAGCCCACCGCCGAGACCAAGCCGCTCCGCCCGACTTCGATCTATGCCATCAACAAACGCGACCACGAGGAGATGACGCTTGCGGTCGGTGCCGCGTACGGCATTCCCTCCGTCGCGCTGCGCTTCTTCAACGTCTACGGCGAGCGACAGGCGCTCTCGAATCCGTACACCGGCGCCGCCGCGATCTTCGCGTCGCGCTTGCTCAACGATCGTGCGCCGCTCGTGTTCGAGGACGGAAACCAGACGCGGGACTTCATCGACGTGCGCGACATCGCACGGTGCTGCTCGCTTGCCCTGGCATCCGGCGAGGCGGACGGCCACGCAGTCAACGTCGGCACAGGCCGGCCGACCTCGGTCCTCGACGTTGCGCGGGTGATCGCCGACGGGCTCGGCAAGGACATCGAGCCGGAGATCGTGAATCAGTACCGCGCGGGCGACATCCGGCACTGCTACGCGGATCCTCGCCTTGCCGAAGAGCTCCTTGGTTTCCGCGCCGAGATCGACTTCGAGTCCGGGATGCGCGATCTGCTCGCGTGGCTGGAGACCCAGGAGGCTTTGGACTCGGTCGACGCCGCACGCGAAGCGCTCGCCGCGCGCGGCCTCGCGCGTTAAGTGCCGGGACCGACGCCTAGTAGCTGGCCGAGGGGCTAGAGCTGGCAGAAGAAGGCGTCTCTCAACGGGATACTGGGGCGCGTAGCGCTGATTTTTCCGTTTCCATCGTCAACACGAACGCCCGCGAGTTGCTGCTCGCGTGCCTCGAGTCGCTACGTCGTGAGGACGCGGAGATCGTCGTGCTCGACAACGCATCGGGGGACCGCTCCGTCGAAGCGGTGCGCAGCCGCTTTCCGGAAGTGCGCGTGATTGCGCAACAGCACCGTGCCGGCTTCGGCGCGAACCACAACGCAGTCATCCGCGCGACGAGCGGCCGCTACGTCTACGTCCTCAACGAGGACACCACTGCCGACGACTGGGGATTTGCGCGAATCACCGAGTACCTCGACCACCATGCGGGCGTCGCTGCGCTCGGACCGCGACTTGTCTACCCGGACGGGCGGCACCAGGATTCGGCCTGGCGCTTTCCGACACCCGCGGTCGCCGCACTCGGTGCGCTGACC
>JBKPJA010000165.1:0-7685 GCA_046730515.1 Actinomycetota bacterium | reverse complement strand
TGAGATCGCCGAACGGTTCCGCGAGGTACGCGTGTCGGTCGACGTGCGACTGCCCATGGTCGGAGCAGAACACGACCGCATAACGCTCGAGGAACTCGTCGGGACCCCCGGCGGCATCCAAGAGCGCGGAGATTGCCGCGTCCGCGCGGGCGAGCGCCTCGAAGGCCCGATCCGGTCCGGACACGTGCGAGGCGAAGTCGTAGTCGGGCAGGTAGTGGAGCAAGAGGTCGAAACCGTCACGCGTGACGAGCCAGCGTCCGACCGTCGCGGCGTAGGCGTCGATCGAGCCCGCACCGCGCGCGACGATCGCGAGCGGCGCACCCGTGACGTCCGACTCGAACAGGCTGTAGAAGAAGAAACGCTTCGGCCCGTGCACCGGAACGGGAATCCCCGGCAACGTCGGCAGGTGCGCGGTGCGGCCGCGGTAACACGTCGCGTTGACGACTGCACCGGTGAGGCCGGCGTCCTCGACGCTCTCGAAGAGGGTCACCGCCTCTCGGGCGAGGTGATCGCGGTTCATGTTCACGATCGCGTCTCTGATTGCGCGTGTCATCCCGGCGACTCGGACCGCTGCGAACGACGAGCCGTACTCGACGATGCGGCGCTCACTCCGGTTCCACCAGACCAGATGTGGGATGTGGTGCACATCCGGGTGCGCGCCGGTCACGAGCGACGACATGCAGACGGGCGTGAGCGAGGGAAACGTCGTCACGGCGCGCCTGTACGTGCCGTGTTCGGCGAGGAACGTCAACGCAGATGTGCGCGGATCGCCGACCGCCGCTTCGAACATCGACGGCGTGAGACCGTCAATGACGATGAGGACGAGCTTCTTAATCGCGCGCGAGCGTTCGGAGACCGGCGAAGCGCTCAGGCGTACGTCCGCGCAGTCGCGCGGAGAGCGCGGGCACGGCGACTGCCTCCAGGTAGCCGACTACGGGAATCCATGCGAGCGCGGCAAGGACCACCGCAGCCGCCCCCAGCACGAGGGCAGTCCCGACGCGAGTCCCGCCGCGCCGCAGGGTGCCGGCAACGACACGTCCGCTCCCGAGGGCCCCGAGCACGCCGCCCGCCGCGCCGCCGATCGCCTCGTCCCACTCGCCGAGCCCGAGTCCGATCAAAAGGCCGAGCCCGCCTGCGACCACGAGCGCGAAGGCAAGCAGCGTCCTCGTCGCACCGAACAGCCCGGATACGAGCACGCCCAGGCCGACGCCCAGTCCCGCACAGACCCCGATCCAGTACCAATCACCCATCCGACCATCGTAGTTTGCGCGGCCTGTTTACCGGGTAGACACCAGATCGCCGGTGAAGCACGATGGAAAACCCGTGCTCGTCTTCTTCTGGTCGCCCCGTTCGGGCCCCGCGCGGCGCATGGAGAGTTTGCTTGCACACCTGGCCCGCAAGGAGCGCGCTCGACTGAACGTCATGCACGTAGACATCGAGCGCGAGCCCGAGCTGGCAGAGCGATTCAGGATCGCAGGGGTGCCGACGCTCGTGCTCGTGAAAGGGAAACGCGTCGTCGACCGGCTCGAAGGTCGAGTGAGCGCGCCGAAGATCGAGGCGATGCTCGAGCCGCACCTCAAGGAACGCGCGGCCGCTTAGCCGGGCAAAACCGACCGGCGCCCCGGGGCGTATGTAGAGCAGCCCCCGGCGCCACTGCCCCGGCGCCGGGGACTAACCCCTCACTCCTGCAAGCGGCGGATGACGGCGAGGCCGAATTCCGCCGCACGCGCGCCGTCGACGACTCGGTGATCGAAGGTCAGCGAGATGTAGCCGATCGGCGCCGGGACGATCTCTCCGTCCCGCACGACAGGACGCGGCGCGATCCGTCCGATGCTGAGGATCGCGACCTCGGGATAGTTGACGATCGGCGTCTGCAGCAGCCCGGCCAGCTTGCCCGCACTCGAGACGGTGAACGTCGAGCCACGCAGCTCCTCGGCCTGGAGCGTTCCGGCCCGCGCAGATTCCGCGAGGCGTTCGACCTCGCCGCGAAGCTCGTCGATCGAGCGCTGGTCGCACGCGCGGACGACCGGAACGACGAGGCCTTGCTCCGTCTGCACCGCGACGCCGAGGTCGTAGCGGTCGAGGTAGACGATCTCGTTCCGCTCGAGCCGCGCGTTCAACTCGGGAAACTCGCGCAGCGATTCGGTGCACGCCTTCAGCACTGTCGGGACGAGCAGCTTGAGGTCGACCTTCGAGAAGTCGCACTCCTCGACCCACGTCACGGGTGGGACTTCTCGGTGCGCACGCGTCATGTGCTCTGCGATCAGCCGCCGCACGCCGCGCAGCGGCTCGCTCCGTCCTTCGTGCGGACGCGCTGCGGCGCGGACGTCGTCCTCGGTTACGCGTCCTTGCGGTCCCGTGCCGGTGACCGAATCGAGGTCGACGCCGAGCTCCTGCGCGATCTTGCGCACGACCGGAGTCGCTCGCACCTTGCCGTCCTTGCCTCGCGGCTCTGAGACGCTTGGCTTCGACGGCTGAGGTGCCGCGCCGTCGCCGATGACGACGAGCACGGTTCCGACAGGGACGACCTGTCCTTCCTCGACGAGGATCTGCGCCACCTTTCCCCCGGCCGGCGACGGGATCTCGACGGTCGTCTTGTCCGTCTGGATCTCGACGAGTGGATCGTCCTCTGCGATCTCCTGTCCTTCCGAGACGAGCCAACGGGAGATCTCGCCTTCGGTGAGGCCCTCGCCGAGGTCCGGCAGCTTGAATTCGTACGCCATTAGCCCATTCTTATCGCGTCGTGCGGGAGGACCGCGTGCACGCCGAGCACGCCGTTCACGAGCTGCGTCACGCGGACATCTACGACGACGCTTGCGACTGCGAGTGCGTAGCGCCGATCGAGACCGTGCTCCCGCTCGATCAGGCGAAGCATCCCGTCAAGGGCAATCGCGCTCGCGTCGTTCAGATCTTCGCCGAATCCGAACGTGATCCACTCGCTCGGCGTCCAGGCGATCGGCCATTTCAACGGGAGGTCGTCACGAACGACGAGCGTCAGCTCGGCGCGGTCGATCGGACACTCGATCGCCGTGCCCGACGCCTCGCCGTCCCCTTGCCGGCCGTGGCCGTCGCCGGCGGAGAACAGCGCCCCGTCGACGGGGATTGGCAGGAACAGCTTGGCACCGGCGACCAGCTCCTTGCAGTCGATGTTGCCGCCACACCTGCGCGGCGGACCTGTCGCGTGGACGCCTGGCTCGTCCGGCGGCATCCCGATGACGCCGAGGAACGGACGCAGCTCCACCTCGAGGCCGCGTTCGTCGCGTGCACGACCTGCGTCCGCGTCCAACTCCCAGCGGAGGAGGCAGTCTGGGCCTTCGCTGACCTCGAGCCGGTCGTTGAGCCACGTCGACCACCCCGCTGCAACGGTGAACCCGAACTCGCCCACACGAACCTCGTCGATGCGCACCTCGAGCGTTTGTCCCGCGCGCGCTCCGCGCACCTCGATCGGCCCGATCAGTGCATGTCCTTCGTCGAGCTTTGGATCGCGCGGCTCGAACTTCTCGGCGGGACCGACGTTCCAGCTCGCGTCGAGGCAGGAGAACGCGATCGTGTCGCCGCTGTCGATCGTCAGGATCGGCGGAAGACCGGAAGAGAAGTGGCCGTGGAGGGTGCGGCGCTCGAGCGGGATCTCGTGGATCAAGCGCGCGGGGTCCCGATCCATGAGTCGCGGGGAGCAAGGAGAACGCGCAGGCCGACACGTTGGCCGTCCTCGACGAACTCGTACAGAGAAACCGCCTGCCACTCGTCGGCGCGTAGCTCGCGCGCGATCTCGGCGGGAACGTAGCCGGCCTGCTTGCGCCGAGCCCCATCCCAGATCGCGATCGCATAAGGATCGTGCTGGTTGTCCGGCTCCGCGAGGAGGGCGAGGCGTTCGCCCGGCGCGAACGCGTCGTCCTGCAACTCGTCGGTGCGGAAGGAGACACCGGCGACGCTGACGACGTGGATGCGCTCGTCGTCGTCGCGTACGAGCTCCTCGGTCGCAGCGTCGCGAAGGCGGTAACCGTCACCGCTCCGCTCGAGCCAAAGCCGCACGCGACTTGCAAGGGTCTGACCCTTGCGACTTGCAAGGGTCTGACCCTTGGGAATGTCTGAAAGGGACCGGTTGTTCGTGACGGAAGTGTGACGTTTCTTCAAGAGGCTCGGCTTCAGGCCGCGTCTTGCTGCACGATGTCTGTGGACGGCGAGCGGGAGCTCCGGCTTGGCCGGGCCGAGCTCGTTCGCTCACGTCTGGACCTAGAACTCCAGGAGGCGGCGCACTGCGTCGACGACGCGCTCTGCCGACGGCATGTACGCATCCTCGAGCTGCCAGTACGGGTACGGCACGTCGTAGCCGGTCACCCGCAGCACCGGTCCCTGCAGGTCGAGGATGGCCTTCTCCGCGAGGATTGCCGCCAGCTCTGCCGCGTAGCCGCACGTGCGCGGCGCCTCCTGCACGATCACGACGCGGCCTGTCTTCGCCGCCGACGCCAACAGCGCTTCCTCGTCGAGCGGCTTCAGCGTCCGGAGATCGAGCACCTCCGCCGAGACATCGCCGAGCGCATCCGCCGCCGCCTCGCACACCGGCACCATCGAACCGTAGGCGACGAGTGTGACGTCGTCTCCCTCGCGGGCGACGCGCGCGCGACCTAGTGGGACGAGGTGTTCCCCGTCCGGCACCTCTCCCTTCAGCGTCCGGTAGTGGAGCTTCGGCTCCAGCATGACCACGGGATCGGGATCGCGGATCGCCGCCGCGAGCAGGCCTTTCGCGTCGGCGGGCGTCGACGGAATCGCGACCTTCACACCGGGTGTGTGCACGTAGTACGTCTCCGGCGAGTCGTCGTGCAGCTCGGGAGCGCGCACGCCGCCGCCGTAGGGCATGCGCACCACGAGCGGGAACTCCATCTTGCCGCCCGTGCGCCATCGGTAGCGGCCGACGTGCGTAATCAGCTGATCGAGGCAGGGATACGAGAACGCGTCGTACTGCATCTCGCACACGGGTCGCCAGCCGGCCATGCACAAGCCGACAGCCGTGCCGAGAATCCCCGCCTCGGCGAGCGGCGTGTCGAAGCAGCGATCAGGTCCGAAGCGGTCACGCAGTCCTGCAGTCGCGCGAAAGACGCCGCCTGCACGTCCGACGTCCTCGCCCATGACGAGCACCGAACCGTCGCGCTCGAGCTCGACGTGGAACGCGTCGTTGATCGCCTCGACGATGGAGCGTTCAGCCAATGATCCGCCTCAGCTCCTCGAGATCCGAGCCGAAGGACGCAGGAGGATCGACGTATGCGTGCGCAAACACGAGCTCGACGTCGGCCGCAGGCTCTGCTTCCGCCGCTGCAATTCCCGCGCGCATGGCCTCGGCGGCCTCGGCACGAATCGATTCCGCAAGCTCGTCGTGCAGGATCCCGGCCCGCCGTAGGTAGCCCTCGTAGCGCCCGAGACACTCGCGCTTCTTCTCTTCCTCGACGCGCTCGACATCGATGTACGCCCGCGGATCATCGGCGGTCGCATGCGGCATCGTCCGGTAGCTAACCGCCTCGATCAACGTCGGCCCCTCATCGCGCCGCGCACGTTCGACCGCCTCGCGCGTCGCCTCGTAGCAGGCGAGCACGTCCGTCCCGTCGACGCGCACGCCCGGCATGCCGTAGCCCGCAGCCTTGTCCGCCAGCGTCTCCGCGCGCGTCTGCGCGTCGAGCGGCGTCGAGATCGCCCAACCGTTGTTGTTGCAGAAGAGGATCAGCGGCGCGCCGGTGACCGCCGCGAAGTTCGCGCCTTCGTGGAACGAACCTTCCGAGGTCGCTCCGTCCCCGAAGAACACGATCGCGCACGCGTGCTCGCCCTTGAGCTTCTTCCCCCACGCGAGCCCCGCTGCATGCGGAACGTGAGTCCCGATCGGCACGCAGATCGACGCGACGTTGTAGTCGAGAGGATTCCACCAACCTGCCGGATGTCCGCGCCACCACGAGAGCACCGTCGCCGGTGGCATGCCGCGCAGCACGCCGATCGCGGATTCGCGATACGACGGGAAGATCCAGTCCTCTTCGGAGAGAGCGTGCACCGCGCCGGCCTGCATCGCCTCGTGGTTCCAAAAGATCGCGTAGGTGCCGATGCGCCCCTGCCGGTGGTAGACGAGCGAGCGCTCGTCGTACGTGCGTAGCAACACCATCGAGCGGTACAGATCGAGCAGCTCCTGTTCGCCGAGCCCGTCGAGGATACGGTCGCCGTTCCCGTCCGGGTCGCCGATCACGCGCCGCAGGTCGCGCGCGGCGGGAAGAACCTGGGCCATTGAGGCGAGATTATCCCAGCGTCAGTGCCTGGGGCACTAAACGAGGACGCCGATTGCCGCCCGTTCGGCCTCGAACACCGCACTCGCGACGTCGCCGAGATCCTCTCCGTCCGCTTGCAACGGCAGCGGGCGCTCGCAACGCGCTTCGATCCGATCGACGTCGTGCAACGTTCGCACCTCTCCCGGGCGCAACTTCCCGGTCATGACGTAGCTGAGCAGGGCCGGCACTTCGCGACGGCGGACGCGCGCCGGCGCGACCGCGTCAAGCCCCGCGTCGAGTCGTGCGCGGGGCGCGATATGAACCGGAAGGGCACCCAAGTACGTGTATGGATCCGCGTTCGCGACAAAGAGGAACGCGACCCGGCCGAGCCCCGCGACCTCGATTGCCGGGTCAAAGCGGCCGCGGTGCTCGGCAATCAGCCTCGCGAGTGTTGCCAGAAAGGCCGCATCCCCAGGACGCCCGTCACGCGAACGGTGCGCCTCGATGCGACGTACGAGCTCTGCATCGAAGAGCAGCCCGGCGTTGAAGAGGAAGCGGCGTCCGTTCACCCGTCCGACGGAGATCGTGCGGACACGACGCCGCTCGAACGCGTCCGCGAGCTGCTCCGCGGCGCGAACCGGATCTCTTGGCAAGCCGAGCGTGCGCGGGAAAACGCTCGTCCCACCGCCCGGAATACATGCAACGGGCGGCGCATTGCGACCCAGCCCGTTCACGGCCTCGTTGAAGCCGCCGTCCCCCGAGTAGACGAAGATCGCGTCGGTTCCGAGAGACGCGGCCGAGTAGGCGAGCTCTGTCGCGTGCCCGCGCCGCTGCGTGAAGTGGGTGTCGACCTCCGCGTGGCGGCCGAGGGTCTCCTCGATGCGCGCCACCCGGTGCTCGTCGACCCCCGTCGCCAGCGGGTTGACGATCAACGTCGCGTGAGCCATGCCGACAACGATGCCACGCCGCCACCCCGCTGCGGAAGGGAGGGGCCGACCGCCCGATCAGTCAGCCGCGTGTTGCATACCCTCGCATGCCGTCGAGCAGCAGTCCGTAGAACCGATTGGCGAGCTCGTCGGTCTCCGTGTCGGGCCGAAGCCACGTGTACGCCCAGTTGGCGGCCGACAACGCGAGCAACGTCGCCGTCGCGTCGTCGAGGTCCGTCCGGAGCTCACCGAGCTCGCGTCCCTCGCGGAAGAGCGCGCGAAACCGTTCCTCGTAGCGCCGCCGCTCCGCAAGGAACTCGTCGCGCCGCTCGCCCTCGAGGTAGCGCCACTCGCGAATGAAGACGGTGGCGACGTCGAGCTGCTGCGCGATGACGCGCAGGTGCGCGCGCAACGCGAGCCTGATCTTCTCCGTCGCGGGCAGCTCGTCGGGGATCTCGTCGAGCGCGGCGTGGAAGGCGGTGGCCCCGTCACGCGCGACCTCCCAGAGCAGGTCCGC